>PHBI01000039.1 GCA_002841945.1 Deltaproteobacteria bacterium HGW-Deltaproteobacteria-14
AGTTCTGGAGCGGGATCTCGGAGGTGTCACACCCGCCCGAGCCGCCGCCGCCGCCGCCGCCGGCGCCGTCCTTGCCGACGGTCCCGGCGCCCCCGGCCCCGCCGAACCAGAAGTCGCCGTCGAGGGCGCCGCTGCCCTGCCCCAGCACACCGCCGGTGCCGTTCACGGCCCCGCCGCCGCCGCCGCCGCTCGGCGTCTGGCAGACGCTGCTGCCGCTGCCGTAGGGGCCGGCGCTGACCCCCGAGACGGCGCTGCCCGAGGTCCCGTTCGTGCCGGAGCGCGCGTTGCAGTCGCTGCCGAGGCAGACGCAGGCGCCGAAGGCGCAGGTGCAGCCCGAGTCCATCGTGCCGCCGGAGCCGCCGGTGCCGCCCTTGGTCCCCGTGGCGCACGAGCCGTTGCTCTGCCCGCCGCCGCCGACGCCGCGGGAGGAGTCGTCGCAGAGGTTGAAGCTCTCCTTGCCCGCCCCGCCCGCCGCCGCCTTGGCGGGCGCCGTCAGCGAGGGTGCGCTCTGGCCCGCCGCGCCCGGGCCCCCGGAGGCGCCGTCGCCCTGGACGAGCTCGACCCGGGTCAGGGTCAGGTTGGCGCTGACGGCGTGGACGACGTAGCTCGACAGGCCACGACCGCCGCTGCGCTCGGTGCTCGCCGGGCTCGCGCCCTCGAGCACGAGGTCGTCGAGGGAGGCGGTGGCCCCGCGCGCGCGCACGGTCATGTACTGCGCGTCGGGGGCGTACTTGGCGCCGCGGATGATGACCTTGTGGCCGGCCTCGTTGTAGGGCCGCCGGACCCAGCTCGCGTCGTAGCCGCCGTAGAGGTGCACCTCGCGGTCGATGATCACGACCTCGTCGTAGGTCCCGGCCTGGATGTAGATCTGGCGCTTGCTCGCGCTGGTCTTGGTGATGGCCCAGGTGATCGCGCCACACGGGCTCGCCTTGGAGCAGCTGGCGTTGTTGCTCGCGCCCGGGGCCACGAACAGGGCGTGCGCCGCGTCGCCGTCGATGCCGTCGCAGTTGTCGTCGAAGTAGGCGCCGTCCGGGGTCTCGGCGGCGAGGTAGCCGGCCGGGTAGTTCGGCGTCCAGCCGCTCGGACCGCACAGCTGGGTGGTCCCGGCGCAGGCCCCGAGCTGCACCGGGTTCGGCAGCGGGACGAGGTCGGGGTCGGCGAGATCGGTCTTGCCGTCGCAGTCGTCGTCGACGCCGTTGCAGTCCTCGACCTTGGAGGGGAGCGTGTCGTTGCACGCGATGGCGTTGTCCGCGCAGGCCCACACGCCGTCGAGGCACAGGTCGGCGTCGGCGGTCGAGTCGCAGGGCTGCCCCTTGGTCGGGAAGTCCTCGTCGGTCTCGCCGTCGCAGTCGTCGTCGACGTCGTTGCAGAGCTCGACCCGGGAGAAGGCGTCGTCGGTGCAGACCGTGCCGAGCTGATCGGCGCTGCACACGACCACGCCGTCGTCGCAGCGATCGGCGTCGGCGCCGTCGCAGGGGGTGAACAGCCCCACGAAGCCCTCGTCGACGGCGCCGTCGCAGTCGTCGTCGACGTTGTTGCAGAGCTCGACGCGCGAGGCGGCGTCGTCGTTGCACACGAGCGCCGTGCCGTCGAGGCTGCAGACGAGCTGCCCGTCCTTGCACTCGTCTGCGTCGCCGCCGTCGCAGGGCTGGAACTTCTGCTCGAAGCCCTCGTCGACGGCGGTGTCGCAGTCGTCGTCCTCGCCGTTGCAGAGCTCGGCCTTCGACGCCGCGTCGTCGTCGCAGACGACCGACAGGCCGTCGGCGGCGCACGCGAGCACCCCGTCCTTGCAGAAGTCGGCGTCGGCGCCGTCGCAGGCCTTGCCGAGGTCGGCGAAGCCCTCGTCGGTCAGCCCGTCGCAGTCGTCGTCCACGCCGTTGCAGAGCTCGGGGACGCTGGCGGGATCGTCGTCGCAGACCGGACCGAAGCCGTCGCACGCCCACGCCCCGTCCTTGCACTTGTCCTCGTCGTCGCCGTCGCACGGCTGCCCCGCGAGGGGGAAGTCCTCGTCGGTGGCGCCGTCGCAGTCGTCGTCGACCCCGTTGCAGAGCTCCACCTTGGCGGTCGCGTCGTCGCCGCACGCGAGCGCGCCGTCGGCGCCGCACGCCCACAGCCCGTCGGCGCAGCTGTCGGCGTCGTCACCGTCGCACGCCGTCCCGACCGCCTCGAAGCCCTCGTCCGTGGCGCCGTCGCAGTCGTCGTCGGCGGCGTTGCACACCTCGACCGCGGGCGTCGCCGCGTCGCAGGCGGAGAGCCCCTCCGGTCCGCAGGCGCGCGCGCCTGCGCAGGTGCCGAGCTCGTTGTGGGTGGCGCAATCCGTGCTCGCGAGCCGCGCCGTGGCGCGCGACGAGCACGTACACTCCCCGCTGATCGGCCGGCAGAGGTCCAGCGTCACGGCGCCCACGGTCGCGGCCTCGCACACCGCGCCGTCGGGGCAGCTCCCGGCGGCGCAGCGGGTGCGGCAGAAAGCCCCGCTCCCGCCCCCGGCGTCGACGCAGCGGGCGCCGCTGCTCCCGCCGACGCCGAGCTCGCAGTCGCTGTCGATGCGGCAGGGATCGCAGTACGTGATGTGCTCGTAGACGCAGACGAAGGTCGGATCGCCCGACCCGTCGGCGATCCCGCGGCAGGCGTAGCCGCTCGGGCACGACTCGCTGCAGGTCTTGGCGCACTCGAGGCCGCTCGGACCGTCGAGGCAGAAGCCGCTGTCGCAGTCGCTGTTGTCCTCGCAGGGCGCGAAGGCGCAGCCGGGGCACGGCGGGCCGGTGTCCGCGGTGGCGGTGTCCGCGCCCGTCGTGTCGGGCAGCGGCGTGATGTCGAGCGGCGTCCCCGAGGTGTCGGCGTCGCTGGTGACGGCGGTGTCCGGGCCGGACACGTCGACGATGAGGGCGTCGGCGTCGGCGACCGCGCCGTCGCCTTCGTCGCCGCCGCAGGCCGTGGCGA
The DNA here is from genome assembly GCA_002841945.1 of Deltaproteobacteria bacterium HGW-Deltaproteobacteria-14. GTDB lineage: Bacteria > Myxococcota_A > UBA9042 > PHBI01 > PHBI01 > PHBI01. Next base: position 2,941 of record PHBI01000039.1, read on the forward strand.
GGGCGAGGGGCGCGAGGGCCAGGGCCAGGGCGAGGGCGGCGGCGTGCCGGCGCAGGGGCGTGCGAGCGAGGGGCGGCATCGGGGTCTCCGGGTGAAGCGCGCAGAAGCTACAGAAGGCGCCCGGGAGACGCAATGAACGAGCTGCGACCCGCGCCGGGCAGGCCGCCGCGACACGATGCTTGCCACCGGCGGGGGCGGCCCCCATAATCCTGCGGCCATGTGGTTCAAGCTCACCGTGATGCACCAGCCCGACGTGCTGTCCTGAGCCGGCGAAGACTCGCCGCGCCCCGCGCACACCGTCCAGCCTGATCACGTCCCCCCCGAGGAGCCCCCCATGTCCGTTTCCACCAGCGCGCCGCCGGCCGAGCCCGGCGAGGCCCCGATCCGCCACCTCAAGCCCGCCGTCGACCCCGCCACCCTGACCTGGCGCCAGCCGCGCCGCGACGCCTTCTGGCAGCAGATCCCGGCGTGGCGCGACGTCGATCGTGAGACCTTCGGCGACTTCCTGTGGCAGGAGAAGAACGCCATCACGACCGTGAAGCGCCTCGTCGAGAGCGTCCGCGAGCTCGTCAGCGACGCCTTCGTGGCCGACGTCGAGGCGGGGTTCGCCCGCGCCCCGATGGCGGTGCGCATCTCGCCGTACCTGCTGTCGCTCATCGACTGGAGCGCGCCGCACGTCGACCCCATCCGGCGCCAGTTCCTGCCGCTCGCGTCGGACCTCGAGCCCGATCACCCGATGCTGACCCTCGACTCGCTCCACGAGCAGGAGGACGCGCCGGTGCCGGGGCTCACCCACCGCTACCCGGACAAGGCGCTGTTCCTCGCGCTCGACACCTGCCCGGTCTACTGCCGCTTCTGCACCCGCAGCTACGCCGTCGGCCTCGACACCGACCAGGTCGAGAAGGTGCACATCAGGGCGAGCAAGGACCGCTGGGCGCGCGCCTTTCGCTACCTGCGCGAGCGCCCGGAGGTCGAGGACGTCGTGGTCAGCGGCGGCGACGCGTATCGCCTCAAGGCCGAGCAGCTGCTCGAGATCGGCCACGGCCTGCTCGACATCCCCCACATCCGGCGCTTCCGCATCGCCACCAAGGGGCTCGCGATCCTGCCGATGCGGATCAAGGCCGGTGACCCGTGGACCGAGGCGGTGACGACGCTCAACGAGCGCGCCCGCAAGCTCGGCAAGGACCTGGCGATCCACACGCACTTCGGCCACGCCAACGAGATCACGAGCTTCAGCGAGGACATGATGCGCCTGCTGCAGGAGCGTGGCGTCCTCGTGCGCAACCAGGCCGTGCTCCAGCGCGGGGTCAACGACACCCACGACGCGATGCTCGAGCTGACCCGCAAGCTCGGCTACGTCAACGTCCACCCGTACTACGTCTACGTGTGCGACATGGTCCGCGGGGTCGAGAACCTGCGCACGACGGTCGACACCGCCCTCGGGCTCGAGAAGCGCCTGCGCGGCGCCACCGCTGGCTTCAACACGCCCACCTTCGTCGTCGACGCGATGGGCGGCGGGGGTAAGCGCGACGCGCACAGCTTCGAGCACTACGACCGCGAGACCGGCATCTCGGTCTACGCCGCGCCGAGCGTGAAGGAGGGGCAGCTCTTCTTCTACTTCGACCCGCTCTCGGCGCTGTCGGCGGACGTCCAGGCCGCCTGGCAGGACGCCGACCAGCGCGCGGAGATGCTGCAGGCCGCGATCAACGCCGCGCGCGCCGGTCTGCGATGAGCCCGGGCTGGCGCGGGACGGTTTGACGTCCCGCGCCAGCAGCCGATAATCAGCCGATGATCGATGCTCACGTAGGGCGAATGCTCGGCGGAGGCGCCTACCGCGTGGACGCGCTCCTGGCGAGCGGCGCGATGGGGCGCGTCTACCTCGGAGAGCAGCTGTCGGTAGGCCGCGAGGTCGTCGTCAAGACGCTCAAGCTCTCGGACACCGACACCGAGCTCAACGAGATCCTCGCGCGCCGCTTCCAGCGCGAGGCCGTCGCCACCGCGCGCCTCGACCACCCAAACACCGTGCGCCTCATCGACTACGGGGACGACGACGGGCTCCAGTACCTCGTGCTCGAGCGCCTCCACGGCCGCTCGTTGGCGCAGGTCCTCAGCGACGAGGGCCCGCTCCCGGCGCCCGAGGTCGCCCGCATCGGCGTCTGCATCTGCCGCTCGCTCGCGGCGGCGCACGCGGCGGGCGTGATCCACCGCGACCTGAAGCCGGAGAACGTCTTCCTCTGCGACTACCCGGGGGAGCCGCGGGTCGTGAAGGTCATGGACTTCGGGGTCGCCCGCCTGCTCCCGCACACCGACCAGCACGTGAGCCGTATCACCACCGCGGGGCTCACCGTCGGCACCCCGATGTACATCGCACCGGAGCAAGCGCGGGGGCTCGACACCACGCCAGCGACCGATCTCTACTCGCTCGGGGTCGTGCTCTTCGAGCTCCTCGCCGGGTACCCGCCGTTCGTCGGCGGCTCCGGGATGGAGATCGCGATCAAGCACATCAAGGAGGCGCCGCCCGCGCTCCCGACCCAGGGTCTGCCGCCGGCGCACGCCGCTGTGTGGCGCGATCTCGTCGCCTCGCTGCTCGCCAAGGACCCGGCCTGGCGCCCCGCGAGCGCCGCGGAGGTCGCCGGCCACCTCGCGGAGCTCGCGCACGACTCCCCCCTCGTCGTCCCCGAGCAGCCGGGCTCCGCCGCCGCGCCGGCCCCGGCCCTCGCGCTCCCACCCTCGCCCCGCGCCGCGCCGACGCAGCGCCTGTGGCTCATGGCCGCCGCGGCCAGCGTCGCCCTGTTCATCGGCGTGCTGCTCGGGCGCCTGCTATAGGCCCGACGCCGATCACTCGAGCGCAGCACCGCGCAGCTACAGGCCCGGGGGTGTCTTACCGCTCCGTTCTTCACCGCTGAGGACGCGGATGTCGACCCCTGTGACCCTCGGGCCTACCGAGGCGCCCCCCGTGCTCTCCGCGCCCTCCACAGCAGGCATCACCTTTAGATTCAAAGAGTTACACCCAAGCGATCGGCATCGATTCTAACCCGGCTGCCGATCGTCCTCCCGGGGCGGGCCCAGGTGCAGCCCGCACTCCTTCTTCGTCGCCTCCTCCCACCACCAGCGACCCTCGCGCTCATGCTGGCCGGGATGGACGGGGCGCGTACACGGGGCGCACCCGATCGACTTGAAGCCGCGTTCGTGCAGCGGGTTGTAGGGGACCTCGTGCGCTCGGATGTAGTGCCAGACGTCCGCCGAGGTCCACCGCGCCAGGGGGTTCAGCTTCAGCAGCGTCGCCCCATCGCGCGGATCGTCCTGCGCGCTCGGCACCTCGCCCCGGGTCGCCGGGCTCTGATCCTGGCGCTGCCCGGTGATCCACGCGCGCTTGCCGCGCAGCGCGCGCCCGAGCGGCTCGACCTTGCGGACCCCGCAGCACTCGCCGTGGCCATCCTCGAGAAACGAGAAGAGCCCCTTGTCCCGCACCAGCGCCTCGACCGCGACCGTGTCCGGGCTCACCACGTCGACCGTGATCCCGTAGCGCCGCCGGACGTCCTCGATGAACCGATAGGTCTCGGCGTGGAGGCGGCCGGTGTCGAGGCAGAAGACCGAGAACGGGAGCCCGGTGGCGGTCGCCATGTCGATCAGCACCACGTCCTCGGCCCCCGAGAAGGCGATGGCGCAGTCGGCGCCATAGCGCTCGAGAGCCCAGCGCACGATGGCCTCGGGCTCCGCGCCGCGCAGCAGCCCCGTGACCAGCCCGGCGTCCCCGCCCGCGGAGGCCGAATCTTGCGCCGCAACAGAGCCGAACAGGTGATCCTGGATCAGCTGAAGAGCGCTCCTTACAACGGTCTCGCGATCCCCGTCGCGCACGACAAAGAAGGGCGCTTCCGCAACGCCACAACGACGCGCGAGCGCCATCCACGGGGACTCGGGCTCGCCGTCGGACGCCCACACCACCTCGTCGATCCGGCCCCACAGGCCGCGCCGACGCAGCAGCTCCTCCGTCTGCACGCATTTCGGGCACGCCTCTCCCGTGGAGAGCCGCTTCTGGACCATGATCAGCGCCATTGACCGCCTCGCGAGCGAGCGTCTATGGTGCGCACGCCCTGAGCGCGTGTCCAGGCACGCGCTCGCGGCGCATCGACACCGCGGTCGCGAGGCCAGCGGCCCTGGCGTGGGACCGCCGATTGCTCCTCGCGGGCGTGACGCGTTTTGGGAGGCACGACTTTGGCCAGTTCGGTCGAGATTTGGGCGACGGTCCTTTTTGGCATCGCCATTCTCCACACCTTCAGCGTCAAGCGGTTCGAGCACCTCGCGCACAACTACCCGCAGGGGTCGGTAGGCGAGAACTTCTTCCACCTGCTCGGCGAGGTGGAGGTGGTGTTCGGCCTGTGGGCCAGCGTGATGATCATCGGGCTCGCCATCATGCACGGCAGCCACGAGGCGGTCTCCTACCTCGAGGGCCAATTCACGGTCCCCGGCACCGATCACTTGGTGAAGGTCGAGTTCACCGAGCCGCTGTTCGTGATCGTCATCATGGCCATCTCGGCCACGCGCCCGATCCTGCAGTTCACCGCCGGGATCATCGAGATCGTCGCCCGGATCCTCCCTCTGCCGAAGGGGCTCCGCTTCTTCGTCGCCGCCCTCATCGTCGGCCCGCTCCTCGGCTCCTTCATCACCGAGCCGGCGGCCATGACGGTGACCGCGCTGCTCCTCAAGCGCCGGTACTACGACAAGGGCATCAGCCTGAAGTTGATGTACGCGACCATCGGCGTGCTCTTCGTGAACGTCTCCATCGGCGGAACGCTGACGAACTTCGCCGCCCCGCCGGTGCTGATGGTCGCCAAGGAGTTCAACCTCACCATCGGGATGATGCTCACGCACTTCGGCTGGAAGGCCGCGATCGCGGTCGTCATCAACGCCTTCGGGGTCGCGTGGCTCTTCAGGCGCGAGCTCATCGCCATGGTCGACCGCGCGGGCGACCTGAGCCAGCCCCCCCCGAAGTCCGAGCAGCGCGTGCCCATCTGGCTCATCGGGCTCCACATCGCGCTGATGGCCGGCGTGGTCTACTTCAACCACCACGCCATCGTGTTCTTCATCATCTTCCTCTTCTTCCTCGGCCTGGCCGAGGTCACCAGCGAGTACCAGGACGAGCTCAAGCTCCGCGAGTCCTTGCTCGTCGGCTACTTCCTGATGGGCCTCGTCATCCTCGGCGGGCTCCAGCGCTGGTGGCTGCAGCCGACGCTGAGCAGCCTCAACGAGCTCCCCCTCTACCTCGGCGCGAGCGGCCTGACCGCGATCACCGACAACGCCGCCCTCACCTACCTGGGCTCCCAGGTCCCGAACCTCTCCGAGGCCTCCCAGTACGCGCTCGTCGCCGGCGCCGTCACCGGCGGCGGGCTCACCGTCATCGCCAACGCCCCCAACCCCGCCGGCTTCGGCATCCTGCGCTCGAGCTTCGGTGACGAGGGCATCTCCCCGCTCAGCCTCCTCCTCGCCGCCCTCATCCCGACGCTGGTGGCCGGCTGCTGCCTCTGGTTCCTGCCGCACCTCGCGTAGGCGCGGGCTGCGTGAGCGCGGGCCGGCTGCGTGAGCGGCAGCGGCTGCGCCCGCTCACCCCACCCGCCGCCTCACTCCTCCTCGGGCTTGCCGGCGCCGTCCGAGGGCTTCTTCTCGCCCCCATCCGCGGGCGGCCTCTCGGCGGGCTGCTCCCCCTTCAGCTTCGCGATCGCCTCGCTCGCGTGCTGCTTGACGACCGGCTCCGCGCCCTCCGCGAGGGGGGTCAGGGCGGCGACGGCCCGCGCGTCTCCCAGCTCGCCGAGGGCCCAGCAGACCGCGGCCAGAGCCTGCTTGTTCTTCTCGGCGCGGAGCCGCGCCATCAGCGGCTCGACCGCCGCCGCCGCCTTCAGGTTGGCCAGCGCGATGGCCGCCATCCCGCGCACCCCAGCCGCCGGGTCCTTCTCCGCCCGGCGCAGCAGGTGGTCCACCGCCCGCGCGTCCTTGGCCGCGGCCAGCGCCTCGACGACGGCGGCCCGCACGTCCTCGTCCTTGTCCCGCAGCGCCGTCAGCAGCGCCGGCACCGCCGCCGCCCCCGGCGTCCGTGACAGCGCCGAGGCGGCCTCGAAGCGCACGTTCACGTCCTTGTCCGCGAGCGCCTTCGCGAGCGCCGGCACGACCTCCGGGGTGTGCATGTTCCCCAGCGCGAACGCCGCCGCGGCCCGGATCCGCACCAGCGGCTCGTCGGCGAGCAGCCCCTCGAGCGCCTCTCGCGCCGCGGGCACGACGACCTCGCTCAGCACCCCGAGGGTCCAGAACTTCGTCATCTCGGTCTGGTCCTTCAGGCCGACCGCCAGCTCGGGCCATATCTCGGCGCCACGCCGCACCAGCGCGCGGATCGGCGGACAGTCCAGATCCTCGCAGGACTCGAGCTTCTTCACGAGATCCTCGACCGTCGGCTCGGGCGCGGCCGCCGCCACGCCGCCGGCGAGCGGCCACAGGGACAAGGCGAGCAACAAGGTCACGGCACGTCGCGTCATCGGATCCTCCGGGTGCGGCGCCATCTTGGCGTCCCAGCCGCGCCGGGACAAGCGTCGACCCTCCAACCGCCCGCCGCGGTCCCCCCATTCCACGTTGACCTTCGACGGTCGCAGCGGCTAACACCTCCCCGAACCATGGATGCGCCGCTCCCCGAGCGCGAGGGCCCGGCCCCCGCGACCGCCCCGCCCGCGACTGATCCGCCGCGCCCCGGCGAGGTCTTCGACGTGCGCCGCATCCTGTGGAAGATGGCCATCGCGACGGTCGTCATCGTCGTCGTCGTCCTCGCAGCGCTCATCCTCTTCAAGGACGAGCTCTCCGCGCTCAGCAAGACCTTCGTCGACCACCTCGGCGGCTTCGGCATCGCCCTCGGCTTCATCCTCCCGGACGGCTTCACGATCCCGCTGCCCAACGACGCCTTCACCTTCTTCGGCTACCGCGGCGGCATCCCGTTCTGGGAGTGCGTCGCCTGGGGCACGGCCGGGAGCCTCATCGGCGGCAGCATCGGCTTCTACATCGGCCGAGGCCTCCAGCGCACCCGCGCCTACAAGCGCGTCATGCTCACCCGGGGCCGCGAGGTGACCCAGATGGTGCAGCGCTACGCCGGCCTGACCCTGCTCCTCGCCGCGCTGACGCCGATCCCCTACTCGATCGCCTGCTGGGCGGTCGGCGCCGGCGGGATGCGCTATCGCACCTTCTTGCTCATCTCGCTGTCGCGCGTCGTGAAGGTCGCCTTCTACCTGTGGCTCATCGCCGAGGGCATCCTCCCGGCCTTCGAGGCCAACTCATGACCGGCGACCGCCACCCCACGATGGCGCTGCTCGGGGCGTTGCTCCTGACCGGCGTCGGCGTCGCGGCCTGCGGTGAGCCGACGCCCGGCCCGTGCGGCGCCGTCGTGGTGTGCGAGCCGGGCGAACGCTGCTTCTCCGACCCCGCCTGCGACGCCGCCACCCGCTGCGCCCGCGGCCCCGAGGCCGAGCTCTACGGGCGCTCGGCCACCCAGGCCGGCGCCTGCGTCGCCACGGACGACGACGGCTGCCGGCGATCCGCCGTGACCTGCCCGTTCTGGGGCCAGTGCTCCGCCCCACCCGACGGCTTCGCCCCCGGCGGTCGCTGCCCCGAGACCTCTCGCCGCGACGGCGACTACCTCGCCGCCCACCGGCCCGCGTGCGCCGGCCAGGGGACCTGCGTTGCACTGCACGATGACGAATGCGCGAGCGCCAGGATTTGCGCTCTCGAGGGACGCTGCACTGCACAAAACGGAGTCTGCGTCGCCACCCGTGACGCGGACTGCAAGAGCTCGGAGCTGTGCCGCGAGCTCGGCCACTGCAGCCTCGAGGGCCTGGCGTGCCGGGCGCTCACCATCGGCGACTGCGCCCAGTCCGTCGCCTGCCGGGATCAAGGAGACTGCGGGATCCGCGCCGGCGCCTGCACCGACTGCCGCCGCTCGGAGTGGTGCGCGCTCGAGGGGCTGTGCGCGCTCGGGGTCGACGGCTGCCGCGCGACGAGCGACGCGCAGTGCCGCGGGACGCGGGCCTGTCAGCAAGAGAAGCGCTGTCGGGTGCAGCTCGGCCGCTGCGTGAGGTGATGGAGATGAGCGACGCCGCCCCCCAGTACGTCTTCACCTTCGGCGAGCACGCCGACCCCTGCGCCCTGGTCCACCTCCTCGGCATGAAGGGCGCGAGCCTCGCCGAGATGGTCCGCCTGGGGCTCCCGGTGCCGCCGGGCTTCACGCTCAGCGCCGAGGCGTGCCGCGCCTGGTGGGCTGCGGGTGACACCATCCCGCGAGCGCTGCGCGACCAGGTGCGGGCGGCGCTGCGGGCCCTCGAGGCCGAGACCGGGGCGCGCCTCGGTGACCCCGACAACCCGCTCATCTTCAGCGTCCGCTCGGGCGCGGCGGTCACCCTGCCCGAGATGATGGACACCGTCCTCAACCTCGGGCTCAACGACCAGACGGTCCTCGGGCTGGCCGCGCGCCACGGCGACGCGCGCTTCGCCTGGGACGCCTACCGCCGCCTCCTTCAGATGTACGCCGACGTGGTGATGGGGCTCCGCACCGACGTCCTCGACCAGCTCCTCGAGCGCAAGAAGGAGGGCGAGGGGGCCTACGCCGAGAGCGAGCTGTCCGACCGCGCCCTGATGGAGCTCGTCGGCATCTTCCAGCACAAGATCTTCGAGTACGGCGGGCGCGCCTTCCCGCAGGACCCCGAGGCGCAGCTGTGGGAGTCCATCGAGGCGGTCTTCCGGTCGTGGAACAACCGCCGCGCGGTCGACTTCCGCAACATCAATCAGATCCCGCACGACCTCGGGACCGCCGTCACCGTGCAGGTCATGGTGTTCGGCAACCGCGGCGAGCGCAGCGCCACCGGGGTCGCCTACACCCGCGACCCCAACAGCGGCGCGCCGCAGCTCTTCGGCGAGTGGCTCGCGACCGCCCAGGGCGAGGACGTGGTGCGGGGGATGTTCGCGCCGCAGCCGCTGAACATGGCGTCGGGCGCGTACGACGCCGAGGAGACGATGGAGCACGCGCTGCCCGAGGCGTACGCCGAGCTCGCGCGCATCCGCGGCGTCCTCGAGCGCCACTACCGCGACATGCAGTACGTCGAGTTCACCGTCGAGGACGGGCGCCTGTGGATGCTGCAGACCCGCGCCGGCAAGCGCAGCCCCGAGGCGGAGGTGCGCCTCGCGGTCGACATGGTCGCCGACGGCCTCATCGACCGCGCCGAGGCCATCCGCCGCGTCAGCACGCGCTCGGTCGAGAAGCTCATGCACCCGCGCATCGACCCCGACGCCCACCGCGAGGTGCTCGCCCAGGGCCTCGGCGCCTCCCCGGGGGCGGCCACCGGGCGCCTCGTCTTCACCGCCGAGGCGGCGACCGAGGCCGCCGGACGCGGCGACGGCGTGATCCTGGTGCGCCGCGAGACCTCCCCCGAGGACGTCCAGGGGATGCTGCGCTCCCAGGGCATCCTGACGACCCGCGGCGGCATGACGAGCCACGCGGCGGTGGTGGCGCGCGGCATGTCCAAGCCCTGCATCGTCGGCTGCCGGGGGCTCGATCTCGACCTCGACGCGGGGATCGTCCAGGTCGGCGAGCGCCAGCTCCACGTGGGCGACATCATCACCATCGACGGCAGCACGGGGCTGGTCATGGACGGCGCCGTCGGGACCATCAAGCCCGACGCCTCCGACGAGCTCGAGCGCCTCATGTCCTGGGTCGACGAGTTCCGGCGGCTGCGCGTGCGCACCAACGCCGACACGGTGCGCGACTGCCTCACCGCGCGCGACTTCGGCGCCGAGGGCATCGGCCTGTGCCGCACCGAGCACATGTTCTTCGAGGACGAGCGCATCTACGCCGTGCGCGAGATGATCCTCGCCGCCGACGAGGACGGGCGCCGGGCGGCGCTCGCGCGGATCCTGCCGATGCAGCGCGGGGACTTCATCGGGATCTTCGAGGTGATGGCGGGGCTCCCGGTCACCATCCGGCTGCTCGACCCGCCGCTGCACGAGTTCCTGGTGTCGCGGCACGAGGACATCGAGACCATGGCGACCCGCCTCGGGGTGCCGTACACGCAGCTCGAGGCGCGCTACCGGGCGCTGTCGGAGACCAACCCGATGCTCGGCCACCGCGGCTGCCGCCTCGGCATCACGATCCCCGAGATCTACGAGATGCAGGTGCGGGCCATCCTCGAGGCCGCCTGCGAGGTGACCCGGCGCGGCGTGACGGTGCACCCGGAGATCATGATCCCGCTGGTCGCCGACGCCCGCGAGGTCGAGCTGCTGCGCGACGTGATCACCAGCGTCGCCGACGAGGTCATCGCCGAGCAGCGCACCCCGGTCGCCTACCAGGTCGGCTCGATGATCGAGCTGCCGCGCGCCTGCTTCGTGGCGGACGCCATCGCGAAGAGCGTCGACTTCTTCAGCATCGGCACCAACGATCTGACCCAGACGACCTTCGGGATGAGCCGCGACGACTGCGGTCGCTTCTTGCCTCTTTACGTGGAGATGGGCATCTTGCCCGGCGATCCGTTCGTGACCATCGACCCGGTGGTCCGCGAGCTGGTCACAATGGCGACGGAGAAGGGGCGCGGTGTGAAGCCAGGGTTGACGGTCGGCATCTGCGGTGAGCACGGCGGCGAGGCGCGGACCATCCGGTTCTGCCACGACCTCGGGCTCGACTACGTCTCGTGCTCGCCGTTCCGGATACCGGTCGCGCGCCTCGCGGCGGCCCAAGCGGCCCTGGCGGCCGAGGGGGACGAGGCGTGACGCGGTCCTGGCTCCCAGCGCTGCTGCCCCTCTGCCTGCTCGCGACCGCGTGCTCGGGCACCGAGAGCGGCCCCCCCCACCCGGTCGACCAGCTCGACTTCCCGGTCGCGGTCACCGCCGACCCGGGCGGACGCCTGGTGTGGGTGACGAGCGGCAACTTCGACCTCGCGTGGCGCGGCGGCGCCGTGCTCGCCATCGACGTCGCCACCAACGCCTTCGTGCCCGAGGCGGCCTTCGAGGTCGGCGGCTTCCCGGGCGGGCTGACGCTCCTCGAGCGCGACGGGCGCGCGGTCGCCGGCTACATCTTGAGCCGCGACGAGGACGCCCTCTATCAGATCGGCTTCAGCGGCGCGCCCCAGGCGCCCACCGTCACCTGCGCGGGCGGCAAGCGGGGCACCAAGGCCGGCGAGACCATCCTCCACTGCGCCGCCGGCGAGGCCTTCGACAAGCAGAAGGTCAGCCGCGACGGCGAGTCCGCCGAGCTGGTGGTCGGCGGCGACCCCTTCGGCGCGTTGGTCCGGCTGGCGCGCGCCCCGAGCGAGCCCGATCTGCTGCTCACCGGCGCGATGATCGACGGCAACGTGGCGACCTGGACCCTCGACGACGCCGGGGCGCCCAGCCTGGTCGGCAACCTCGACCTGCTCAACGGCCTCTACGCCATGGCCGAGAACCCGAGCGACGGGCGCATCTACACCACCACGAAGAGCGCGAACGCGTTCCAGATCCTGCAGCTCGTCCACCCCGACCCCGACGTCGACCAGGACCTCACCAACCCGTGGCTCGCGGTCATCGGCCAGATCGTGGTCCCCGAGGCCATCGCCGTCGACCGCGCCCGCGACATCGCCGTGTCGAGCGACGGGACGCGGCTCTACGCCAGCTACCGCGCGCCCTCGAGCCTGGTCGTCGTCGACATCTCGGAGGACGCGTCAGGGGCGGCCTCCAACCGCGTCGTCGCGAAGATCCCGCTGTCCTCGGGCCCCGGCGACCTCACCGTGATCCCCGGCGACGACGGGCGCGATCGGGTCTACGTCAGCTGCTACAACGCCGATCGCGTCGAGGTCGTGGACCCCCAGCGCGGCCAGGTCATCGACAGCATCCCGACCGGTGACGGCCCCTACGGAATGGCGTGGGTCAACAACCCCGACTTCGGCATCAACCGCCTCTACGTGGCCCACTTCAACGCGGACTCGGTCGGCGTCATCGAGCTCGACCCCGCCTCGCCGTACTACCACACCGAGGTCGCCGAGATCCGATGACGAGCCTGACGCTACCGCAACGCACAACGAGCGAACCCGTAATGGTTTCAAGCCGTCTCTGCCGACTGACCTTGCAGTGCACAGGTGCCGCGCTCGCGGCCCTGGTCGCGCTCGCGGGGTGCAGCAGCACCCCCTCGACGGCGAGCTCGGCCTTCTCCCTGCCCATCGACTTCGCCTGGGCCTGCGAGGGTGCGGGGCAGACGGTGGCGCCGGAGAACGACGAGACGGCGTCGTCCATCAACGACACGCGCATGTGCCCCGACGTCGGCCAGACCGAGGTCGGCGGCGCTACGACGACGGCGCAGGGGGAGCTCTACGGGGTCGTCCTGAACCGGCAGCCGCCCGGGCTGGTCGTGGTCCAGATGAACCCGGCCGCGGGTAAGCGCGACGTGCTCGACACGGACGCGTTCGTCCCGGGCCACACCCCCATCCCGGTGGGCCGCGATCCGATCCGCGTGCTCACCGCCACGGACTACAGCGCGTTCTACGTCGTCAGCGCCGGCGACCGCGAGGTCGACCGGGTCGTCATCACCGGCCGGCTGGTCGACCTGACCTACACGGTAGACAGCTTCGCGCTCCCGGGGGAGCCGGCGGACGCGGTGATGTCGGGCGACACCCTGGTGGTGGCCGCCGCCGACGCGTCGGAGCTGTGGCTCTACGACCTCGGCGCCGACCCGGTCGCGCCGCCCATGGCGATCGTCGCGCTGCCCGGACGCGTGCAGGATCTGGTCGCCTGGGGGGACGAGCTGGTGGTGACCTGGATCGACCGCCCGGTCGTGACCCGCCTCGGCCTCGACGGGGTGGTGCTCGGCGAGGGCGGGCTCGCCCCCGAGTGTCGCGACGGCCTCGACAACGACGGCGACGGCGCGGTGGACGCGGCGGACGCCGACTGCGGCGACGCCGATGACGACGACGAGAGCGACGCCACCGGGGCGCCGCGCGACGACACCGTGCCCGACGCGGCGCCCGGGTTCGCCGGGGCCGCGCTCTGCGACAACGGTGTCGACGACGACGGCGACGGCTTCACGGACTTCCCCGACGCCCCCGGCTGCGCGTCCGCCGACGATGACGCCGAGGGGCTGCCCGCCTGCTCCAACGGCGTCGACGACGACGGCGACGGGCTCACCGACTTCGACGGGGCCGGGGACCCGGCGCTGGCGGATCCGTCGTGCTACGGGCCCTACGTGAAGGTGGAGCGCCGGCTGCCGGTCGACGGGCCGTTTCACCCGGTCGTCATCGACGGCGGGGACGCTGGCGCCTTCGTGTACGTGCTCGACGAGCGCAAGAACGAGGTCGTGGTCTACAGCCCGCGGGCCGACGGCGGGCTCGATCGGGTGGACGTCAACGGGGCGACGCCGGTGATCCCGGATCTGGTCGCGGTGCCCTACGCCAGCCCGAGCGACGAGGCGACCGCCACGGCCGCGCTGCCGGCGACGCGCCCCCCGGCCTACGCGCGGCAGCGGCGCCGGAACATCGTCCTCGAGAGCTCGCCGGCGACGGCGATCACGGCGAGCCGGCTCCGGGGCGAGCTGTGGGAGCGCATCATCGCGCCGGAGACGACCGGCGCCGCGCCGAGCGTCCCGTTCGGCCTCTCGAGCGTGCGCTGGACCCCGGCGTGGTGCGCCGAAGGCGGCACGGACGCATGCGCGCAGCCAGACAACGACGACGCGACCTGGTACGCGTTCGCGCCGCGGCTCGACGGGCGCATCGCCCAGATCGAGGTGATCCGACGTGGGGTCCCGGTGCACCGGGTGGCCGAGCGCAAGTCAAACCCCGCTGACCGCGGGCTGACCGTGACCGGGCCACGGCTGACCCTGCGCGGGACCTTCGTCGCCGCGCGCGGCGAGCCGCAGGCGGGCTACGCCTTCATCGGCGCGGGGATCGAGGAGCAGCTCGCGGAGGCGGTCGACGACGAGTCCTCGGCGCGGATCCGGCGCTACGGCGTGTGGCCCCCGGCCGACCTCGAGGAGGCCCCGTCGGAGAGCTGGACGCTGACCTACGAGGGGCGGATCCCCGGGACCTACGGGGCGCTCGGCCGGATGACCTCGGACACGACGCTGGTGGACTCGGCGGCGGCGTTCTGCGAGGCGGGGGTGGCGGTCGGCGACTGGGCGGCGTTCATCCTCCCGGTGGCCAGCGCCGACCCGGCGCTGCACGCGACGGTCGACATCGTCACCGAGCTCGGCGAGACCTGCCCGGTGCTGCCGCTCGACCAGCTCATCGTCGAGGCGCGGGTGACGCGGGTCGGCATGACGGAGCTCGAGGTCGACCCGGCGACCGCGCGCCTGCGACCGCGCCTCGCGACCCTCGACGAGGACGCGATCTCGGCGCAGAAGCTGTCGCTGCGGGCCTGCAAGGCGGCGCGAGAGCTGCTCGACGAGCGCATCGGCCTGCCCGATCACCTGGTCGCGACGGACGCGTTCGCGGCGGCGGCGTTGCCCCCCCGCTTCAGCTATTCCGTGCGCGTCGGCGACGCTTGGGCGATGGTCGGGACCGTGAGCGGATTCCTCCATCGCCAGCGCTGGGACCGCGCGGCCGGCGAGTGCGTCGTGGACGAGACCCTCGATCCGCGGCTCACCGGGCGCCACGCCGAGGCGGCGGTGTCGGTCGACCGCTACCAGAGCTGCCCGCCCCCCGCCGATCAGCTGCGCTTCGACACGATCGAGCAGCTGACGCCGGCGGACGCGCGCTTCGAGAACCCGAGCTTCGCGGTCGACATCCTGCCCGGCTGCGAGCGCCTCGAGGACGGCTCCATCGCCCTGGTCCCGAGTCAACAGGACACGACCTGGTCATTCACCTTGACCGGCCCACACGAGGCGTCGACGCTGGCGGTGTCGAACAGCGACCTCGGAGTGCGGGCCGGGGTCTTCGACCTGCGCCGTCAGGTCATGCAGCTCGACGCCGCCGCCCGTCGGGCGAGCCTGCTTCAGGTTCGACCCGACAATCCGACCATCATCGACATCTTCGAGTGACACCATGAGACGCATCACTACGTTCTCCGCTCTCATCCTCGTCGGCGCGTTCGGAGCTTGCTCCAGCGACACCGACAACACGACCGATACGTCGACGCCGACCGACACCTCGGTGGTCGGGGACACGACCGTCACCGACACCGGCGGTGACACGCTCCCCGCGGACACGACGCTGCCCGACATCCCGTCGACCCCGGGGACGGTGAAGGCCCTCCAGGGCGAGGCCGCGCAGGCCGGCTGCGACGGCGCCAAGATCCTGACCATCAACCCGACGGTGTCGCTCACGGAGGTCGTCGTCACGTCGCCGAAGTACGACGCCTTCACGCCGACGGCCCCGGCCACCGGCGGTGAGCTCGACGGCTACTACGTCGCCGATCAGGACGGCGGGGACTTCTCGGGCATCGCGCTCGTCATCGCCCGCAGCGAGGCGACCGACTTCAAGCCGGGCGACGTGCTCGACATCCAGGGGGAGCTCGTCGAGTACTACTGCTTCACGCAGATCGAGGCGACCTCGTACACCCTCAAGACGGCCGTCGCGGCGCCGGCGCCGATCGAGCTCCAGCCTGCCGACGTGGGAACCGAGGCCCACGAGGGCATGCTCGTGAAGGTCAGCGGCGTCACGGTGAGCGAGAAGGTCCCCGGCGGCTACCTGGTCACCGGCGGCCTCAAGGTCGCGTTCGGCTTCCCGTTCTTTTTGACGATGGACGTCGGCGCGACCTACGACGTGACCGGCGTCGTGAACTTCGCCTTCGGTGAGTTCCGCCTGCTCCCGCGCACCCTCGCCGACCTCAAGAAGCAGGGCGGCGGCACGGCGACCGGCATCACGGCCATCCAGAGCCTCGCGGAGAGCACCGGCTGCACGGCGAGCTCGATCCAGAACTTCGCCACCGGCCTCGAGGTGACGGGGGTCGTCACGTCCAACAAGATCAGCGTCGCGGCGAACCTCGACGGCTACTTCCTCAGCGACGGGACCCAGGACGACTACAGCGGCATCCTGGTGACCGTCGCCAAGGCCCTGGCCACGAGCTTCGTCCCGGGCGACGTCGTCAAGGTCACCGGCAAGCACGTCGAGTACTACTGCCTGACCGAGATCAGCGCGGACGCCATGGAGGCGGCGACCGACACCATCACGGCGCCCGCCGCGGTGGCCTTGGCCAACAACCTCGCCCCGGCGGACCTCGAGAAGTACGAGGGCATGCTCGTCACCTTCTCGAACGTCACCGTCGGCGACGGGGCCGTTGACCATGGCGGTTCGCCAACGGATGCGGGTGTGATGATCGACGGATACGTGATGCGGGATGCCTTCACGTCCCCGGTCGCTGGCACCGTCTACTCGAGCGTCACCGGTTTCCTGATCTACAGCTTCTCGAACTACCGGGTGTCGCCGCGGACAGCGGCGGACCTCGTCGTCCAGTAGCGACGGCGGCTACCGACAACAGGCGGTGTGGAGTCCGCTCGTCTCCACACCGCCGCTCGGCAGCGTGACCGCCGCCGGTGCGCACACTCCCGAGCTGCCGACGGTTGGAACGCCAGGCCGAATGGCGCTAGCAACGACGCCATCTGCGACGCAGGCCGCTCCCGTAGAAGATGACACGGAGGCCGAGGGCTTGAACGAGCCCGAGCACCCCGGTCCGGCCCATCGCTCCACTTCGACGACGCAGGCGGCACCGTCTCCTTCGCACGGACACGAACCCGGGCATTCGCGATCGTCGGTGAGATCGCTATACAGTAGCGCCTTGTTTGGATAGCCCACGGGGCACGGACGATCGCCCGGAGCCACCGCACAGACCGTCGCGTTCTCGAATGCGAGGACGAGCCGCGGAAGACACATGGCTTCGGTTCCGTCGGCGCACGTCCCACCGGCCACCGCTCCGCCGCACACGGCCAACGTCGAGGCCCAACTCGGCGCTGCGATCTCGGCGGTGACGTTTCCAGGTCCGCAGGCTACGCTGGGGCCGGCGAGCTCTATGGACAAACTGTTCTGGTACACACCGTCTGCGGCCCAACACGCCCCGGCTGAAGCCGTCGGATCGCCCGAGTAAGTGCCCGTGCACCCGTAGTCGCCGAAGGCGCGAACCGCTACCGTGGCTGGGCATTGGACGACAGGGTTTCCGCAGCTGCATGAGCAGGTCACTGCTCCAACGCTCAAACCTCCGTACAACGAGCCTAGCGCTGCCGGCCAGGGTGCGCCGCACCCCCCCGCATCGGGAACCAAGGCAACAGGCCCGACCCATGGGTCGGGCACGACCGGAACGCAACTGTGAGTGGACGTAGGGCACGTGCTCTCGAGGGCCTCGCAGGTCGGGCCCGAGTAGCCGGTGCCCGCGCAGTCGCACACGTCGGGCTCGACGCAGCTCCCGCCGTGCTGGCACGCGCTCGTGCAGACGGGCGCGCCGCATGTCGCTCCAGAGTAGCCGGTGCCGCTGCAGTCGCACGTGCCGGAGACGCATCTCCCGCCGTGCTCACAGCCGGGGTCGCAGGCCTGGAGATTGTCCGCGACCTGGGTGTCGACCTCGCTCGTGTCGGAAGCGATGTCGGGTGCCACAGTCGTGTCGAGTGTGCTGGTGTCGGCCACGGTGTCCGCGTTCGCCGCGTCCACCATAGCCGAGTCGACGACACTGGTGTCGCGCGGCGCGGCCGTGTCACGGGTCTCATCGGTGTCACCGAGGGCTGCGTCCGACGACGCGGTCTCCTCGATTGCCGTGTCCGATGAACCAGTGGCATCTACCGGTGGAAAGCAACCGGTGAACCATGCGCTCAACGCGAACGCCGCGCCGACCGCACTAGCTGACTTTCCCATTACTCCCCCTCGCTCCGTCCGGCGTGCGACGCCACTCGCCCTCACTATCGCAGCATCTCGCCCTGGGCTGCAACGCGAGGCACGCCAGGCACTAGCAAGCAGCGGGCCAGTCGCCGATCACCCGAACCCGAGCGCCGTCCAGCGGACCCCAGCAGATCGGGGTGTCCTACGAACACACCAGCCTGAGGCCGGTGGTCACCAGCGCCGGGGTCATCCAACCCGCCTGCTGCGAGACCTCGCCTCAGTCCCGCATGCGGTTGACGGCGAAGACGCCCTTGAGGCCCTCGAGCTTGCGGACGACGACGTTGAGCTCGTCGAGGTCCTTGGCGTGGAAGCGGAAGATGTTCTCGGCCTTGCCCTCGGGCGCCTCCGAGCACATCGCGGCGTCGATGTTCAGCTTCATGTCGCTGAACACCTTGGTCAGCTTGTTCAGGAGCCCCGGCACGCCGGTCTCGGTGATCACCCGCAGGCTCACCGGGTAGCCGTTGCCGCCGTCGCCCCAGCGCACGTTCACCTCGCGCTGGCTCTCCATGTCAACCGTGTTGACGCAGCCCCGCCGGTGGACGCTGATGGCGTGCCCGGTGGTGATGAAGCCGACGATGGGCTCGCCGGGCAGCGGCGAGCAGCACTTGGCGATCGAGTGCTTGACCCCCTCGAGGCCGTCGACCACCACCCCGTCCGGGCGGCGCCGCACGCGGTCGATGAAGCGCGAGAGCACCGAGTCCCTGGGCTTCGCGGGCTCCTTCTGCTTGTCCTTGAGCTTGTCCGGCAGGACCGCATGGACGACCGTCTCGGCGTTCAGGTTGCCCATCCCGACCTGGACGATGAGCTCCTCGACGCCGTCGAAGTTCCACTGCTTGGCGACGGCCTTCATCTCCTCGGTCTTGCGCATGCGCGCGAGCGACCGGGAGTAGCGCCGGAACTCCTTGTCGAGCAGCTGGTCACCGAGCTCGAGCGAGCGCGCCCGCTGCTCCTTCTTGATGAAGGCCTTGATCCGGTTCTTCGCCCGGCTCGTCGCCACGAAGCGCAGCCAGTCCTTGTTCGGCTTCTGGTTGCGGTTGGTCAGGATCTCGACCGTGTCACCGTTCTTGAGCTCGGTGCTCAGCGGCACCATGATGCCGTTCACGATGGCGCCGCTGCAGGTCCCGCCGACCTCGGAGTGGATGTTGTAGGCGAAGTCGACCGGGGTCGCCCCGCGCGGCATCACCTTCAGCTCGCCCTTGGGCGTGAACGTGTAGACCTCGTCGGCGAACAGGTCGACCTTGACCGACTCGAGGAACTCGCTCGGGTCATCGAACTCGCGGTGCCACTCCATGAGCCGCTTGAGCCAGTCGAAGCGCTCCTCGTCGCGCACCGCCAGCGACCCCGACTCCTTGTACTTCCAGTGCGCGGCGATCCCGCCCTCGGCCACCCGGTGCATCCCGTGGGTGCGGATCTGCACCTCGATGCGGTGGCCGTCCGGCCCGATGACGGCCGTGTGCAAGCTCTGGTATTTATTTGGTTTCGGGAGCGCGATATAGTCCTTGAAGCGCCCCGGGATCGGCCGCCACTTGTCGTGGATCAGCCCGAGCACCTGGTAGCAGTCGCTCTGCTTGTCCACGAGCACACGGAAGGCCATGTGATCGTAGACCTTCTCGAACGGGATCTGCTGGCGCAGCATCTTCTTGTAGATGGACCAGAAGTGCTTCGGCCGCCCCGACACGTCCGGCTTGATGCCCGCCTCGCTGACGATCCCCTCGATGTCCTCGATGACCCGCGCGATGTAGTCCTTGCGCTCGGCGAGGCGCAGGTCCACGTCGCGGCGCAGCTGCTGGAACTCGTCGGGGTGGAGGTAGCGAAACGACTGGTCCTCGAGCTCGACCTTGAACGCGCCGAGGCCGAGGCGGTTGGCGAGCGGCGCGAAGATGTCCATCGTCTCCTGGGCGATGATCTTCTGCTTCTCCGGCGGCATGTGCTTGAGGGTCCGCATGTTGTGCGTGCGGTCGGCCACCTTGACCAGGATCACCCGGATGTCCTGGCTCATGGCGACGAGCATCTTGCGGAAGTTCTCGGCCTGCTTCTCCTCCTTCGAGCGGAAGCGGATCTGGTTGAGCTTGGTGACCCCGTCGACCAGCCGCCCGATCTCCTCGCCGAAGAGGAGGTTCAGATCGTCGAGGGTGGCGGCGGTGTCCTCGACCGTATCGTGCAGCAGCGCCGCGCAGATGGTCGCCTCGTCGAGCTTCATGTCGGCCACGATGTGGGCGACCGAGACCGGGTGACCGATGTAGGGCTTGCCGTCCTTGCGCCGCTGGGGCCGGTGGTGCTGCTCGGCGAAGACGAAGGCGCGCTGGATCAGGTTCAGATCGGCGCTCGGGTGGTAGTCCCGCACGCGCTCGAGCAGCTCGAGGACCGTGGGCTCGTCGTCCGAGGTCGCAGAAACGCTGGTGAGGGGCTGAACGGCCATAAGGGACAATCTAAGCGCCCGCGCCCCGGGGAGCAACGACGACGAACGCCCTCCCCTGCAATGCGGCGCCGCGCCTCGACGCCGGGGGGCGTCTTCCGTCATGGACGGCGTGAGCGCGAGTGGCTATCGTCCGCGCCATGACGACCCTGCATCCAGCGCTCGATCGCCTGCTCGCCGCCGCCCGCGCCGACCGCCCCGCCGGCCGCACCCGCTGGATCAGCCTGCGGCCCGGCGCCGTCGAGGACGTCGCGGGCTGGCTCGACACCGACCTCCCGGACGCCGAGGTGGTCCTCGTCGCGGACGCCCACACCTACGAGGCGGCCGGCGAGGCCCTCGAGGCGCGCCTCGGCGACGCCGGGCGCACCGTCCGCCGCCTGGTCCTCGAGCCCCGCCCGGGTGACGATCACCTCGTCTGCGAGGACGGCGTCATCCGCGCCCTCCAGACGATCCTGGCGGCCCACCCGGTGGGCTTGCCGATCGCCGTCGGCGCCGGGACCGTGAACGACACCGTCAAGATGGCCGCCCACGCCCTCGATCGCGACTACGCCGTCGTCCCCACCGCCGCCAGCATGAACGGCTACACCTCGCTCATCGGCGCGGTGCTGGTCGGCGGCGTCAAACGCACCCTCCCCGCGCGCCAGCCGGTCGCGATCTTCGCCGACCTCGACGTGCTCACCGCCGCCCCGCCGGTCCTGAACCAGGCCGGCTTCGGGGACCTCCTGTCGAAGCCCTACAGCGACTCCGACTGGATCCTCAGCCACCTCGTGCGCGACGTCCCCTACGACAGCGCCCCCGCGGAGCTCCTCGACGAGGTCTTCCGCGAGCTGCTCGACAAGGCCCGGGCCGTGGGCCGCGCCGACCGCGACGGGATCCGCGTCCTGATGGAGGCGATCCTGCTGTCGGGCTTCTCGATGACGATCGCCGGCAGCTCGGCGCCGGCCTCGGGCGGCGAGCACCTGGTGAGCCACTACTGGGACATGGAGCAGCTCCACCACGGCCGGCCGCTGTTCGGCCTCCACGGCACCCAGGTGGGCGTCGCGACCCGCGCCTCGGCGCTCCTCTTCGAGCGCCTGATCGCGCTCGACGGCGACGCCATCGACGTGGACGCGGCGGTCGCCCGCCGCCCCGACGACCGCTGGCTGGCCTCCCTCGGCGCGGTCCACGACACGCTGTCGGCCGAGATCGTCGCCGAGATCACCGACCAGCTCGGACAGAAGCAGCGCCACGGCGCCGCGCTGCGCGCCGAGCTCACCCGCGTCAAGGCCGGCTGGCCGGACCTCCGCGCCCGGCTCGCCGCCTCGCTGATGCCGGCGGCGCGCATCACCCAGGCGCTGCGCGAGGCCGGCTGCGCCGACCGCGCCAGCGCCATCGGCGTCGATCTCGACCACATGGTCAAGACGCTCCGCGTCTGCCGGCACATCCGGAGCCGCTACGTCGCGCTCGACTTGATGGACGATCTCGGGCTGCTCGACGGCTGGGCTGCCGAGGTCGCGCGCGAGCTCGAGACGGCATGACGCGGATCACGCGCCAACGGCAGCGTGTCGCCGACCGGAGCCCGCAGCGGGCAGCGTCGTCCGGCCGCGCCAGCGGTCGGTCGCCGCTGGTCGCGGAGGGCGCAGATCCACGACCGATACGGCGGATCACCCGCCAACGGCAGCGTGTCGCCGACCGGAGCCCGCAGCGGGCAGCGTCGTCCGGCCGCGCCAGCGGTCGGTCGCCGCTCGTCGCGGAGGGCGCAGGTCCACGACCGATACGGCGGAGAACGCGACCCCGCGGTCGCAACACCCACAGGACATCGCCATGGGCTTGATGAGCATGACCGGATACGGCTCGGGGAAGGCGGTGCTGCGGCGCCGCGCCTACCGGGTCGACGTGAAGTCCGTCAACCACAAGAACCTCTCCGTGCGCATGAGCCTGCCGCCAGAGCTGTCGCGCGCCGAGCCCGCGGCCAAGGAGCTCATCCGCCAGCGCCTCAGCCGCGGGGCGGTCGACGTCACGGTGAAGCTCGAGGCCGGTGGCGGCGAGCCTCCCGAGGTGAAGGTCGATCGCGCCGCCGCGATCGAGCTGATGCGGGCGCTGCAAGACCTCGCGACGCACTGCGGCACCGGCAGTCCCACGATGGAGGTCCTGCTCCGCTACGGCAACATCATCACGGTGATCGACCGCGACCTCCCGGCCGAGGACGCCGAGCGCCTGCTGCTCGAGGGGCTCGGCGAGGCCCTCGACGCCGTCAACCAGATGCGGGCCGCCGAGGGCGAGGCCCTCGCGGCGGACCTCGACGCGCGCCTCACCACCCTCGACGCGCTGCTGAACACCGTCGAGGAGGCCGCCCCGGCTGTCCTGGCGGCCCAGGAGGAGCGCCTGCAGCAGCGCGTCAAGCAGATGGAGGCCAAGCTCGGCGTCGAGGTCGACGCCGGGCGCATCGCCGCGGAGCTGGTGGTGTTCTCGGACCGCTCGGACGTCACCGAGGAGGTGGTGCGAGCGCGCACCCACATCGCGCGCTTTCGGGCGGCGCTCAGCGGCGAGGACGACGGCGAGCAAGGCAAGCGCCTGGACTTCCTGTCCCAGGAGCTGCTGCGCGAGTTCAACACGATGGGCTCGAAGTGTCGCGACGTCGAGATCGCGGGGCAGGTCGTCGAGGCCAAGGTAGAGCTGGAGAAGATCCGTGAGCAGGCCCAGAACATCACTTGACGCCCGAGGCCCTGAAGAGGGGCTCCTGGTCGTCATGACCGGACCCTCGGGCAGCGGCAAGTCGACCATCCTGCGCGACGTGATGGCGCAGGATCTCCGCTTGGCGCTGAGCGTGAGCCACACGACGCGCCCGGCTCGCCCGGGCGAGCGCGACGGGGTCGAGTACCACTTCGTCGGCGACGCGACCTTCGACCGCATGGTCGCCGAGGGCGCCTTCGCCGAGTGGGCCGGGGTCCACGCCAAGCGCTACGGCACGAGCCGCGCCGAGATCGAGCGGCTGCTCGGCGCCGGACACGACATCGTCTTCGACATCGACGTCCAGGGGGCCGCGCAGCTGCGCGCCGCCTACCCGAGCGCCGTCGCGATCTTCATCCTGCCGCCGACGATGGCCTCCCTCGAGGAGCGCCTGCGCGGGCGCGCCACCGAGAGCGAGGAGCAGGTGCAGATCCGCCTGCAGAACGCGCGCGCCGAGATCGCGCGCGCCGACACCTACGATTACCTGATCGTGAACGACTCCGTGGACGAAGCGGTGGCCGATTTTCTGGCCGTCATCCACGCAGAGCGGCGCCGCGGCACGCGCGTCCGGTCGATCACCCGCCGACTGCTCGAGGAGGGCGAAGAGGCATGACCGTCGAGATCCCCATCCCCACGGACCGCCCGGTCCGCGTGCGCATCGCGCCAAGCCCGACCGGCGAGCCCCACGTCGGAACCGCGTACATCGCGCTGTTCAACAAGGTCTTCGCCGAGAAGAACAACGGGCGCTTCATCCTGCGCATCGAAGACACCGACCAGAGGCGGTCGACCCCCGAGAGCGAGCAGGCGATCTTGGACAGCCTGCGCTGGCTCGGCCTCGACTGGCACGAGGGCCCTGACATCGGCGGCCCCTACGGCCCGTACCGCCAGAGCGAGCGGACCGAACTCTACCGCGAGCACGCGAAGTACCTCATCGACGAGGGCAACGCCTACTACTGCTTCGCGACCTCCGAGGAGCTCGACGAGATGCGCGCCACGGCCAAGGAGCAGGGGCTCCGCACGGCCTACGATCGGCGCTACCGCGACCTCCCCCGCGAGGAGGTCGAGCGGCGCCTGGCGGCGGGCGAGCCCTACGTCGTGCGGCTCAAGATGCCGCTGTCCGGCACGACCCGGGTCACCGACGGCCTCCGTGGCGACATCGACATCGACAACGCCGAGCTCGACGACCAGATCCTGCTGAAGTCGGACGGCTTCCCGACGTACCACCTCGCCAACGTGGTCGATGATCGGCTGATGCAGATCACCCACGTCATCCGCGCGGAGGAGTGGATCCCGTCGACGCCCAAGCACGTGCTGCTCTACCAGGCGTTCGGCTGGGAGCCCCCCGTCTTCATCCACATGCCGCTGTTGCGGAACAACGACAAGACCAAGATCTCCAAGCGGAAAAACCCCGTCAGCCTCGAGTACTACCGCACCACGGGATACCTCCCTGAGGCCCTGGTGAACTTCCTCGCCCGCATGGGGTGGTCGATGCCCGACGAGTCCGAGAAGTTCGAGTATCGGGAGATGCTCGAGCACTTCGACTTCGGCCGGATGAGCCTCGGCGGACCCATCTTCGACCTCGACAAGCTCGACTGGCTCAACGGGATGTACATCCGCGAGCTCGAGCCGGGGGATCTGGTCGCGCGCCTGCAGGGGTGGCTGCTCGGCAGCGGCTACCTGAGCGCGGTGGCGCCGCTGGTGCGCGAGCGCATCAAGCGCCTCGGCGACTTCATCCCGTCGACGACCTTCTTCTTCGGCGGCTTCGACCCGCTGCCGGCGGAGGCGCTCGTGCCCAAGGGAAAGGAGCGGGTCGAGGCGTATCGGGCGCTGCGCGCGGTGACCGAGGCGGTCGACTCGATGAGCACGTGGGACGAGGCGACCATCGAGGAGGCGCTGCGTGCGCAGGTCGAGGCGACCGGCTTCAAGGTGCGTGATCTCTTCATGATGGTGCGCCTCGCGGTCACGAGCCAGAAGGCCACGCCGCCCCTGTTCGAGTCGATGGCGGTCATCGGCAAGGCGCGCTGCCAGTACCGACTCCGCGAGGCGACGAACACGCTCAAGCCCTAGCAGCCTGGGGGGAGAAGCACGCACGCGTGGCTCTCTCCCCGCGCTGCTAGAATGACTGATCCGGCGGCTCCGCCGCCTCCACCCGCCGCTGCGCGGCGAAGTCGACCGCAGGGAAGTGACGCTTCGCAGCCATTTCCCCGCGATCGCCTAGGGCCCGACGATGGACCTGCGCGAGATCCTCGAACAGATCCGCGAGTGGCCGGCGTGGATCACCTACGCCGCCCTCTTCTTCGGCGCCTATATCGAATACGTCTTCCCGCCGTTCCCCGGCGACACCGTCGTCGTCGCCGGGGCGGTGCTGGTCACCGCGTTCGGGTGGAACCTGTGGCCGGTCCTGGCGCTGGTCACCGGGGGGGCGGTGCTCGGCGCGCTGAGCGACTGGGCACTCGGGCGGTGGCTCTTTCGCTCCGGGCGCCTCGAGCGACTCCGGCCGTCGTGGCGCGAGGCCATCGACGGCATCGCCGGCCAGTTCGCCAGGCGCGGCGCGTGGTACCTGGCGCTCAACCGCTTCGTCCCGGGGATCCGCGCGTTCTTCTTCGTCGCGGCCGGCATCGCCGGGCTCCGCTGGCGCGCGGTCGTGTTCTGGTCAGGGCTCAGCGCGCTGGCGTGGAACGCGCTGCTGCTGCAGGTGGGCTTCCTCCTCGGCGACAACGTCGAGGAGATCGACACGCTGCTCTCGCGCTACACGGCCGTCGTCTGGATCCTCATCGCGTTGGTGTTCGCGATCGTCATCTGGCGCTTCGTCCGGGGGCGCCGGCTCAGGTCGCGCCAGGCAGGATCGTCTCGTAGTAGAACTGACCATAGCGACCAAACGTGATCGCCCCGAACAGGTTGACGATGATGCCGAAGAGGATGAGGGCCTTCGCGCGGCGGTCGAGGGCGCGCCCCTCGACCGCGAGCAGCGCGAAGAGGTAGGGCATGAAGTCGAGCGCGAAGCGGTAGCCGAACTGACTCCAGCCCGTGTTCTGGTAGAACAGGCCGGGGATCGCGGCGAGCGCCGCTGCGGCCCAGAGCGCGCGCCGAATGGGCGGCCGCTGCTTGGGCCACAGCAAGAACGCCAGGAGCGGCGTCGTGAACAAGAGCCCCAGGCCGTGGGTCGAGACCTGGACGTAGGGCGCCGACGGCAGGACCCGCGGCAGGCTCAGCACCGCCGACAGGAGGTTCCGGTTCAGGTAGGTCCAGCTGAACATCCCGTAGTCGCGCACGCGGTCGGCGGCGCCCCCGGAGAGGTAGCTGTGGCCGAACTCCCCCGCCTCGCCGAAGCGGGCCTTGTTGTACTGCATCAAGGCGACACCGATGATGATGATCGGCGCCGCGAACCATGCACCCTTGATCACGATCTCGCGAGTGCGTCCTCGCCGCCACCCGCCGCCGGGGAAGAGGAGCTGCCAGGCGAAGAAGGCGAAGCAGAAGGCGATCGGGACGCGGGTGGCGACCCCGAGGCCGAGCAAGAGGCCCGCGACGAGCGGGTGCTTGAGATCGAGGGCCGCGAGCATGTAGCCCACGTTCAGCGCGATCCCGAAGACGAGCGCCGTGAACCACACCTCTCCCCGCACCGACGAGAAGAAGGCGACGGTGCCGAGCGCGAACGCGAAGGTGAGCCACAGGTTGTCGCTGGTCGAGCGGGTGCTGTGGCCGCGGATCACGAGGAGCTGCAAGAGCCAGAAGATGAGGACGGCGTTCAGGCCGCCGACCAGCAGCGTGACCAGGACGTCGTTGACGTCGTAGCCGGAGATCGCGGCGAAGGGCAGGAAGACCAGCGCCGGAAAGGGCGGAAACGACACGTAGTACGTGGTCTCGTCACACAGCCTGCGCCCGCTCTCGCCGCAGGTGCGAGCGAGGTCCTGCGGGACGACGATCTTCAGCTCGAGGTTGTCATCGGTATAGAAGATGTGACGCTGCTCGCCGCTGTCCGCCGGCCACGGGAAGCGGCCGCGGACGACCTGCCCGTCCTTGAGGGTCAAGGTTCGGATCGCCGCCCAGTCGTTCCATCCGCCGGCCCCTTCGACGCGCTCGAGGGCCGCGCGGTAGCCTTGGGCGTCATCGGCCCGCGGCGCGCCGGAGCGCTGCTTGGGCGTCTCGGTGTCGAGCCGGCCCGCCATGAAGGACTCGGCGAGGTCGACGAAGTGGAACTGGGGCGAGGGCTGACCCAGTCGATCCCACGCCACCAGCGCGTAGACGGCCGAGACCACGACGAACACGATGACGCTCTGTTTCAGGCCGAACTGTCGCATGGCTCCCGCCGTCGCCCCGGGCACAGCGTGCTGGCTCCCCGGCGGCTGACCCGTCGTTTTTCGTGGCGCCGTTGATACCGGGGAGCGCCCGGCTTGTCACGCTCTCTTTGGCACTCGCTCGCACAGGCTCCAGCCGACCGCCGTGGGTCCGGCCCCCCGGCGACCCACCCTGCCCCGTGGCGCCGGAGCCGCGCCGCGCGGGGGGCTGCGCCCACGGACGCGCCAGGTCGGCGCGGGCACGAGACGAGCGGACCACCGGGTGTGCCGGACAAACCCCCGCCCGCGCCCGAAGTGCGCGCGAGTGACGGGCGAAGTGTGCCGTGTTGTCGCAGGGGGGCCGGCGCGCCGAAAACCCCACTACCCTTTTATTTCGGCATCTTGTGCTCGGCCCAACGGCCGCGACGGCGATCCGCAGCGCCCTCGAACGTTCAAAAAATTGTTGTCTCGTGTGGAGATTGCGACTACCGTTGCGACGTTCGTCGCGCCAGGTGCAACTTGCGCTGACGACTCGGAATCCCGTCGACTGCCGCACGACCTGCGCCGCGGCGGCGGTGTGTTCGAATTGCCGGTACCCGACCTGGAGTGTAGAAAATGGCACCCAACCTGCTGCTCCTCGAGGACGCGACGTTCTCCATCTCGCGCGGTTCGGTTCACGTCGAAATGAGCGGCGCCTCGGTGAGCGTCCCTGTGAATCGCCTCGGAGACGTCATTCGCGCGCTCGAGGGGATCCGCTTCATCGTGGACGGCACGAACCCGACCGGTTCCACCGGCCCGACGCCCGCCACGGCCACGACGCGGGCGGCGCACAGCGCCCCGGCGGCCGCCACGGCGGTGAGCGCGAGCGGCCTCGGGGCCGCGGTGGACGCGCCCACGAGCCTCGTCGACGTCCCGACCCCGCCGCGCAAGAAGCGCCGGAGCCGCAAGCGCGTCGGCGACGCGCTCGAGGTGTGGATGAAGAAGAACCCGGGTTGGCACAGCGAGCAGGAGCTGCTCGAGGTGGTCATCGCGAATCAGATGACGGACGCGCACCCGAAGCGGGCGCTGAAGATCGCCCTCGGCAAGCAGGCCGACGAGCGCTTCGAGCGCGATGACAGCGGAAACTGGCGCCTCCTCGGAGACACCGCGATGGGGACCGCGACGGGCGCCACGACCCCGGCCCGTGGCCGCAAGCCGCGCCCCACCCGGGCGCCTGCGGCGCGCACCGACCGCGGGCGGCGCCTCAAGGCCAAGCCGGCCGAGGCCGAGACCGCGGCTGCGACCGACGACGAGGGCGAGGGTGACGACGATGACCCGAGCGCACGCACGGTGTTGGTCAAGCGCGGGCAGGACCGCAAGTCTGCGAGCCTGTCGCCCGGGGAGCTCGAAGCACGTCAGGCCGCGTCGGAGGCCCTGGACAGCCGCCGCGGCAAGCGCTGGCCGGACCTGAAGCAGGCGGAGCTCGATCGCTTCAAGAAGAACCTCTTCGGGCTGGAGTCGGCGAAGAAGGACTGACGCTCCGGAGCGCGTCCAGACCGCATCGAAGGCCACCGGAGACGGTGGCCTTCGGCGTCTCTGGGCGCCTCACGTCACGACGCGGCGAGCGACCACGGATGGCCCGCGGGTCCACGGATGGCCCGAATCCACGGTGGCTCCCGCGATTGAGCGGGGCGGCACACCGCAGGCGTCACTTCACCGGGTCGACGGAGTCGGGGGCGCCCGCCGCGCGGTCCACGTCGGGCCGCGGGGAGCGCAGCTTCAAGGGGTAGACCGCAGCGTCTACGACCCACCCGGCGTCGAGGTGCATGATCAGGACCGCCTGCCGCCGGTCCGGGGCGACGAAGAGCTCGGCGGCGAAGTCGAGGTAGATGGTGTCGAAGGTGCGCTTCGAGACGACGACGTCGCCGCTGCGCAGTACCCAGCCGACCTTCTCGCCGACCGCCAGGTCGAGGGTGTACTCGCGACCGCCCGCGCGAAAGACCATCTGCCGCGCCGACGTCCGTTGGCGCGGCGCGGGGTCGAAGAGGTAGCGATGCCCGGCGGCCCACCCGGCGACGTCGCCGCCGACCATGGTGCCGAAGCCGGCGAAGGCGCCGTCGACGACCTGGCGGTGCATCCGCTGCACCTCGTCGATGGGGTTGGCGCGGCGCCCATGCCCGGGGCGGTGGCGCTCGCGGATGTAGGCCACGTAGTCGGAGGTCGGCGACCAGCCGTAGAACGTGATTCGGGATCCGTAGCGCGCTGGGGCGGGGCCATCGGCGCGCGCCGACTGGCCGCGCGGCACGGAGGCGAGCGTCGCCGCGGCGGCGAGAAGCAGGAGCGAGCGGCCGAGGCGGCCTGGCGACCTCGCGATCAGCCGCTGCCGGAGCCGCCGGAGCTGTCCTTGCCGAGGAAGAGCCACATCACCACCACGACCGCTGCGGCGATGAGCCCCCAGGTCAGGAGGCCCGAGAGGATCCCGAAGACGAAGCGCAGCACCAGGAACGCCGCGATGACCACCGCGATCGTCCCGACGGCCTTCGTCATCGAGCCGGAACTCTTGCTGTCCTTGGGCATCATCTCCCTCGCGGGGCTGGTGGGGCTGGGGGGGGCTCGGGCGCCTCATGGCGCAGCACCTCGAAATGGTTCACACCACCGGGGGGTTGACAAGCCTCCGGATGGATGGGTATCGCCGTCCGCCGACGCGGCTCATGATGAGGCATCGCGGACGAGCGTCAAGCAAGTACCCACAGGAGCTCTCCCTGAACGGCACCCGGCACCTACTTCGCTCCTCCCGCCTCGCGGCGCTCGCGCTGACCCTCGCGGTCGGCGCCCTGGCCGCCCCCCAAGCCCTCGCCCAGGCGCGCGAGGACGGCGCCCTCGCCGAGTCCCTCGGCACCGGGGACAACGCCTACGCGTCGACCTGGGGCCCGGCCGCCCTGTTCTTCAACCCGGCCGGCATGAGCCGAGCGCGCGCGGTCATCATGGAGGCGGGCTACTCCTACCTCGACGGCCGCTCCGGGCACGCCTTCACCGCCGCCGCGAGCGACTCGCTGACCAACGAGTACGTCGCCCTCGGGCTCGCCTACACCTTCATCACCGGCGCCCCGGCCGGGATCGACCGCGACGGCCATCAGCTGCGCGGCGGGCTCTCGACCCGCTACGTCACCAAGGACGTCGGCTTCTTCGCCGGCGTGGGGGTGCGCTACCTCGGCCTCACCGTCGGCAAGGACGACGACACCACCGCCGAGACCGACGACGTCGACGCGTGGACGGTCGACATCGGGCTGCTCATCGACATCGCGAGCCGCATCCGCCTCGGCGTCACCGGCGCCAACCTCGTCGACACCAAGAGCGCCGAGGGGCCGCGCAAGCTCGGCGTCGGCCTGGGCTTTCTGTTCGAGCCCCTCGAGGTCACGGCGTCGATGGACGTCGACCTGTCGGCGGACGCGGTCACCACGGTGCCGCGCTTCGGCTTCGGCGCCGAGTACACCTTCGCCAAGGCCTTCCACGCGCGGGTCGGCTTCATCGAGGACCAGCTCTTCGACGAGCGGCGGATCACCGCCGGCTTCGGCTACGTGTCCCCGGAGATCGCGGTGGATCTCGGCTACTCGGCGGCGGTGACCGGAGACACGGATATGTTGATCTCCGTCTCGATCCGCTACATGCCGCCGATGACGACCCGCTGACCGAGCGCCCCGGGTCCGACCGATCGCGGCCCAGGCTCCACGTCCTTGACGTTGGGAATCCGGCGCTGTAGGAAGGCGACCTTCATTCTGAAGGGGCCCCCTCGGGGCCCCCCGTTGCACCGGAGAATCCATGGCGCTCAAGGACTTCGTCTTCACCTCCGAGTCGGTCAGCGAAGGTCACCCCGACAAGGTCGCCGACCAGGTCTCGGACGCGATCCTCGACGCCTGCCTCGCGGTCGACCCGATGTCGCGCGTCGCCTGTGAGACCTTCACGACGACCGGCCTGGTCATGATCGGCGGCGAGATCACCACCGAGGCCTACGTCGACATGCCGCAGGTGGTCCGCCAGACCCTCCGCCGCATCGGCTACACCGACCCGCACATCGGCTTCGACGCGGAGAGCTGCGCCGTCCTGACCTCGATCGACCGGCAGTCCCCGGACATCGCCCAGGGCGTCAACGAGGGTCAGGGGCTCCACGCGGAGCAGGGCGCCGGCGATCAGGGGCTGATGTTCGGCTTCGCCTGCGACGAGACCCCGGAGCTGATGCCGCTGCCGATCATGGCCGCTCACCGGCTCGTGCAGGAGCTCGCCGAGGTCCGCCGCCGCGGCGAGGTCGACTTCCTCCGCCCGGACAGCAAGAGCCAGGTCACCGTCAACTATGTTGACGGTCGCCCCACGCGCATCGACACCATCGTGGTCTCGACGCAGCACGGCGAGTCGGCCACGCACAAGCAGATCACCGAGGCCATCCGCGAGCTGGTGATCGACAAGGTCATCCCGCGCGAGCTGGTCGACGACAAGACCGTCTACCACGTCAACCCGACCGGCCGCTTCGTGGTCGGCGGCCCCGTCGGCGACGCCGGCCTCACCGGCCGCAAGATCATCGTCGACACCTACGGCGGCTACGCCCGCCACGGCGGCGGCGCGTTCTCGGGCAAGGACGCCACCAAGGTGGACCGCTCGGCCGCGTACTACACCCGCTACGTCGCCAAGAACATCGTGGCCGCCGGGCTCGCCACCAAGTGCGAGGTCCAGGTCGCCTACGCGATCGGCGTCGCCCGCCCGGTGAGCGTGCTCGTCGACTGCTTCGACACCGAGACGGTCGACCGCGCCAAGCTCGAGCGCGCCGTGCGCGAGGTCTTCGACTTCCGTCCCGCCGCCATGATCTCGCAGCTCGATCTGCGCCGCCCGATCTTCACCCCGACGGCGGCCTACGGTCACTTCGGGCGCAGCGGTGAAGGCTTCACCTGGGAGCGCACCGACCGCGCGGACGCCCTGCGCGCGGCCCTCTGAGGGGAGCGCCCGGACGCGCCCGCGGCCGGCCCCTCCCCGCCCCTTTTGCGTTGACAGCGAGGCGCCACGCCTCTATAGAATCCCGGCTCCGCGCCCCGGGGGCGCCTCGCACGATACGTGCGACGCCGGGCGCCCCCCACAACGGCGACGCGTCCGCGCCGGACCCCGTGAGACGTCCAGGACTGAGACGATGAAAACCGAAAGCTTCAACCCCGACACGATCGAGCGCCAGTGGCACCTGGTGGACCTCGACGGTCAGACCCTCGGTCGCGCCGCCGCTCGCATCGCGCAAGTCCTGCGCGGCAAGCACAAGCCGACGTTCACGCCGCACGCGGACTGTGGCGACTTCGTCGTCGTGGTCAACGCGGACCGGCTGGTCCTGACCGGCGCCAAGCTCACCAAGAAGGTGTACTACCGTCATACGGGGTACATGGGCGGACTCAAGGAGTCCACCGCCGGTGAGATGATGGCCAAGGACAGCTGCCTCGTGGTCGAGAAGGCCATCAAGGGGATGCTCCCGCGCGGCCCCCTCGGTCGCCACATGCTCACCAAGCTCAAGGTCTACGCCGGCGGTGATCATCCGCACGCCGCGCAGAAGCCCGCCCCGATCGACCTCCAGCGCGTTTGAGGCCCCGAATGACGAAGGATAATCGTACTTACGCCACCGGTCGCCGCAAGGAAGCCAGCGCGCGGGTGTTCCTCTCCCCGGGGAACGGATCGATCACGATCAACCGCCGCGAGGCTCCCGAGTACTTCCGCCGCGCGACCCTGCTCATGCTCGTCAACCAGCCCTTCGAGGTCACCGAGACCGAGGGCAAGTACGACGTGTGGGCGACGGTCCGTGGTGGCGGCCTCAGCGGTCAGGCGGACGCGGTCAAGCACGGCATCAGCCGCTGCCTGACCCTCATCGACGAGGCGACGCACCGGCCCCCGCTCAAGCGGTCCGGCTTCCTCACCCGCGACGCCCGCGAGGTCGAGCGCAAGAA
The DNA here is from genome assembly GCA_002841945.1 of Deltaproteobacteria bacterium HGW-Deltaproteobacteria-14. Classification (GTDB taxonomy): domain Bacteria; phylum Myxococcota_A; class UBA9042; order PHBI01; family PHBI01; genus PHBI01. The sequence continues at coordinate 36,128 of PHBI01000039.1, forward strand.
GTACGGTCAGCCGGGCGCCCGTAAGCGCTTCCAGTTCTCCAAGCGCTAGGATCCCTTGTCCGTCATCCCGGACACGATGGAGGCGGAGGCTGTTCCCGAGCGGACGGCCTCCTCTCCTGACGATGGCCCTCCGGCCATCCTGGAGACGGACGAGCCCAGCGAGGGTCGGACACTGCCGATCCTCGCGGACGACCCGACCAGCCTCCGCACCTGGGAGCCGCCCCGGCACGAACGCCGGTGGCGGCTCTTCGTGTTTCTCGGGGCTTGCCTGGTGTTTCTGCCGAACCTGGGCGGGTTCGGCCTGTGGGACCCATGGGAGACCCACTACGGGGCCGTCAGCACGGAGATGCTGGACACCTATGACTGGGTGAGCCCGTGGTGGGGGTACCGCGAGAAGATCGGTGACAAGCAGCAAGGGAGCTTCTTCTACTCGAAGCCCGTCTTCATCTTCTGGACCGAGGCGATCGCCTCGCGGGTGATCGGGCGCGGGGAGTGGGCGCTGCGCCTGCCGATCGCGCTGCTCGCGATCCTGAGCGTGTTCCTGGCCTTCATCGTGCTCACGAAGGTCTGGTCACGGCGCGTCGGGCTGCTCGGCGCGCTGATCATGGCGACCTCGCCCGAGTTCTTCATGATCAGTCGGCAGGCGCAGACGGACATGCCGTTCGTCGCGACCATGCTGATATCGTTATTGTTATTGATCATGGCCTTCTTTGGGCCGCGCGAGCCCATGTCCGACAAGCGGTTCATGCGCTGGACGTGGCTGTCGGTCGGCTTCCTGCTGCTCAACACGCTGCCGCAGTACGGCATCCTGATCACCGACATCAACTACGGTTGGGTCCACGCCCTGGTGTACGTGCTCGTCCTCGCGCTGCTCCTGTGGTGGTTCGCGCGCGACTGGCGGCGCGACAAGAAGCGGAGCGGCCTCGACGACGCCTTCAAGGACCGCTGGCTCCGCAAGTACTACCTGATCGCGGCCTTCGTCTTCTTCGCCCACAGCACCTACGCCAAGGGGCTGCTCGGGTTCATGATGCCCGGCGCCATCATCCTGATCTGGCTCGTCGTGACCCGGACCTGGGCGGTCCTCAAGCGCGCCGAGCTCATCCGCGGCACGGTGACCTTCGCCGTCGTCGGCTTCCCGTGGTACGCGGCGATGTTCGTGGTCCACGGTAAGCCCTACTACGACCGCTTCATCATCCACGACCACTTCAAGCGCCTCGGCGAGGGCGTACACCAGATCGACAGCGGGACCTTCGAGCACTTCATTAAGTGGCTCGGCGTCGGCACCTTCCCGTGGGTCGCCTTCGTCCCCCTCGCTCTGCTCTGGCTCATCCGCCTGCGCGCCCGCGACGCCAACCCGAAGAACCAGGCCAAGGTCTTCGCGGCGGTCTGGTTCATGGTGGCGTTCGCCTTCTTCACGGCGTCGTCCACCAAGTTCCACCACTACATCTTCCCGGCCTTCCCGGCCCTCGCCATCATCTTGGCGCTGTTCATCGACCGCCTCCTCGATGAGGGCGCGTGGCTCGCGCGGCTCGCCGCGGTCACGGGGGTCGTGGTGTTCTTCGCGGTCGGCTGGGACATCCACGAGGATCACCAGCACCTCCGCAACCTCATGACCTACAAGTACGATCGGCCGCTCGCACAGCAGCTCCCGATCGACGAGGACGGCAAGGTCTCGCCGACGGCGACGACCACCTGGAAGGACAGCCTGTTCTTCCAGGAGATCTCGCCGACTCTGCGCAGCATCCTGACGACGAAGGCCTTCAAGTACAATACGTTCATCGAGTTCCTACTGATCCTCGGCGCCATCGCGCTGGCGCTCTTCTTCGTGGCGAAGACGCGCATGGCGGGGCTCGTGGGCCTGGGCTTGTGCGCCTCCATGCTCGCGGTGTGGTCGCTCAACTACTACATGCCGAGCCTCACCCCGGGGTGGTCTCAGAAGTACCTGTTCGACTCGTACTACCGGACCTGCAACAAGCTCCCGCTCAACCAGGACGTCATCGACGCCTACGAGCCGTTCACGGTCACCCTCGGCCTCGACTCCGTCGACGAGCGGTCCCCGGGCGCCTGGACGACGGGGCTCTTCCGCGGGCAGTACAAGACCGTCTGCGAAGAGGACGTCATCGGCTGGCTCATCACCTGGCGCGGCGAGACGTACTACAGCTGGAACGAGCTCAAGCCCATCGAGAAGAAGGAAGAGCAGTTCGGGCCGTACCTGCGCGACTTCAACGGCGGCAAGAAGTTCTACATCCTGATCGAGCGTGGCAAGACCGCGAGCTTCAAGAGCGAGCTCGTCAGCGAGTCGAACAAGCTGAAGAAAGAGGGCGTCAAGGGCTGGACCGACATCCGCGACTGGGACGTGCAGGTCGAGAACGACGAGAACCTCTACTTCCAGATGGCCTCGGCCACGCCGCTGCGCTGAGCCCGTCGCCCACTGCGAGGCGGACGGGGGGACGGAGCTCGACGAGGCGCACCGGTCACTCACCCGGCCTCGCCTCGACATCGCGGAGGACGCGGAGAGGGAGGCGGCCGTAACCCGCGTCATCTGTGCCCAGCGCTGCTCCCTCCGTGGTGCGGCAGGAGAGACGAGCCTGGGACACGAGAGCTGGCGCGTGGCCCCTGGCGTGGATTGGGACCTGAGGTCCCAGATCCACGCGCGGGTCGAGAGCGGGCTAGCTTCGCCACCGCCTGGCCCGCGTCGCGTTGGCCAGGCGGGCTTTTCAGGGCTTCCCTCGCGGGGTGCGGGGCGCAGCGCCCGGGTCGCTTGCGGCCGGTGCCGCGCTCGACGAACCACCCCAACTCGAGGAAGTCGATCTCGAGCATCTGGCCCGCCGGCGGTGGAGCAAGGCGCACCGTGTCTCGACGTGGCCCATCACGTCCGAGCTCTTCGTTCACGAACCGCTGCAACGTCCGCAGCGGAACGACCACGCCGCTGTGCCGTGCCAGCAGCTTCACCAGCTTCGGCCCCTTGCGTCCGTCGCCCAGCCAACTCTCGAGCAGCGACGCGTGTTGGCGGCAATGCGAGCGCATCTCGCCTGACGAGACCGGCGCCCCTGGCTTCACAGCCGTTGCGACGCCGGCGAGCAGCACGTCATCGAGCTCGACGCTCTCCTCGTCCCGAGACAGCCCCAACGCCTGGGCCGCTTCAACGTAGCGTCGAACCGTCTTCCGATCGGCCGACGTCCTCTCCGCCACCGTCCTGTAGCCATGGCCACGCTGCCAGAGTCTCAGGATTTCAACAATCTCCACCACGAACAGCTCCCGGTACCCCATCCGCTCCCCCCGACACGTTGCCGGAGGGCAATCGCAGGCCACGACCTTCAGCGCCAGGGTGGTCCCTAGTTCGTGGCGCGGAGGTGGTCCCTAGTTCGTGGCGCGACCCGTCTCAGGTGGGAGCATGTTCATGGCGCGCGACACGCTGGGTACGGGTGGTGAAGGCGTCGCGGAGGGTCTGGGGGTCGAGCGGACGCAGATGGGGGCGCCCCTGTTGCCACACAGCGGCCGGCGAGCGGCCCATGAGGCCGGCGTGCGGGGCGTCGTGGTAGTGCTGGTCGAGGAAGGCGGCCAGGCGCACGTTCACGGCGTACAGCGAGTCGCAGTCGCCGACGTAGTCGAGGCACTTGGCGCGCAAGGTCCTGAAGAATCGCTCGATCTTGCCGCGTCCCTGCGGCTGATGGGGCCGCGAGTGGATGAGGGTGACGCCGAGGCGCTCGCAGGCGAGGCGGAGGGCGCCGCCGGAGTACGTGGAGCCAACTGTCGGAGCGATCGGCCGGAGAGGCGCGGCCGATGGCGACCTCGGCGAACCGCGCGGCGAGGGCCCGCGGGGCTCCCGCGCCGGTGACGCGGCCGATGTCGGGGAAGAGCCGGCCGGCGGCGATGGCGCGCACCCAGCGACCGAGGGAGC
>PHBI01000040.1 GCA_002841945.1 Deltaproteobacteria bacterium HGW-Deltaproteobacteria-14
GGTGGTGCAGCTGTCCGAGTCGTTGCAGGTGACCGGCGTGTAGACGCACTCGCCATCGACGCAGGCGTCGGTGGTGCAGGAGTCCTGGTCGTTGCAGGTGACCGGCGTGTAGACGCAGGCGCCGGCGACGCAGGCGTCGGTGGTGCAGCTGTCCGAGTCGTTGCAGGTGACGGGCTCGTGGGTACAGGACCCGGTCGACTCGTCGCAGGCGTCGGTCGTGCACGGATCTTGGTCGTCGCAGGCCGAGCTCGAGAACGTCGGCTCGCACTGGCCGTTTGCCGCGGCGCAAGCGTACGTCGCGCACTCGGTGTCCATCCCCGAGCAGTCGACCGCATCGTGCTGGCAGCCCTGCGCCGAGTAACACCAGTCGTTGGTGCACAGGTCGCCATCGTCGCAGGTCACCGGCTCACCGGGCTTGCACTCTCCACCCTCGCAGCGGTCGATGGTCGGGCACCCTGGGAGGCTCAGGTCGACGAAGATGTCCGCGTCGCCCGCGCTCTCACACGCGCCGCCGGAGCGGGTGAAGAAGAACCACACGCTCGCACCGAAGTTCAGGTTCTTCCCGCTGGCGCTCCACCCCATCTGGAAGGGGTACACGCCGTGCTCCGGCCGCTCGACGAGCACGACCTGGTCGCTCGGATCGGCGACGTTCACGAGGAGGCCGTCTACCGTGTTGTAGTACTCCCACTGTCCGTACATATCGGCCGTCTGGAGCCCGCCCAGCAACAGCTTCGGCCCACCGCTGCCGGCGGCGTCGAAGCCCTGCCCACGGTAGGCGAAGTGCAGCACGGCGTTGAACCGCATCCCGATCTGACCGGGCCCGCCGCCCGTATGGGTGACCTTCACGACGCCGGTCATGGTCGCGTTGTGCGCGTCGTCCACGACGAGCTTCGCGCCCGGCTCGAACGAGAAGTACACCTGCGCGTCCGCCGCCCCGGCCCCACAGAAGAACCCAGGCATCCACAGGCTCATCGCGAAGTCGGCGCTGTTGAAGGGCACCGCGTCGCTCACGTCGTAGGTCTTGCTCGGCCCGTAGGGGTCCGCGACCGCGTCACACGGATTGCCGGTGCAGGCGTTGCCGTCATCGCACGGGACGAAGTCGTTGATGGCTTGGCCGACGCACAGGCCGGTGCTCGGGTCACAGGCGCCGGCTGAACACTCCGAGTCCAAGTCGCTGCAGTCCACGTAGCTCGTCCCTTCGCAGGAGACGGTCGCGGGGTTACACGTGGACTCGGTCGTGCATGGGTTGTCGTCGTTGCACGGCGCGGTGTTGGGGGTGAACACACACCCGTTCTCGCTGGTCGGATCGCACGTGTCGTCGGTACACGGGTTACCGTCGTTGCAGGTCAGCGTCGGGCCGCCCACGCACGCGCCGTCGGTGCACTTGTCGTAGGTGGTGCACGGGTTGTCGTCGTCGCACGCGAGGGTCGTGTTCGACGTCACGCACGCGCCCGTCACGCTGTCGCAGCTCGCCACGGTGCAGACGTTGCCGTCGTCCGGGCAGCCCTTCGGCTCCCCCCCTTGGCACTGCCCGGCGACGCAGGTCGTACCGGTCACGCAGAGGTCGTCGCCGACGCACGCCGTGCCGTCGTCGACGTTGACGGGCTCACAGGCGTCGGTCAGCGGGTTGCACTGGCTCTCCTGGCAGGCGACCTGGCTCGCGGGGCAGGTCACCGCTGCGCCCAGCTGACACATCCCGTCGACGCAAACACCCTCGTCGTAGCAGGGGGCGTCGCAGGCGACGCCGTTGTTCGGCGAGTAATGACACACGAACGCCCCACCCGACCCGGGCTGGAGCTCCGCCGTGACGCACGGGTTGTCGCTGCGGCACACGTAGACCGTGGTCGGCTCGTAGTCGATGTCGTTCTCCTCGAAGGAGTCGGTCTCCGCCCGGCTGTCGATGAAGCCGGCCGCCGTCATCGTGTAGATCTGCTCGTTCGGCCCACCGCCGAGGTCTTGGGACTGGACGAGCACCTTGACGACGATGACCCGCGCGGGCGTCACCTGCTCGAAGTAGCAGACGACGCGGTTGGTCTGCCCATCGTACTCGCAGAACTCGGCCCCAGGGGTCAGCCCCTCGGTCGTGAAGGACAGGAAGATGGCCTCGGGCGGGATGACGAAGGTCGCGTCAGCCTGCGACGCCGTGGTGTCGCCGGCGTTGTACCACCGCACGGTGTACTCGAAGTTCGTCCCGGCCAGCACCGGGTCCGGGTCGTCGCTGATGTCGGTCCCGAGGTCCACCCCGGTCGACCCGCGCACGGTGGTCGGCTCGGTGTCGCGGTCGTTCGCCTCGTTCGAGTCGTTCTCGTTGGCGTCGACCTGCGCGACCGCGTTGAGGATGCCGCCCGGCGTCGTCGGGCGGCCGGTGACCGTGACCGGGATGCTGTGGCCGGTCTGCATCGTCGGGAACAGGCACGAGACCAGCTGGCCCACGACGGCGCATCCGGGGGTCGTCGTCTGGACGTTCGTGATGTCGCCCTGGATGACGAACTGCAGCGTCGCGTCGTGCGCGGTCTGCGGGCCGTGGTTCGTCACGTCGACGGTGTAGAGGAGCTCGGCGCCAGCGTCGACGGGGTCAGGGAAGTCGGTGATGGTCACCCCCATGTCCGCCCCGGTCGCCGCGACGACCAGCGTCGTCTGCTGCGCTCGGTTGTTCTCCTCGACCGCGTCGAGTTCGTAGGAGTCGACCAGCACCGCAGTGGTGATCGTTCCGAGCGCGATCGGCTTCAAGGTGACCGTCACGCTCGTCGCGCCGCCGGCAGGGAGCGTCCCGAGCGCGCAGGAGATGGCCGGGTCACCGGCCGAGATGGTGCAAGGCCCGCCGGGGCTCGTCGCCGTCAGGAGCTCGACGCCCGAGCGGTCCACGAAGCCCTGCTGGAGCGTGAGCTGCGTCGCGCTGTCCGGACCACCGTTGGTGATGGGGATGGTGTAGGTGAGCACGTCGCCGATGGCGATCGGGTCGGGCGCGTCCTGCACCAGGACCGCGAGGTCGACCTGCCCGCGGTCGGTCACGGCGACGCGGATGTTCCGGTTGTTGTTCTCCTCGGCGGTGTCGGTGACGTTCGACTCGATGCGCGCCAGCGCCGTGAGGTCGCCGAGCACGGTCGGGGTGACCGTCACGGTCACCGTCCAGTCACCCGCCGCGCCGGCGGGGGCCGCCGGGGTGGTCGTGACGGGCAGGACCGCGACGTTGCACTGCAGACCACTGGCCATCGGGGTGCAGGTGCCGCGGTCGGTGGTGGCGGAGATGGCGGTGACCGAGGTCGCGCTCGCGAAGCTCAACAGGAAGCGAGCGCCCTCCGCGCTCGCCGGCCCGAAGTTTCGACCGACCAGGGTGATCTGCATGGGCTTTCCGATCAGGGCCGGGACGACCGACGGCGTCGCCGCGACGATCCCGACGTCCGAGACCGAGTCGACCACGGGGACATCGACCGTTACCTGATCGTTGGCGACGACGTTGTCGAAGGTCGCGACGTCGACCGCCCGACCGCTGAAGCGCATCAGACCGAGCGCGTTGGAGCGCGCCCGGATCTGGAACGTCCGGATGGCGCCGCTCGCCAGCGGGCCCACGGCGCACTCCGCGACCGGGGGAGCCCCGACCGTCGGCGGCACCAGCGAGCAGCCGGACCCGGCGCTCTCGATGAGCCCCACGACCTCGCCATCGACGCTCGACAAGCTCCCGGCAAACGCGACGTCCGTCGCGGCGTCGGGACCATTGTTACGGATGGTGACGTCGAACGTCACCAGGCGCCCGACGGCGACGGGGTTCGGTGTGGCCGTGATCGCGACGCCGATGTCCGCCGTCCCTTGGCCGACGGCACCGTTGGCGCTCGCCAAGCGATCCACGCTTCCGTCCTCGGAGGCCGTGCATGCGCCGAGCGTGGCAGCAAACACCCCGATACAGAGACACAGAGCGAATCCGTATCGGCAACGGGACATGCCCGCGCGCGTCGAGCTGGGTTCGACGGTCATTTTTTCTTCCTCAAGTTTTTTTGGAGGTCGCCCGAAGGAGGAGGGGTGGGCTTCCGCGCAATCTGCAGACACCGTGGTCGGTACAATAGGAAGCGTCTCGGGACCATGTCAACGACCGAGTCGCCGCCGTTGTAACGAAGGCCTGCCCCGAACCTCGTCGACGCCGCTGGGAGGCAGGCGCGGCCTTCAGACGCGCCGACGGACACCCGCTCGAGGCTGAGAGGGGCGGCGGCGCGGCCGCCACCCGGCCCGCATCGTCCTCCCGAGACCACCCCCTCTGCCGGATAGATGGCGGAGCGATCTGGGTTCCGAGCGACGATATGGTCAGGATCCACCCGCGGGAGACCCGTACACGGTGCCCGGTGGCGGAAGAGCGGGAACCGCAGCGCGCGGGATTTGTGGGCGCGCGCGTATCGCCGACGGCGGCCGCGACACAGGTGTCGCTTGACACGGCTAGTCGGCCCAAACGAGACTATTCCAACTCAGATCTCTCCACACGACATCCCCCGTGTGCGCTATCGACTGGCTCGTCCTGTCGAATCCAGGCTCCAGTCCACGAACCATGAGGCGTCATGCTTGCCATCACACGCTGTGATTCCGCGTCGACGCACCCCTTTGGCGGTCCCGGCAGAAAACGCCGGGGCGGGACCCGGGTGCTCCTCGCTTCCGCGCTCGTCGCGCTCCTTTCGCCCTCCGCCTGGGCCGAGGGTGAGATCCAATTCGGCTTTCCCGGTCAGGGACAACCGCTGAAGTCCTCCACCGATGTCCGGATCGATGTCCTCGAGGCTGGCGAGACGGTCAGCTGGAAGGGCCTCGGGACGCTGACGCTGAAGGACTCGAGCGGCAACACCCTCGAGGCGCTCGTCGGACCGGCCGCCGGTCCGATCACGACGGCGGTCACGAGCACCGTCGCGCTGCCGGTCGGGACGCTGCGTGCCTCCCTGTCGCTGAACCAGCGCGACATCGTCGGGATCGACTTCTTCGTCCCCGTCGGCTGGGACATCACCGTCAAGAGCCCGAGCGGCGTCGTCCGCGACGGGCGGGTCCACTCGAAGCAGTGGATCTTCGAGACCGGCTCGTACGCGCCGGCGAAGGCCGCGAACGTCAGCTTCTATGCGCTCGCGCCGGGTGGTGTTGGGACGACGGCGCAGACGAACACCGTCATCGAGATGAAGATGGACGGCGTCAACGGCTACGAGTACCAGGTCAGCGGTAACCGGACCGGCCTGTTGGGCACCCAGGCGGGCCGCAGCGTGCCCGACCCGACCGGCAGCGTGACCATCCCGGTGGAGTACGAGCTGTACCTCAACGTCCCGGCGAAGGCGCTCTTCAACGCCGTCACCCCGACGGTGAGCGGGTTCCGCTACCAGGGCAACGGCGACGGCTGCCCCAACGGCGACACCGTCGACTCGACCATCATCGTGTCGCCGAGCCCGAACGGCTACTTCAGCTTCCAGACCAACGTCGACGGCACCTACCACATCCGCTGCGACATCAACCGCGACGGCAAGATCTCGAAGGTCGGTGGCCCGGACCTGCTGCTCATCGGATCGACCAGCAGCACGACGGTCCCGTGGGACGCCACCTTCGACGGCCAGCCGATCGCGCCGGGGGACTACCGCTGCGAGATCAGCATCCACGTCGCCGAGTTCCACTTCGCGGCCCGGGACATGGAGACGGCCTTCCGCGGCCTGCGGATGTTCGAGGTGAACTCGAACCTCACCCGCACCCCGCTGCGCATGTTCTGGAACGATCTCGCGGTCCAGAACATCCCGAACTCGTCGACCGGTGAGGTCGTGATGCCGCTCGACCCGAACCCGCTCCCCGCGGGGTTCCCGGTCGCCGACCAGCTGCAGCTCAAGAGCCCGCCGCTCTCCCCCGACGACGGGCTGTCCTCGGGGGCCTACTCCGAGCTGACCCTGGTCTACGGGATCAAGGCCCCGTACAACCTCACCGCGCCGGTCTATCGCCAGGGCAACTCACGGGGCTGGGGCGCCTTCCTCGACCCGAACGACCTGCCCGCGGGATCGAAGATCTCCAAGGGTGAGAAGGCTGTCCTCGACACCTACACCCGCGCCCGCATCGCGACGAGCACGCCCTTCACGATCACGATGATCGCCGATCAGGACACCGACCAGGACGGTTGCACCGACCTCAAGGAGACCTGCCTGATGGGGACCAAGATCGACGACAAGGACACCGACGACGACGGGCTCGAGGACTGCGACGAGTTCGAGTTCAACGACAACCCCACCGACCCGACCCTGCCCGACACCGACGGGGACGGCCTCTGCGACGGCGCCATCGCCGTGACCCCCGCGGTCGGTGACTCCTGCATCCCGGAGGAGGACGGCAACACCGACGGCGTCAACGACCACGACCCGCAGGGCCACCCGACCGAGACCGACCCGGCCGACCCGGACACCGACGACGACGGCTACTGCGACGGACCGCGCGTCCCGGCGGGACAGACCCAGTGCGACCACCCGAGCGACAACTGCCCGCTGGTCTACAACCCGAGCCAGGTCGACTCGGACGAGGACGGGATCGGCGACGCCTGCGATGACCTCGACTGCGACCCGGACCGCGACAACATCGTCAACTTCTCGGACCGCGCCTGTTGGCCGACGGTGCCGCCGGGTGACCCGACGCCGACCGACCCCTGCACCGCCGGCGACACGACCCTCTGCATCGACAACTGCCAGATGACGGCCAACACCGACCAGGCCGACCTCGACGCTGACGGCGTCGGCAACGCCTGCGAGTGCGACCGTGACGGTGACGGCGTCCGTGACAACCCGGATCTGGCCTGCTGGCCCGATCTCCCGCCGGGCAACCCGCCGCCGACCGCCCCCTGCGACGACCTCCAGACCGCGTTCTGCATCGACAACTGCGCCGACACCGTGAACGCCGAACAGGCCGACCTCGACGGCGACGGCATGGGCGACGTCTGCGACTGCGACATGGACAACGACGGCATCATCGACAAGTCGACCGTGGCCTGCTGGCCGGGCCTCCCGCCGGGCGATCCGCCGCCGAGCGCCCCGTGCGAGGATTTGCAGACGGCGCTGTGCATCGACAACTGCGCGCGCACGGCGAACTCCGAGCAGGCCGACCTCGACGGCGATGGTGCGGGCGACGCCTGCGACTGCGACGTCGACGGCGACACGATCAAGGACAAGTCGGTACGCGAGTGCTGGCCGGGCCTCCCGCCGAATGATCCACCGCCGAGCACACCTTGTGCGGACAAGCAGACCGATCTGTGCATCGACAACTGCGTCTACGACCAGAACGTCGAGCAGGGCGATCTCGACGGCGACGGCGCGGGCGACACCTGTGATTGCGATATCGACGGCGACACGATCAAGGACAAGTCGACCGCCGCCTGCTGGCCCGAGGTTCCCGAGGGTGATCCGCCGCCGACGGCGACGTGTGACGACCAGCAGACCACGCTGTGCATCGACAACTGCGTCTTCACGCCGAACGCCGGTCAGGACGACCGCAACAGCGACGACGAGGGCGACGCCTGCGAGTGCGACCGCGACGGCGACGGCGTGGTCGACAACTCGGCCCGGGTCTGCTGGCCCGACCTCCCGCCGGGGGACCCGACCCCGACCGATCCCTGCGCAGATGGGAACGCCGCGGGCTGCATCGACAACTGCGTCGACACGGTCAACCCCGACCAGCTCGATCGCGACAACGACGGCCAGGGCGACGCCTGCGAGTGCGACAAGGACGGCGACGGCATCAACGACAGCCCCGCCGTGGTCTGCTGGCCGGGCGTCACGCCGCCGACCGCGTCGTGCGCGCCGGGTGAGGACGGCAACTGCATCGACAACTGCCCGAACATCGAGAACCCTGACCAGGCGGACCTCGATGGTGACGGGATCGGCGACGTCTGCGACTGCGACGCGGACGGCGACGGCGTCAAGGACAAGAGCACGGCCGAGTGTTGGCCGGGCGAGGTCCCGCCGAACAGCGCGTGCCCCGACAAGGTCACCCAGCGCTGCGTCGACAACTGCGCGGTGAACCCCAACCCCGACCAGGATGATCTCGACGGTGACGGCATCGGCGACGTCTGCGACCCCGACATCGACGGCGACGGGCTGTTGAACGACTTCGAGGACCGCGACGGCGATCGGCTCTACGACCCGGCCAAGGACTACTCGAACTTCCGCAACCCCGACACCGACGGTGGCGGCGAGAACGACGGCTCCGAGTCGGACAAAGATCGTGACCCGCAGCAGCCGTGCGACGACTTCGGCGGATCCTGCGTCATCCTCCTCGAGGGTGGCGGCGGCTGCCAGGGTGGCGGCTCCGGCGCGCCGCTCGGCCTGGCGTTTGGTGCGCTGACGCTGCTGGGTCTCGCCGCGCTGCGGCGGCGCCGCTACGACGGCCGCTAGTTCGCTGACGGCTTAGCGAGCCCACAGGAGGCCCCCGGATCGCGGCGCGAACCGGGGGCCTTCTGCGTTCTGACGCCCAGACGCGCCCCAGACGCGACGGGGATAGGCTGGGCGCCAAATCGAGCGAGAAGATCGCGCTCCGGGCGGCTGGGCGACCGAACGCCGTGCGCCGCTCGTCTGGGGCGCGGGGTTCGGCTAAGGTCGCGACCATGTCTAGCCCGCCCCCCTGGCCCCTCGAGCCCGACCCCGAGACCCTCGAACGCTGGACGGTCGCCGCCGCCGAGCTCCTCCGCCACGAGCTCCCGGCCCTCGCGTTCGGCCGCGCGGACGGCGTGACCGGGCCCCGCGCGTGGGCCGACGCCGCGGCCCTCTCCCCACCGATCGCCGAGGCGCCCCTCGCCGGTGGCCTGGACGGCGCGCTCGCGGCCCTGACCGAGTCCGCCCGACTCGCGCTCAACACCGGCGGCCCTGGCTACTTCGCCTACGTGCCCGGCGGCGGGCTCTACTCGGCGGCGCTCGGAGCTCTCCTCGGCGACGCCTTCAACCGCTTCACCGGGCTCGCCGCGGCGGCGCCCGGCTTCGCGCGGCTCGAGGCCGACGTCCTCCGCTGGCTCGCCCGCGAGCTCGGGTTCGGCGCCGAGTCCCGCGGGCTGTTCACGACCGGCGGCTCCCTGGCGAACTTCGGCGCCGTCGTCAGCGCGCGCCACCACCACCTCGGCGACGACGGCGACTATCGCGGCGCCACGCTCTACACCTCGAGCCAGGCCCACCGCTGCGTCGGGAAGGCCGCGCGCCTCGCCGGCATCCCCACCGCCGGCTGGCGCGAGGTGCCGACCGACCCCGCGCTGCGGCTGGACCCGGGCCGGCTCGATGACCTGCTGCGCGCCGATCGCGCCGCGGGGCGCCGACCGTTCATGGTGGTGGCGAGCGCCGGCACCACCAACACCGGCACCATCGATCCGCTGGAGGCGATCGCCGACGTGTGCGCCGCACACGACGTCTGGTTCCACGTTGATGCGGCGTATGGCGGCTTCTTTGTGCTTTGCGATGCCGGCCGAGAGCGCCTCGCCGGCGTGTCCCGGGCCGACTCGATCGCCGTCGATCCGCACAAAGGGATGTTTCTACCGTACGGGCTCGGCGCCCTGCTCGTCCGCGACGGCCAGCGCCTCCGCGCGGCTCACCAGGAGACGGCGGCCTACCTGCAGGATCTCGAGGCCGAGGACCCGCTCGCGGTCCCGAGCCCGTCCGACCTCGGACCGGAGCTGTCGCGCGGGTTCCGGGGCCTGCGCCTGTGGCTGCCGCTCATGCTCCACGGCGCCGGGCCGTTCCGCGACGCAGCGGCGGAGAAGCTCGCCCTGGCCCGCCGCTTCCGAGAGGCCCTCCGAGGGCTGCCCATCGAGGTCCCGGTCGAGCCCGAGCTCAGCGTCGTCGCCTTCCGGCTGCCCCGTCGCGCCGGTGAGGCGCTAGCGGCCTGGAACGAGCGCAACCGAGCGTTGCTCGCCGCCATCAACCGGCGACAGCGCGTCTTCTTGTCGAGCACCACGCTGCCGACACAGGACGGAGACGCAGTCACGCTGAGGCTCTGCGTGCTGTGCTTCCGGAGCCACGCCGCCCACGTCGACCAGTGCGTCACGGACCTCGTCGCGGCCCTCGACGAGCTCGCCGGGGCGCTCGACTGAGGACCCCAGCGCCTGGTCGAACAGCGCGGTGAGGAGCGCACCGAGACCCGCGCCGAGCGCGCTCCACGCGAAGTCGGCCGCGGACGCGTCGCCGAACCCGAGGGCGTCCATCCCCTCCTTGCCGGCGGCCGCGGCGATCCCTAGCCCGAAGCCACCGAGGCACCGCAGCTCCCAGCGCGGCTCGAAGGCGCCGACGACGAGGTAGCCCGCCGACGCGGCGCCAGCGCCGGCCACGAGGTGCGCGCGCTTGTCCGGGGCGAGGCCGTCCCCCGCCTGCACCGGAGCGGCGCCGACCAACACGGCGACCAGCGCGCACCCCGCGATGAGGTCGTGACGAGCGCCTCCGCGGCCGAGCACGCTCAACCGGGCGACGCCAGGATCACTCGCGCTCGTCCTGAACGATCCGCTCGGAGGGGGGCGAGTCCCTGAGGACGCCGTCCACGAGATCGTCGGGGACCGGCCACGCCCGCGCCGCGCGCATCACCCGCAGCGTCCCCGCGGCAGCCTCCGCCAGCACCCGGAAGAACGGGAACTCGGGCTCCTGTCGCTCCGGCGGGAGCGGGCAGGTCACGTAGACCACGTCGGAGTCCGGGTAGGCCTCGGCGGTCGGGAAGATCCCCTTGAGCAGGCCGAGCATCGCGGCGTTCTCGGGCAAGATGTCGAGGTGGAACTCGGTCACCCCCCGCTCCCGCGCCGCGGCGATGAGGCGCTTGAAAAGCATCCTGCCGAGCCCCAAGCCCTGCGCGTCGTCTACGACCGCAACCGCGGCCTCCGCCCGGTGGGGCGCGTCGGCGTCGCACACGAAGCGGCCCACACCGAGGCCGGTCTGCAGGTCGTCCCCGTCGCGAAAGCCGACCGCGATCGCGAAGTGGCGCCGCTGGTCGATCTCGGTCAGATAGGCGAGCTCGACCGGGTTGAGGGACTCGCGGGTCGTGAAGAAGCGCTTGTAGCGCGACTCCACCGACATTCGCTTGAGCCCATCGAGGAGCGCGGCCTTGTCGCTCGGTCGCAGCAGCCGGAACATGACCTCGCGGCCGTCCTTGGCTCGCCTCACCTCGCGATAATCCGCGTCGAAGCGCAGCTTGCGGTCCTTCGGCATGTCTTTGGTTCTACGCGTCCCGAGGGGCGGCCGCAATCCCTTTCGGGGGACCGCGTTTCGGTCATCGGGGGATGCGGAAGCCGTCCTCGGGGACTGGCAGCCCGCTCGGGACCGTGTCCGGGCGGTCCGGCTCGCGGCTCCGGTCCATCAGCGCCTTCTTCAGAAACACCGTGATCAGGCGCGCGTCCTCGTCGCCGAAGCCCTCGTCGCTCACGCTGAGTTCGTGCCGCACGGCGCCCTCGAGGTCAGCGACCGAGCCGTCGTGGAAGTACGGGTCGCTGTCGCGGACGTTGCGCAGGGTCGGGACCCGGAAGGCGCCGCGGTCGGCCTCGACGCCGGTCGCTTCGAACCGGCCGGCGTCGTCGCCGGCGCCGACCCCGCGCGCCGCGTAGCGCGGCGACTCGAAGGTCGGCGGGACGTGACACGATGCGCACCCCGCCTCGGCGAACCGCGCCATCCCGCCCACCATGTCGTCACTGAACGCGCCGGCGTCCCCGGCGACGTAGGCGTCGTAGAGCGCGCGGTCGGACACCAGGCCACGCTCGAACGCGGCCAGCGCGCGGGTCAGGTTCACGACGCTGAGCGGCTCGGGCTCATTCGGGAACGCAGCGGCGAAGCGCTCCACGTACTCGGGCAGGCTCGCGAGCTCCGCGACGACGGCGTCGGGCGCGCGCGCCAGCTCCACCTCCGAGTGCATCGGCGACAGCGCCTGCGCCTCGAGGGTGTCGACCCGGCCATCCCAGAAGAGCTCGCCCCTGAGGCCGACGTTCCAGAGGGTCTGCGCGTTTCGCCGCCCGACGTTCGGGCCGACCCGGCCTGGGCCCGTCAGCGTCCCGCCTCCGACCCCGACCGACCGCGGCAGCCCGTCCGCCATCCCCCAGATCTCGCTGTGGCAGGTGGCGCACGCGGTCACGCCGTCGGCGCCGAGCACGGGGTCATAGAAGAGCAGGCGCCCCAGCGCGACCTTCTCGACCGTCGTCGGGTTGTCCGCCGGGGCCGCGACCCCCGGCATCGGCGTGACCTCCCAGGGGACCCATGGGCTGGCCTCCTCGGCCGAGCTGTCGCAGCCTCCGCCCCCGAGCGCGAGCGCGAGCACGAGCACCCCTAGCGCGGTCAGTCGCACCCGACCGGCTCCATCGCGGCGATCCACTCCCGCAGCAGCGCCGCGGCCTCGACGTGGGCCTGGGTCCTCCCGAGCGGCGGCATCTGCACCGTCGCGACGGTCGACTCGACCCGGCACAGCAGGACCGACGCGTCCGGCTCCCCAGGCACGATGTCGTAGGTGCGCTCGCAGTTCGCGCCGCCCGAGGACGTCGGGACCTTGCAGACGCCGAGGTCGACCGGGCGCGCGACCTCCGGGGCGGTGCTCTCCCAGTCGAACCACAGGGCCTTCTGGCTGACGTCGCCCGCCGCGGAGTGGCAGTGCGCGCAGTTGACGTCGAGCCAGGCGCGGGCGCGGGTCGCCACGTCGGCGTCGCCGAAGGGGTCCACCATGCGGTCGCGGTCGGCCTCCGCCGGCGGTGGCTGGTCGAAGCCAATCGCGGAGGCGAGATAGTCAATCTGGTTGACAATGACGCCGTCGTAGTCGCTATCGCGGTCGAGCTGCCGCGCGCGGGGGCCGAGCGGCTGGGTGCTCGGCGCTTCGCCGTGACACTCGGCGCACTCGTTCTCGTTGGGGACGACGTAGCCGAAGCTCCGGGGGGCGCCGTCCGCGTCGATCCAGCTCACCGGCACGACCGTCCCACCGCGCTTGAGCGTGGCCTTGGTGGGATCGGGGTCGCCGGCGGCGTAGACGTAGGTGTGCGCCTTCCAGCCGCCGGACTCGTGGACGAGGAGCCGGGTCTCGACGAGGCGTTCGCCGAGCGCTGGTGCGCGCGCGTCCACCGGGTAGGCGAAGGTCTTGACGAGGATGGAGCCCACCGGGAAGGCCAGGGGACCGACGTCGCGCCAGCCGAGCACCTCGCCCTCAGGCACCCAGATGAAGCGGTGCTTGGCCGCGTAGTCGGTGAACAGCGGCGAGATCATCTCGTAGGGGACGACGCGGTCGTTGGGGACCTGGTCGGCGGTGTCGACGAAGAGGCGCCACTCGACCAGGGTCTGCCACGGCGCGCCCTCGGGGGCCGGGCGGACGGGACCGGAGGCGAGGTCGTCCGCCGACTCGGCGCAGGCCCCGAGTCCCGCGCAGGCGAGCAGCGCGCCGAGGGCCAGGCGCCGCCAACGACGGCCGGTCGGGGCGGGCCTCACTGCGCCGCCGTGTCGAAGGAGGTCAGCTCGGGCAGCGGGGTCAGGGTGCAGAGGTGCCCGGTCGTGTCCGTGGAGGGCTCGCCGTCCGGCGTCCCGAGGTGCTCGCCGTCGAAGTCGAGGAACGACGGGGCGGTCGGGCCGAGGCAGATCATCGGGTCGCCACCGCCGTCGCGCACGTCGCCATCCCACAGCACGTCGGGCAGCGTCTCCTCGCCGAGGACGATCAGCGCTCCCGCCGGCGCGGTGCCGTTGCCGCTGAAGGTGTTGCCGGTGATCCACACGTTCTCGGTATACGGATCCATGTCGGCGTCGGTGTTCTCGATGCCCGCGAGGGTCTCCATGATGCCGAAGCTCACCACCAACATCCCCGAGTTCACGTTGTCGCGGATCTCGTTGTCGCGGATCTCGAGCTGCTTGGCCCCCATCGTCAGCATCCCGAGCCCCTTGGGCACGAACGAGACGATGCTCCCCTTCTCGGCGAAGTTGTCGCGGTTGTTCTCGTAGATGGTGTTGTCGCGGATCAGCACCTCCCGCACCTCCTTGATCCTGAGGTTGGGCAGCACGAAGACCAGGATGCCGGCGGTGTTGTCGTACACCGTGTTCTCGTAGACGTCGGCGTGGCGGGAGTTCTCGATCTCGATCCCGGCGACGTTGGCGTGGACCGTGTTGCGCCGCACGATGGCGTATTCGCAGGACCCCACGTAGATACCGGCGTCCGCGGCGCCGACGATCTCGCTGTCCTCGACGATGGTGCGGCTGCAGTCGTTCGGGTAGACGGCGTAGGCGCCGTTGTCGGTGACCGAGCCAGCGTCCCAGGTGACCTTGAGGTTCTGAAACAGCGACGTGTCGGCGTGGACGACGATGCCGTTGCCCGGGGTGTTCTTGATGGTCAGGTCGCGGATGGTGAAGCCGTCCGCGGTGACGGTGACCCCGTCGTCGCCGATGGTCTGGCCGGCGAAGTCGAGCACGACGTCGTCGCGGGTGGCCCCGACGCCGCGGATGGTGATGTTCTGGTGGTTCGCGACGCTCAACTCGCGGTCGAGCTGGTAGGTCCCGGCCCGCAGGCAGACCACGTCGCCGGAGGAGGCGGCGATGAACGCCTCCTGCAGCGTCCCGGCGTCGTCGGCGCTGGGCTTCAGGGCGGCGGTGCAGCCTTCTGGCAGCGACTCCGAGGCCGAGTCACACGCGATGAGCCCGCAGGCGGCGAGCGAAGATATGACGACGAGGCCGAGCGCGACGCGGCGTCCCATGATGAGTCCCCCTGGCTGGAGCGGGTCGCGGGTCGGGACTGAACCGGCCCGCGACCCAAAAGGCTAACCGCGCGCACAGGGTAGTGCAAACTCGGGAGCGCCCTGGACCGCCTCCCCCCCCGCACGAGCGCCGATCCGGCCGCGCCCCTATGGACAGCTCGGGCTGTCGTCGTAGGGGAAGCCGAACAGCGTCGGGGTGAGGACCTCGATGGAGAGCGCGTCGTCACAGCGTATCGCGTCGAGGAAGTCCACGAGATCGGCCTTCGAGTAGCCGCGGTTCAGCGCGGCGCTAAGCATCCGCACCGAGCGCAGGAGATCGAGCACGACGTCGCCGAGGGCCGCCGACTCGCTCTCGGTGATCGCCCCGCCGGCGTCGAACATGTCCCACAGCATCGCCGCGATGACGGCCTCGTTCATGTTCTGGGTCAGCGGCGAGGTGGCCTTCGGCAGCGGGAAGACGAGGCCCCCGAAGGCCGAGTCGTCGCTGGTCGGGGACGTCCCGATGCGGTCGAAGTCGATCCAATACTGGGTGCCCTGCTGCACCGCGAAGAAGCGCGGCTGCTCGGCCTCGGCGCTCAGCCACCACTGCGCGAAGAAGTTGGCCCAGCCTTCGCTCCAGGCGAGACCAGCGTTGTAGAGACCGTCCCAGCTGTGGGCGCCGCCCTCGTTGGGGCTGCGCGAGAACACGTCCATGACGTAGTGGCCGAGCTCGTGGCCAACCATGCTCGGCGTCCACTGATGCGGCCCCGAGAGCGCGCTGCCGGAGGCCGTCGTCTTGCCGCTGTACCAGATGAAGCGGCCGAAGCCGACAGGGCCGTCGGCGCCCGGGACCTGGAGCGGGCCCCAGCCGTTCGGGAAGAAGCACGACAGGCACAGCGGGGTCACCTCTGGACTCCAGAGGATACCGAGGGTCGGGATGCCGGTCGTCGCGCCGTAGTACGTGAGGAGGCGCTCGCGCGCGTCGCGCAGCCAGCCGAGCATCTGGAGCGCACCGGAGCCGTCGGTCCCGGTGACCGTGACGTCGCCGATATCGAGGCCGTCCGCTGGGGTGTCGACCGACCACGCCCACACCCGCGGTGAGCTCACGACCTGGTGCGTGGCGGTCGGGAATGAGACCCCGGTAGCGTCGGCGATAGTGAGGTAGGGCACGCCGTCCGCGCCCGCGAGGCTCGCCGCCAGGGTCACCGTCACCGGCCCGGCGGGAGCCGCCGCGAGCGGGATGGCGAAGCTGCCGTCGGCCTCCGTCTCGCCCGTCGCGAGGACCTCGGTTCCGGCTGAGACGATGACCGGCACGCCCTCGACCGGGGCGATGTCGGGCGGGGCGAGCTGGCTCAGGGCGGCGTTGGGGATGATGCGCTCGCGCAGAAAGCGCCCGGTGACGAGCGCGACGCACTGCCCGTCGTCGCAGGCGAGCGGCGCGTCGCATGCGCCGCAGGTGCCGCCGCAGCTGTTGTCGCCGCACGTGACGCCGTCGCACTGGGGGACGCACGTGATGCAGCTGCCGGCGAGGGTGCAGACCTCGTCAGCGGGGCAGCCGCCGCAGCTGCCCGTGCAGCCGTCGTCCCCGCAGACACGCCCCTCGCAGTCGGGCACGCAGGGCAGGCACGCGCCGTCGGCGCAGCCCCACGGGCAGGGCTCGAGCACCGCGTCGAGCCCGCCGCAGGAGTCGTAGCTGCAGCGGGCGTCGTCGCAGCAGGCCACCGTCGCGCCCGGAACACAGACGCAGACGCCGGTGACGCACTGCGTACCACTGTCGCAGCCGCCGCAGGAGCCGCCGCAGCCGTCGTCGCCGCACTCGCTCGCCGAGCAGTCCGTCGGGCACGGGAGGCAGTCGCCGTCCTCGCAGCCGTAGGCGCAGGGCGCCGAGGTCGCGGTGACCTGACCGCAGCTGTCGAGCGCGCACGGCCGGTCGCTCGCCGCACCGCAGCAAGACACCTCCCCGTTGTCGACACAATCGCAGTTGCCATCCACACATACGGCGCCGCCGCCGCATGGTGCATCGCCACAGGTTCCGCCGCAGGCGTCGTCGCCGCACTCCCGACCGTCGCAGGCCGGTATACAAGGCTGGCACGCCCCGTTGGCGCAGCCGTGGTCGCAGCTCGCGACCGCCGCCCCCTTGACGCCGCAGGAGTCGACGGGGCAGACGGCGGCGCCGCAGCACGCGAGGCCTACCCCGGGCGTACACCCGCACTGGCCCTGGGCGCAGGTGGCGCCGGCTTGGGTGCAGCTCCCACAGGACCCGCCGCAGCCGTCGGGCCCGCACGTCTTGTCCTCGCAGGCCGGCGCGCAGTCGTCGCAGACCCCGCCGACGCAGCCGCCCGGGCACGCGCTGGCGACGGCGCCGACGACTCCGCACGCGTCGACCTCGCAGAGCGCGGCGCCGTCCTGGCAGCAGGCGAGGTGATCGGCGGGCGCACAGATGCACGCCGCGCCGTCGCAGGTCGCTCCCCCCGTGCATCCCCCGCAGCTCCCGCCGCAGCCATCCGGGCCGCAGCTCTTGCCCTCGCATGCGGGGGTGCAGCTCTCGCAGACGCCGTCCGCGCAGCCGCTCGGGCAGTCGTTGACGCGCGCCCCGACGCCCCCGCAGCTGTCGAAGCTGCAGACGCCGTCGCCGGCCGGGCAGCACCCCACGTGATCGTTCGCGACGCAGGTGCAGGTCCCCGCGACGCAGGCCGCGCCGCCGTCGCAGGCGCCGCAGCTGCTCCCGCAGGCGTTGTCACCGCAGTTCTGCTCGCCGCAGGGGACGTCGCACGGCAGGCACTCGCCGTCGCCGCAGCCCCACTCGCACGCCGCGACCACGCTCTGAGGCGCGCCGCAGGTGTCGACCGCGCACACGTCGCCGTCGCAGCACGCGAGCCCACCGTCGGGACCGCACGCGCAGCTGCCGTCCGCCCCGCAGACCTCGCCGCCGGTGCAGCCGCCGCAGGTGCCGCCGCAGCCGTCGTCTCCGCACGCGCGCCCGTCACAGTCGGGCGCACACGGCGCGCACGCGCCGTCGGCGCAGCCGCCGTCGCAGCTCTCGATGATGACCGGCGCGGTGCAGCCGTCGTCGCGGCACACGGCGCTGCCGCAGCACACCAGGCGCGGCGCGCTGAGGCACGGGTCGTCGTTGACGATCACGGTGTCGCGCGGCGCAGACGTGTCGGCGACGTCCGCGACCGGCACGTCGACCCCGGTCCCCCCCGAGGGCCCGGAGCACCCCGGCGCGGCGACGCTCCCGAGAAGCGTCGCGCATGCTGCAACGCACAAGAGCGCCCCCCGGAGGGCGGCCGGCGGCGTTCGGTGCGGGATCGCGGTGGAATGGTCGGTAGGCACGTGGGCTCCAGCCCGACGGATTGTCTGCGATGCGGTGGGTCGACTCAAGCGCTGCGTTGCAAAATACGCAAGTCAGCCGCCTCCGATGCGGGTAATCGGCCTCAAGATTCGCGAGGATCGTGTCGTATGCGTGACAAGCCAGGCGGACGAGCATACCCTGTGGTCTACTCGTTCTTCGGGTCTGTCGTCAGTTGGGGGATTGGCGACACGCACTGGTGAGCGGGTGCAGGGGGGAGAATCCATGCCAGCCAATCCGACGAATCCGCACGACGACGCCTTCCAGCCGCCGAAGGGGTCGATCGAGAGCTCCACGCGCGCGCTCCAGATCCTGCAGGCGGCGGACGAGCTGCTCGCTGAGCGAGGGCACGATGGGGTCAGCATGCGTGACGTGGCGCAGCGTGCCGGCGTCAATAAGGCGTTGATCTTTTACTACTTCGGCAGCCGAGCCCAGCTCTTCGAGAAGGTCCTCGAGCGCTACTACGAGAACCACGCCGAGGCGCTGAAGGCGATCGGCGAGGGGCGCGGGACGCCGCGCGAGCGAGTGCACCACGCCCTCGACGCCTACCTCGACTTCGTCGAGCACAACGAGCTCTTCTCGCGCCTCGTGCAGCAGGAGCTGGCCCGCCAGGATCCGCAGCTGCCGCTCATCCGCGAGAACCTGCTGAAGCTCCACGAGGCGCTCTACGCGGCCCTCGGCCACGCCCTCCCGGAGCGCGGGCCGATGGCAGCGCGGCAGCTGTTCATGACCATCGGCTGCCTGGTCGTGCACCACGGGACCTTCGCGACGTCCCCGCTGGCGCTGGCGTCGGATGACCTGCACGGCGACACCGGCCGCGAGGAGCGCCGCGCCCACGTGCACTGGCTCGCGGACACCATCGTGGACCGCGTGGAGCGCGAGCTGATCGGGGCGTAGTCACGAGCGCGGGCCCGTTGCGAAAGGACACCGCGGTGCCAATCCTGTAGAACTTCATAGTCCCTGCAGGAACCCGGTGCCCGACAAGACCCCAACCGACGCTCCGCTCACGCAGACCCGGCTCCTGGCGCTCCTCCGCGAGCGCGAGGCCGGCGTCGTGCTCGTAGAGGAGCGCATCCTGCGCCGCGTCGTGCGCGAGGACCTCGGCCTGAGCGGGGTCGCGCCCCGCATCCCGCATCAGCGCTGCTACGCCCTGCCGCGCCGGCGCCTCGCGCGCTTCGTCGAGGCGGACGAGCTCGACGTGCCCCTCGCCGAGCTGCCCGAGTGGGTCTACCTCCTGCCGAACCCCGGCGACGATCTCGACGCGTTGGCCCCCGCCGAGCTGCTCCACCGCTACTGGCGACGGCTCTTTCACGCCCGTATCGACGCGGAGCTGCGCATCCGAACCGCCGGCGTCTCGCTCCCGCGCGCGCGCGTGCTGGCGCACATCGACGCCATCGGGCAGACCCCGTTCGACGAGATCCGCGCGGTGCTCGCCGACGAGGCGCTCATCCCGGAGGCCGCCGGCGAGGTCACCGAGTTCATCGAGTTCGTGGCGCTCTACCTCGAGCTCCGCCACTTCGCCCCGGCGCTGCTCGACCGCTTCTTCCCGTCGCTGCGCGCCAAGGCCC
Organism: Deltaproteobacteria bacterium HGW-Deltaproteobacteria-14; assembly: GCA_002841945.1. GTDB lineage: Bacteria > Myxococcota_A > UBA9042 > PHBI01 > PHBI01 > PHBI01. Next base: position 19,547 of record PHBI01000040.1, read on the forward strand.
GGGTCGACGAGCTGCTCGCGACCCTCGTCGACGGGCACGGGCTGCTGCAGGCGACACGGCCACGCGGGGCCGCGGAGCGGGCGACCCTGGACGACTCGGACGAGGCCCCGGAGATCGCCAGCACGACCGCCTCGGGGGTGTCGCCGCGGCGCGCCCGCAAGCTGCTCCGCAAGGCGATCTTCGTGCGCGAGCGGGGCAACGACGCGGGCGCCGCCGTGCTCTGCGCCAAGGCCCAGGCCACATCGGACGAAGCGCTGGTCGAGCGCGCCCACGCGACCGGGGAGCGGGCGCTGGCGTCTCTCGGCAAGCGCCTCGCGGCGTTGACCCACCAGGTGACCGCGGCCGACGCCTGGCCGGCGGCGCTCGAGCCGCTGACCGAGGCGGCGACCCACGGGATGCGGCGGCTCGAGGCGCGCCTCCTCCACGACCTGCAGAAGGCCTGCGTCGAGGCCGAGCGCCACGTCTTCGAGATCGACCTCGGCCGCTGGCTCCGCCGACTGGGCCGCGGACCGATGCGCCACCCCCTCACCGCCCGGGGGCTCGTCGACATCGCGCGCCACCTGCGGCGGGCGCGCGCCCGGCTGCCGGGCTGCCACCTCGACGGGCCGAGCCGTGAGCGCCTCCGCGGCATCCTCGATGACGCGGTGCACGTCACGTCAGACGACGTGCGGCGCGAGCTCGGCGCGCTGATCCACGAGGCCCTCGAGGGCGCCGGGCTGCGCAGCGACGATGTCCCCGGCCGGGCCGCCGCGGACAAGGTCGTGGCCGAGCTCCTCGATCTGCTGCTGGCGCGCGGGTTCATCGCCTTCGGCGACGTCCGCGACGTGCTGGCCAAGAACGAGCTCAAGCTCCCCGACCTCCGCAGCGTCGGCGAGTTCCTCCGCGGCGACCCGCTGCTGCGCCTCGACCACCTGCTCGAGCTGCGCCTCGACCGCGCGTACCTGAGCGGCGAGATCTATCGCCGAGGACTCCAGCGCCTCAGCTCGCTCGGCTTCGCGAACCCGCTCGGGCGCCTCGTCGTCCTCTACGCGCTGCTGCCGTTCGGCGGCGCCTTCGTCCTCCTCGAGGGGCTGCAGCACATCGTCGGTCCCCTGGTGAAGCTGTTCGGCGGCCCCGAGACGCACCTCCTCTCGACCGCGTCGCTGCTCGCCCTCGGGGGCGTCCTGCTGGCGCTCATCCACCTCGCGGTGGTCCGGCGCGCCGCCATCGCCGGCCTGCACCTGGTCGGTGACGCTGGCCGCGCCCTCTTCGTCACCATCCCGGAGCGCTTCCGCGAGCTGCCCCCGGTGCGCTGGCTACGCGCCACCCGCTCGTGGCGCTTCTTCCGCACGCGCCTGTGGCGGCCCCTGCAGTTCGCGGTGATCCCGCTGCTGCTCACCGCCTGGATCGCCTGGAGCTGGACGCTCGGCGCGTGGGTCGGCCTCGGCGCCTTCTTGGGCGGCGTCGTCTTCTTGTCGTATCGGGCCGGGCGGCGCCTCGAGGAGGAGCTGACCGACCGCCTGAGCCGCGGCTGGTACCAGTTCGCCCACAGCTTCGTGCCGGGGCTCGTGTCCGCGGTCCTCGCGTTCTTCAAGGCCGTCGTCAACCTCGTCGAGATCGGCCTCTACGAGGTCGACCAGTGGCTGCGCTTCCGCCGCGGCGACAGCGCCGTGAGCCTCGCCGGCAAGGCCGTGTTCGGCCTGCTCTGGTCGGTCGTCGCCTACATCTTCCGGTTCGGGGTGAACCTGCTGTTCGAGCCGCAGGTGAACCCGATCAAGCACTTCCCGGTGGTCACCGTCTCACACAAGCTCATCCTGCCGATGACCCCGCAGTTCATCGCGTTCTTCGAGAACTTCTTCAGCACCGCGACGGCCGCCTCGATCGGCGTGGCGACCGTCACGACCCTGCCCGGCGTCTTCGGGTTTCTGGTGTGGGAGTTCAAAGAGAACTGGCGGATGTACGCCGCGAACCGCAAGCCAGCGCTGTCGCCCATGATCGTCGGCTCCCACGGTGAGACCGTCTACCGGCTCCTGCGCCCGGGCTTCCACTCGGGCACCGTGCCGAAGCTCTTCAAGAAGCTCCGGCGCGCCGAGCGGCGCCGCGATCTGGCCGACGTCCAGAAGCACGCCGACGCGCTGCACCACGTCGAGGAGGCGATCGCCCACTTCATCACCCGCGACCTCGTCGCCGTGCTGCGCGCGAGCGGTCGGTTGGCCCACGCCGACGCCCTCGTGGTGCACCACGTCACCCTGACCCCGTACCGCATCGTCGCCGAGCTGGTGTGCGCGCCCCTCGGCCCCGAGCCGCTCGAGCTCCTCTTCGACGAGCAGGCCCGCTTCCTGGTCGCCGGGCTCGGCGCCCGCGGCTGGCTCACCGCGCTCCCGACCGAGGGGCTCGCCGCCATCGAGACGGCGCTGCTCGGCTTCTACAAGCACGCCGGGGTCGACCTCGTGCGCGAGCAGATCGTCTCCATCCTCCCCGGCAGACCCCCCTACGACGTAGACGCCAAAGGCCTGATCGTGTGGCCCGGCGACGGCTTCGAGACCGAGGCGATCTACCCCCTCCGGAGCCGCGCCGCGCGCCTGCGCCCGCGCGTCCGCGGGCCCGGGCTCGTCCAGCCGCTGCCGGTCATCGCCGTCGGCGACATCTTCTTCAAGCGCCGCCCCCTGCCGTGGCACCGCTGGGTCGCGGCCTGGGCCCCCGCGCAGGTGGACCCCGACCCCCTGCGCGATCTCTTCGGTCCCCTCTCGCTCCTCGACGACGACAGCCTCCACAACGCCGGCGTCGCCCCCCGACCCGAGGGCCTCGTCGAGCCCGCCGCGCTGCCGGGGCCGCGGCAGGCGCAGGGGACCTAGGCCGCCATGGACGCCCTGCGCGACGCCATCCCCGGGATCCTGGCCGCCCTCGCGGTCGCAGTGGACGTCCTGGCGGGCGGCCACGCCCTGCTCAACAAGCGCGACAACCGCGCGGCGGTCGGCTGGATCGGCGTCATCCTCGCCCTCCCCTTCGTGGGCGCCCTGTTCTACTGGCTCCTCGGCATCAACCGCGTCCAGCGTCGCGCCAGCGCGCTCTACCGCGACTACGTGCGCCTGCCCCGCCCCCGCCCGCGCCAGGCGGGGCGGAGCGTGCTCGGTGGGCACTCGCTGGCCGAGCTCTGCGAGGTCGTCGACCGGGTGACGTCGTTTCCGGTCATCGGTGACAACCACGTCACGCCCCTCGAGAACGGGGACGCCGCCTACCCGGCCATGCTCGCGGCCATCGACGCCGCCGAGCGCTCGGTCGCGCTCCAGACCTACATCTTCGACCACGACTCGGTCGGGGAGCGCTTCGTCGCCGCCCTCGGCCGGGCCGTCGCGCGCGGGGTCGACGTGCGCGTCCTGGTCGACGCCGTCGGCGCCCGCTACTCCTTCCCCACCATCATCGGTCCGCTGCGGCGCCAGGGGGTCCGCGCGGCGGCGTTCAACCGCAACATCTTCCCGTGGCGCTGGACCTACGCGAACCTGCGGAGCCACCGCAAGATCCTCGTCGTCGACGGCCACACCGGCTTCACCGGCGGGCTCAACATCCGCGCCGGCCACGTCATCGGCGACGCCCCCGCCCACCCCATCGTGGACCTCCACTTCAAGGTCGAGGGCCCCGTCGTGTGCCAGATGCAGGTCGCCTTCGCCGAGGACTGGGCGTTCACGACCCGCGAGCAGCTCCTCGGCGACCAGTGGTTCCCCGCCATCGACGCCCGCGGGGGCATGATCTGCCGCGGCATCATCGACGGACCGGACGTCGACCTCGACAAGCTCCGCTGGACGGTCCTCGGCGCGCTGGCCTGCGCCCGCCGGCGGGTGCGCATCGTGACCCCCTACTTCCTCCCGGAGGCCGACCTCATCGCCGGGATCCGGACGGCGGTGCTGCGCGGCGTCGAGGTCGAGATCGTGCTCCCGCGCCACAACAATCAGATCCTGGTGAAGTGGGCCTCGACCGCGGTCCTGCCGCAGATCATCGCCGACGGCTGCCGGGTGTGGGAGACCCGCGGCGCCTTCGACCACAGCAAGGTCCTCCTGGTCGACGACGGCTGGGCGCTCATCGGGTCGGCCAACCTCGACCCGCGCAGCCTGCGGCTCAACTTCGAGTTCAACATCGAGTGCTACAGCGAGTCCCTGGCCGCCATGATGCACGACCTCATCGATCGCAAGATCGCCAACGCCTACCCCGTCACCATGGCGCGCCTCGACGCCCGCAGCCTCCCGGCGCGGCTGCGCGACGGCCTCGCGCGGCTCTTCATCCCCTACCTGTGACGGCCCGGCGTGCGCTTGTCGGCGCGGCCCCGGCGATGGCAAGATGCCGGCCGCGGGCGCGTCCCGCATCCACACGCCCAGGAGCAGCGAACGATGCCGGAGATCACCTACGACGCGATCAAGCCTCTCATCGAGCAGGAGGACGTCTCCGGCCACTCGGTGACCGTCACCTTCCGATGCCCGGTCTCCGGGCAACAGATCCGCTCGGGCGCCCCGATCGTGGAGGACCAGTCCGGCCGCGTCGGCAAGGCCGTCAAGCGGTCGCTGTGGCAGAACATGCGCTGGTCGTTGTCGCGCGTGGTGCGGTCGGTGATGGGCTACGGCGTCGCCGGCCAGATCGGCTCGACGGTCGCCTACACCGCGATGGCGGGCGCCGAGCAGCGCCAGTGGGAGCCGACCAAGGAGCAGGTCAAGCAGGCCACCCTCGACGCGTTCAAGGCGGCGCAGAACCAGTTCGCCTGGGACGGCTCGCAGCAGCGCTGGGTCGCGGCGAGCGTCTTCAAGGAGCTCCAGACCGAGTTCGCGGTGACGGTGCAGGCGGCGGTCTTCGACAAGCCGTGGGACCGCAACATCCTCGCCCGCATCCTGACCGAGGTCGCGGCGGCCGATGGGACCGTCGAGGAGCAGGAGCGCGACTTCTTCCACGCCTTCACCGGCGGGACCGGGCCGACCCTCGACGAGCTGCTCGCCAAAGAGCCGCTGACCAAGGCGGAGCTCGGCGAGACCAGCGCGGAGGTGCGCAAGCCCATGCTGCTGCTGGCGATGGCGGTGGCGATGAGCGACGAGAACTACTCGCCGGAGGAGCAGGCGAAGCTCCAGCAGATCGCCATCGGCCTCGGCCTGACCCAGAGCGACATCCAGCGCAGCGCCCAGCTCGCCGCCGACTACGTGGTGGACCAGGCCCTCGAGACCGCCTACGCCGACGGCAAGATCGACCCGGACGAGCGCAAGAACGTCGACCAGATCGGCTTCCGGCTCGGGGTGGACACCGACCGCCTGCAGCGCCTCGACGCGCGCTGCCGCAAGCGCAAGGGCCTCCTGTAGGCGGCCCGCGCGGGGCCCCGCGGCCCCTTTCCCGCATCGCACAATAACCGAGACCGGGCTCGTGCGCTCATCTTGCGCACCCTACCGGACACAAGACGCCCGAGATGCTGCATTGCAGCAAGGCAGGCCAACGATGGGTGACGCCTACATCTACGACGCCGTGCGGACGCCGCGCGGCAAGGGGCGCTCCTCGGGCAGCCTCTACACGGTCCGACCGGTGGAGCTGCTGGCGACCGCCCTGCGCGCCCTGCGCGACCGCAACGGGCTCGACACGACCCAGGTCGACGACGTGGTCGCGGGCTGCGTCACCCAGACCGCCGATCAGGGCGGATGCATCGCGCGCTACGCCGCGCTGACGGCCGGCTACGACCTCGACTGCGCGGGGCTGACCCTCAACCGCTTCTGCGGCTCCGGGCTCGAGGCCATCAACCACGCGGGCGCCATGGTCGCCTCGGGGTACGCCGACCTCATCGTCGCCGGCGGGGTCGAGAGCATGTCGCGGGTGAAGATGGGGAGCGACGGCGGCGCCGTCTGGGACCCCGCGGTGCAGTGGCAGATCGGCAGCGTGCCCCAGGGGGTCTCGGCGGATCTCCTGGCGATGCTCTTCGGGATCACCCGCGAGCAGGTGGACGCCTTCGCGCTCCGCAGCCAGCAGCGGGCGACCGCGGCCCGGGAGGCGGGGCACTTCGCGCGCTCGATCGTCCCGGTCCGCGACGACAACGGCCACCTGCTGCTCGACCACGACGAGCTGATCCGGCCCGACACGACCGCCGAAGGGCTGGCCGCGCTGAAGCCGGCCTTCGAGATGCTGGGCAAGACCTTCGGGATGGACGAGCTCACCCGGCGCGAGTACCCGCAGGTCGAGTCCATCGACCACATCCACCACGCCGGCAACTCGTCGGGGATCGTCGACGGCGCGGCGGCGGTGCTGGTGGGGTCGCGCGAGAAGGGGCGCGAGCTGGGGCTGACCCCGCGGGCGCGCATCCGGGGCGTGGGCATCTCCGGCGAGGAGCCGATGCTGATGCTGACCGGGCCGATCCCGTCGACGCGCAAGGCGCTGAAGAAGGCCTCGATGAGCATCTCCGACGTCGACCTCATCGAGGTCAACGAGGCGTTCGCCGCGGTGCCGCTGGCCTTCATGCAGGAGTACGACCTCGACCCCGAGAGGGTGAACGTCGACGGCGGCGCCATCGCCATGGGGCACCCCCTCGGGGCGACCGGCGCGGTCCTGCTCTCGACGGTGCTCGGGGCGCTGGAGCGACGGGACCTGACGACCGGGCTGGTGACGCTGTGCATCGGCGGCGGCATGGGCATCGCCACCATCATCGAGCGCGTGTAGGGAGCCGAGAGCCATGATCACCGACAAGAACGACGCGTTCGAGCTCAGCTTCGACCCCGAGACCGGGATCGCGACCCTGGCGCTGGCGATGGCCGGCAGGGTGAACAAGGTCGACGAGATCTTCGCGCGCGGGCTCGACGCCGGCGTGGACTGGGCCAAGGCGCGGGCGGGGCTCAAGGGCGTCATCCTCACGAGCGCCCACAAGAACTTCTGCGTCGGCGCCGACATCGACGGGCTCGTCCCGCTGCGCGACGCCGAGCGGACGCTCACTTGGGTCGCGGGCCTCAACCGCGTCTTCCGCAAGCTCGAGACGATGGGCGTGCCGGTCGCGTGCGCGCTCGTCGGCTCGGCCCTCGGCGGCGGCTACGAGGTGGCGCTCGCGTGCCATCACCGCGTGGCCCTCGACAGCCCCAAGGTGCAGATCGGTCTGCCCGAGGTGTCTCTCGGCGTCATCCCGGGGGCGGGCGGGACGCAGCGGCTGCCGCGCCTCGTCGGCATCCAGAAGGCGCTCGAGCACATCACGATGGGTCAGCCGGTGCGCGCCGCGAAGGCCTACAAGCTCGGGCTGGTCGAGGCCCTCGCTCCGACCCGCGAGGCGGTCGTGGCGGCGGCGCGCCAGTGGATCCTCGACCACCCGCGCAAGACCCGCCAGGCCTGGGACGAGAAGGGCTACGTCTTCCCGGCGCCGGCGCCGGACAGCGAGGACGCGCGCAACATCTTCATGGCCGCGACCGCGATGATCTTCAAGAAGACCGTCGGGACGATGCCGCAGGTCGAGGCGGTCGTGTCGGCGATGCAGGAGGGGATCGGGCTGACCTTCGATCGGGCGCTCGAGGTGGAGAACAGGCACTTTGTGCGGTGCGCCATCAGCGACCAATCAAAGGATATGATTCGGACCTTTTGGTACTTCCGCAACGCAGCAATGAAGGCCGATGGGCTGCCGTCGGCGGAGACGCACGGCTTCAAGAAGGTCGGCATCCTCGGGGCGGGCATGATGGGGGCCGGGCTCGCCTTCATCTGCGCGCAGCGGGGACTCGAGGTCGTCCTCAAGGACATCGTCGCGGCGCAGCTCGAGGCCGGCGAGGCCCACTGCGTGGCCGAGGCGAATGGCAAAAAGCACCTCGACGCCGGGGCGCGGCAGGCGATCCTCGACCGCATCACCTACAGCCTGGACGTCGCGGACCTGGCGGGCTGCGACCTCGTCATCGAGGCGGTGCTGGAGAGCGACACCGTCAAGCACGCGGTGACCCGCGAGATCGAGCCGCTGCTGGCGGCGGGCGGGGTCTGGGCGTCGAACACCTCAGCCATCCCGATCACCCACCTGGCGACGGCGGCGGCGCACCCCGATCGCTTCATCGGCCTGCACTTCTTCTCGCCGGTCGAGAAGATGCCGCTGCTCGAGATCATCCGAGGGGAGCTGACGAGCGACCTGACGATCGGGCGCGCGGTGCGCTTCGCGCAGGACCTCGGCAAGATCCCGGTGCTGGTCAACGACGGCTACGGCTTCTTCACGAGCCGCGTCTTCGCGACCTACCTCATGGAGGCCGTGCAGATGGTCGCCGAGGGGCACGACCCGGTGCTCATCGAGTGGGCCGCGCGGCGGGCCGGCATGGTCGTGCCGCCGCTCAAGGTCTACGACGAGGTGACGTTGCGGCTCGGGCTCAAGGCGGTCGAGCAGGCCGAGCGCTACACCGGCGTCAGCCACGCGGATGCCCCGGCGATCAAGCTCCTCCACGAGCTGGTCGACGAGCACGGGCGCATCGGGAAGATCGCCAAGGCGGGCTTCTACGACTACGCCGGCAAGGAGCGCCGCCTGTGGCCGGGCCTCGGGGCCCTGGTCGGGGACGCGCGGCCGGCCCACACCGGGGTCGACGTCATCGCCGACCGGCTGATGCTCATCCAGGTCGCCGAGGTCGCGCGGTGCCTCGAGGAGGGCATCCTGCGGGAGAAGCGCGACGCGGAGATCGCCTCCATCTTCGGCATCGGCTTCGCCCCCTCCTCCGGCGGGCCGCTGGCCTGGATCGACCGGCGCGGGGTCGCGCGGGTGGTGGAGCAGCTCACGGCGCTCGCGGCCGAGCACGGGCCTCGGTTCACGCCGCCCCGGGTGCTGGTCGACATGGCGGCGCGCGGGGAGCGCTTCTTCGCGGCCTGAGACGCTCGAGAGCGCGCGGCGCTGCGCTCTGATGGGTCATGAATCGCCTGAGCCTGGGAGTTCGCCATGAGCAACAGCCGCAGCGGCAGGAGCGGGAGCAGCGTCTTCGCGGGCGGTGGGCAGCACCTGCGCCGCGCGCTGAGCGTCGAGATGGACCCGGGCGAGCCGCTCGCCGACGAGGTGGCGCTCGTCGCTGGCCTGGGCGGCGTCGGTGGGACCTACGCGCGGCTGCTCCTGTGGCGTCGCTCGATGCTCTATCTCGGCTTCTTCGTGCTGCTGCCGTCGCTGCTCATCGACAGCATCTCAGCCATCATCCAGCTGGCCGACAACGACGTCGGCGGGATCGCGGTCGACAAGGACAGCGTCGCGGTCCTGGGCGGCCTGGGCTTTCTCGTGGTCTGCCTCAACGCCGTGATGGCGTTCGGCGTCTACTCCGCCTTCCGGCGCTGGTCCGACTGGGGCGCCTCTCGCAAGGTGCTGCTCATCACCTGGGTCATCGCGTTCCTGGCGCCGTTCGCGGTCGCGCTCTTCCCGATGCGCAGCGTCGCCGGGGGCAACGCGCAGGCGGCGATCATCTTCGGGCTCCTCGGGGCGCTCAACCACGTCGTCGCGCTCGCGCCCAAGGTGCTGGCCCTGATCCCCGGGCTGCTGCGGGCGGCCGTCAGCGCCAAGGTGTTGTTTCCGCAGACGTCGGCGCCCGGCTGGCTGGTCACCCTGGCGTCACCCTTCTATCTGCTCCTGCTCTTCGTCATCATGATGCTGCCCTACCAGCTGACCGGCAGCCCGCTGCTCATGCTGGCGATGCTGTGCTTTCTGCTGGGGCCGGTCTGGCTCTGGCGCTCGGGGACGGCGCTCGCGCGGCCGACCCGGCCGGAGGAGACCGTCGCGCTGGTGAAGAAGACGCGCGGCGTCAGCATCGCGCTCAACGGCGCTGGCGCGGTGCTTCTGCTCATCGGCGTGCTGACCGCCGGCATCGGGATCGACGCCCTCAGCGTGTTCAAGGCGCTGATCGGGATCGCGGCCAACGTCCTCATCCTCAGCGTCGTCGCCATCGACGTCCTCATCGGTGGCATGTCCCGCGCCCGCACCATCGCGCGCGAGGTCGTCTCGGACGAGGCGGATCCGCTCGACACCTTCATGGACGAGGCGGCCGCGGCGACCGGCCCCCCACCCGAGGGCTGACCTGAAACGCCAGGGCGCGGACCGGAGTCCGCAGCTGGCGACGGGCCGGGACACACCGTGGCCCCGCCGGTCGGCCGCGGAGGACGCAGGTCCGCGCCCGATACCCGGGCGCGGCGCCCCGCCCCCCGCGAAGGAAGCCCCGAAAGGCCCGCCTGGCCAACGCGAAGCGGCCCAGGCGGCGGCGAAACTAGCCCGGGGCTAGCTACAATGCTGGTCACCCAAGCGCAGCACCGCGCGGTTGAGGGCCCCGCCGTGTCCAAGCGCCCCGCTTTTTCACCACTGAGGACACGGAGAAGAACCCCTGCGCGCCGCTGAGACCCTGGGGCCTACCGAGGCGCCCTCCGTGTTCTCCGTGCCCTCCGTGGCAAACATCGCCCGTGGAATTAATGGGTTACGCCAAGGTGATCGGCATCGGGGCGAGCTACGGCGCCAGCGCCTTGACGGCGGCGCAGGAGCGCTCGAAGCCGTAGCTGCACGCCTCCTTGAGCAGCTCGACGGCGCGCGGCATGTCCCGGACGACGCCGACGCCGAGGTTGGTGAGCACCGCGGCGTCGTGACACGCGATGGGCTCGCCGAGCTCGCACCCCTGAGTGAACAGGGCGAAGGCCTTGGCGGGGTCCTGGGCGGTCTCGCGGCCGGCCAGCACGAAGATCCCCTGGTTCAAGCAGGCGCGCGGGTCCTTGCCCTGGCAGGCCTTGACGAAGCGCTCGAGGCCCGCCTTGGCGTCCTCGGGACCGCCGCTGCCACCGCACTGCTGAAAGCCCAGGTTGGTGCAGGACTCCATGCTCCCGGCCTTGCACCCCTGCTCGAAGAGCTTGCGCGCGGCCTCGGGCTTGGCGTCCTGATCGAGCATGCCGAGCTTGTGGCAGCCAAAGCCCTTGCCCTCGGCGCACGACTTCTTGAAGTAGTCCCGCGACGGCTCGAGCTTCGCGGGGTTCACCGCGTCCCAGCGCTGGAGCTCGGTGACCAGGCACGCGGTGGAGTCGGCGCCGTTGCCGCAGCGCCCCGCCGGGGCGGTCCCGCCGTCCCCGCCCGTCCCCTCGGTGGCGTCGTCGCAGAAGGCCTTGCCGCCGTAGAGGCAGGCCTGGTCGAGGAGCTCCTTGGCTCGCTTGGCGTCCGCCCGCGTGCCGACGCCATCGCGGTGCATGACGCCGGCCTGCAGGCACGAGCGCGGATCCTGAACGTCGCAGCCCGCGAGGAACGCCCTCAGCCCCTGTCCGTAGTCCTTGAGCCCGCCCTCGCCGCGCTGCCAGGCGATGCCGAGCCCGTAGCAGCTCTCGCCGTCGCCGAAGCCGCAGGCCTTGCCGAGGATGAAGCGGACGCGCTCGAGGTCCTGCTTCACCCCCTTGCCGTCCCGATAGAGGTTCGCGAGGTACTTGCAGCTCGGGAGATAGCCGCCGTCACAGGCCTTGTCGTAGAGGCGCAGCGCCTTCTCTACGTCCTTGTCGGTGCCGGTGCCGGTCTCGACGAGCTGGCCGAGCATGTGGCAGCCGAGCACCTCGCCGCCGTCGCACGCCTTCTTGTAGTAGTAGATGGCGCGGCTGTAGTCCTGGGGACCGCGGTCGCCGTTCTCCCAGGCTACGCCGAGGTCGACACAGTCGCTGAGCTTGCCGGACTCGCAGCGCGCCGCGAGCTTGTCGCGGCTCGCCTCGGCGTAGGCGGCGGTCGGAGCGAACACCGCGAGGGCGAGGGCGGCGGCGATCGCGCGCGCGCTGAAGAGGGTCTGGGACGACGGCGTTTTCATTTTCGAGCGTGCTCCGAGGCGGTGCGTCTGGGGTCCGCAGAGATGCAACCCCCATGGCGGTACATTGCCTTCCGGTGGGCCGAGGGTATGCTCGCCGAGGCGCGCAGCGCAAGACAACGCGCCGGCACGGACACTGCCTTGCCTCCGCCAACGGATGCGTCTACACTAGCTGCTATTGGGGGTCGGTGGTCCAGTGCGAGCATTGATCCGGGCCGACGAGCCCGGCTCCACTGACCTACGCCTGGCGAGGAGTCGCTCATGTCCATCCAACCCGTAAGCCCGCCCCCGGTTCCACCCGTCCCGTGGAAGTCGTACAGCTGGCCGAAGCTCGAGCGTAAGATCACGATCACGAAGTTCTCGCCGAAGGCGCTGGGTACGCCCGTCGTCGGCGCGATCGGCGTGCTCCTGCCGCTCATCGTCGGCATCATGAAGCTCCAGAAGGGCTCGCCGCTGACCAACCCCACGCCGGGTGTCGCCAAGCCGCAGTCATCGACCGGGCGGCGCCCGTTCGACCCCTTCACCGACCACGACTTCTGGATCGAGATCGATGGCGTGAAGGCCGGCGCGTTCCAGAAGTTCGACGGGCTGAGCTGGGACTGCGACGTCATCGAATACAAGGACTCGATGGACCCGTGGCCGCGCAAGCGCCCGGGTATCCACCGGTTCGGCAACATCAAGCTCACCAAGGGCATGATCACCAACACCGCGCTCTATGACTGGTGCGCCCGGGTGCAGGCCGGCAACATCGAGCGGCGCAACGGCGCCATCCATATGCTCGACCGCACCGGCGACAAGCAGAAGCCGGTGCTGACCTACGAGTTCTTCCAGGCGTGGCCGACCAAATGGTCGAGCTTCCGCGGGGATGGCAAGGGCGGCGCCACCCTGCTCGAGGAGATCGAGCTCGCGGTGGACTCGTTCAACATCAAGAAGGGCTAGGCCAACGCTCACACGGACCGGCCGTCGCGGGGCACGACCTCGCGACGGCCTTCGTGTGCCAGCGGCCAGACCCGGCCTTCCGGTGACTCGTGGCGACCTACGCGATCGGTGACATCCAGGGCTGCTATGAGCCTCTCATGCGGCTCTTGGGCCGCGTCGCGTTCGACCCCGAGGTCGACCGCCTGTGGATCGTCGGCGACCTGGTGAACCGCGGACCGAGCTCGCTGCGGGTCCTGCGCTGGATGGTCGAGCACGAGCGCGCCGTGGTCGCGGTGCTGGGCAACCATGACGTCCACCTCCTCGCGCGACACGCCGGCGTCGCTAAGGCCTCGCGCGACGACACCCTCGACGGCATCCTCGAGGCCCATGACGCGGACGTGCTGGTCGCCTGGCTCGCGCGGCGTCCGCTCGCCCACCGCGAGGACGACCGGCTGATGGTCCACGCCGGGCTCCTGCCGAGCTGGACGCCGGAGGCCGCGCTCGCCCTCGCCCGCGAGATCGAGGAGGAGCTGCGCGGACCCGACCGGGCGAAGTTCTTGGCCGACCTGTACCGCGACAAGGGGCGTCGCTTCGACGCGGGGCTCGGCCGACGCGAGCGACGGCTGGCGGCGGCCGCGGTATTGACCCGGCTGCGAGCGGTCGACGCCGACGGGCAGATGGTGGCGCGCTTCAAGGGGCCGCCCGAGGAGCTCGGGCGCGGTCAGGTCCCGTGGTTTCGTGCGCCGGGCCGCGCGAGCGGCGACGTGACGTTGATCTTCGGCCACTGGGCCACCCTCGGCCTGTGGCTCGAGGAGCGGGTGATGGCCCTCGACACCGGGTGCGTCTGGGGCGGTTCGCTCACGGCCGTGCGGCTCGAGGACCGCGCCGTCTTCTCCGTTCCAGCCCTGCGCTGACCCGCCGCGCCGGGCGCGCGTTGTCTGAATGAGCCCACGTCTTCAGCCGGCCTCACGCACCTCGGAGCGTCCCGGGTGGCCACGGCGGAGGCTGGTCACCGGGCGCGAGAGCGGCCCGGGTGCGGCCAGATCCCCCGCGACGATGCGCGCGTTGTCCGGGCGCAGCAGCCAGGTGGTCCGCTCCTGCAGCGGCACCCGCGCGCTCGCGGTCTCGAGCGCCTCCTGCGCGTCGAGCAGGCTCTCCTCCGCGGCCACGGCGTCGCCTCCGACGAGCTGCACGCGAGCGAGCAGATACAGCAGCTGATGGACCGGCGGGCCGACGGCGTCCCAGCGCTCGCTCAGGTCGAGCGCCCCGTCCACGAAGTCGAACGCGGTCGCGACGTCGCCAGCGCCGAGCGCGGCGCGCGACGCCAGGGTCCAGCCGCGGACCGCCCAGCCCCGCAGGCGGTGCTTGGTCGCGTCGACGGCCAGGCGCCGGGCGAGCCCGACGAGGCGCTCGAAGGACGGGCCGCTGGCCAAGGCGAGGCGCGCCTCGAGCGCCGCGTAGCCCATCGCGACGCGGAGCTGACACGAGGCGCCGGCCGGGAGGTCTTCCTCGACGTCGGCGAGCAGGTCGATGGCGTCCGCTGGGTGACCGAGGAGGGACACCGCGCGCGCCTCGACGACGCGCGCCGACATCGCGGCCTCGCTGTCTCCGTCGCGAGCGGCCAGGGCCTGCGCGCGCTCGGCGTGGTCGAGGGCGGAGGGCCACGAGCCGCTCGCGAGGTGGCAGCGCGCCAACTCGAGCTCGATGCGCCCGCTGATGCGGCGCACGAGGTTGTCATCGACGATCGCGGTGGCGCGACCGAGGAGCTCGAGGGCGACGACGAGATCACCGTGCTCGCGGGCGTGCTCGGCGGCGAGAAGCGAGGCGAGCGCCTGATCGTTGAGGCCCCCGCTGCGCTCGGCCAGCGCCCGGTAGCTCGCGAGGGCGGCGTCGGCGCTCGTCATGCGCTGGGTCCCGACCATGAGCTCGGCGAGGAGCTGAGCCAGCTTCAGGGCGACCTGGGGGGAGACGACGAGGTCGGTGGCCTCCTCGACGAGCTGGATCGCCTCGTCGCTGCGCCCCTCCGCCCAGGCGATCTGCGCCATCGCCCAGGCGTAGAGGGCGGCGCCCTCGACATCAATGTCCGACGCGCCGGGGAGGGAGCGGCGCGCCTCGGCGCGGCGGGCGAGGATGGGCCAGTCGCGGCGCTCGACCTCTACCTCGAGGAGCGCGTCGAGCCCCTCCTTCATGATCTGAACGTTGCCCTGGGTGGCGCCCAGCTCGAAGAGCGAGGCTGCGGCGTCGGACCAGCGTTCGATGGCGCCGGTCATGCGACCGAGGCGCAGCGCGGTCCGCGTGACCTGGATGCGGAGGGCGTCGAGCTTCGCCTCGTCGACGCCGACGGAGTGCGCGTCGAGGAGGTTCACCGCGCGTGAGAAGTGCTCCTCGGCGGCGACGGCGTCCATGTGATCGGCGGCGGTGTTGGCGGCGACCACCAGCCACGGGGCGGCCTGCAGCGGCTGCGAGGTCCGGAGCCACTCGCGGGCGCAGGCGGCGGCCTGCCCGGGGTAGCGCGGCGCGGCGGCGATCGACTGGGCCAGCTGCCGGTGCAGCTGGTGGCGTCGCGCGCGCGACAGCGCCCGGTAGTGTTCGCGGCTCCCGGCGGTGGGGCGCACGCCGAGAAGATCCCCCTCGTGGCGCACGAGGACCCCTTCGCCGACCAGGTCCGCGAGCTCCGGCTCAGCGAGCTGCAGGTAGCGGCTCACGACCTCTTCGGGGAAGGCGTGGATGAGGCACGCGAGGAGATCGGCGCGGGCGTTGCCGGCGGGCCGGCGCGCCTCGGGTGGGAGGGCGAAGCCCGGCCGCAACACGTAGCCGTCGGACACCCGCGCGATCCGCCCCTGCCCGAACTCCTCGGCGAGCAGCGCGCGGAGGTGGTCCGGGCGGCGCTCGGAGCGCGCGAGGAGGAGGTCGACGCGGTCCGGCGGGACGACGCCTGGGCCGATCACGTCGTCGAGCCACGCGACGAGGTCCTCGCGCTGGATGTAGCGGGCGGGGACGCGGTGGGTGAAGCGGGCGCTGAGCAGGGCGTGGAAGGCGCGCGGCGCGACCGGCGCCTCGTCGGGGTCTATCGTGGCGATAACGCGCAGA
This sequence comes from Deltaproteobacteria bacterium HGW-Deltaproteobacteria-14, assembly GCA_002841945.1. Lineage (GTDB taxonomy): Bacteria > Myxococcota_A > UBA9042 > PHBI01 > PHBI01 > PHBI01. Next base: position 35,281 of record PHBI01000040.1, read on the forward strand.
CGAGGGTTCGCCGCGCCGGTGAAGACGGTCGCGAGGAGCTCGAGGCTGACGCCGTCACAGCGCTGGAGGCCGTCGATGCTGATGACGGTGGCGTCGTGGAGGCGCGTCATCATCGTCGCGGCGCCGGCCAGCCCCGGCAGGTCGACCACCGGGCGACCGTTCGCGCGCTGCTCGCGCAGCCGTCGGAACAGGTCGAGGGCGCGCTCGAGGGCGCCGAGCGGCTGACTCGAGCCCTCGTCGAGGCGGATGCGGACGCTGCGCGCGCCGCCGACGGCGCCGCGGTCGGTGAGCTCCGCGAGCTGGCGCGCCCCGTCGAGCCCCGCGGGGCTGTCGATGACGAGGATGGCCGGGCGCTGGTCGCTGTCGTCGAAGTCGGCGCGGAGCCCGGAGTGCCACTCGCGAGCGGCGCGCTCGAGATCCGCGGAGGCGCTCAGGGTGTGGGCGTCGAGGCGCTGCCGGAAGCCCTCGGCGGTCTCGATGACCGGCTCGAGGCCGACGATCGCGCAGAAGCGCTCGATCACCTCGGCGGCGCTGCTGGGGCGGTCATCGGGGTTGGGTGCGAGCAGGTCGTCGATGAGGGTCAGCAGCTCGGGCGGGCATTTCGGGTGGCGGATCGCCGGGTGGCGCCCGTAGGTGCGCGCCTCCCAGAGCGCCGTCGGGTCCTCCTGCGGCCACGGGCGGTGACCGGAGACGATCTCGTAGAGGAGCAGCCCGGTGGCGTAGAGGTCCTGCCGGACGTCGAAGGGGTCGCCGGCCATGAGCTCCGGGGCCGAGTACTCCGGCGTACCGATGAAGAGCTCCTCGGGCTCGGCGTCGAGCGGGATGGCGATGCCGTAGTCGATGAGGTGTGCGGCGGGCTTCCGGTCGCCGTGCATGTCCACCAGGATGTTGCTCGGCTTGAGGTCGCGGTGGAGATAGCCGAGGCTGTGCAGGTGGTCGAGGGCGCGGAGGGTCTCGAGGATCCAGGGCCAGGCGCGCTCGAGACGGTCGAGCCCGTGCATGGCGCGCGCGAGCGAGATGCCGCTCACGAAGTCCATCACAAAGTACGGGACCTCCCCCATGGGGTGGGCGCCGAAGCCGAAGTCGTGTACCCGAGGCACCGCCGGGTGCCGGAGGCGCCGCTGAAGCACGTACTCGCGCATGAAGTCGGCGGTGGCGTCCAGGAACTCGGGGAGCAGGAGCTTGAGGGCGACGACCCGCTCCGGTGCGGCGAGGTCACGCGCCAGAAAGACCTGGCCCATGCCCCCCTCTCCGAGGGTCCGCTCGATCTGATATCGTCCATCCCAGGCTTGCAGCGGTCGTCTCCCTGAGCGGCGGGTCAGGCGATACGTGCGACGTCTACGAGCGCGACCAGGTCGCGCTCGCGTCGGGCGAGCCAGTCCCACCCGCGACAACGATGCCAACGTTATCGGCAACGGCTCGCGCGGACTTGACCACGATCGTCATCAGCGGGTGACGCTTTGCGACGGCCGCCGCGCGCTGGCTTGACACGGTGGACCCACCGGGATTGCCTGGGGACCCTCGACGACATGGAGCGTGCGCGATGGCAGGCGGGCCCGACCTGGACGATCCGAAGTGGACCCTCACGAGGACGTGGGAGGAGCCGGGGCAGTCGCTCGCCATCGCGGTCGACGGCGAGCTCCGCGTCGCCGTGCATCTCCGCGGAAGAGGATCGATGGCGGGCGCCCAGGCCCTCGTCGACGTCATGGAGGGGATCCGCGACGCGGTCGGGCGCGACAAGGTGTTCACCGCCGTCGTCGACCTGCGCGAGCTCGACGGCTCCCCGCTCCGCGCCCAGTTCCTGCTCGGCAAGTGGCTGTTCATGCGCAAGGCGCAGCTCGAGCGCGTCGCGGTCTTCGGCGGGCGCCCCTTCGAGATGCGGCTCGCCCGCGCGGTCATGAAGATCGCCATGATGCGCAACGCCGGCTTCTTCGACTCGCGCCACGAGGCGATCGACTGGATGGGGTGGCCGCGCGACTTCTATTACTGAGGCGCGCGCAGGGCCCACCCCCTGTAGGACGGCGCACCGGGCCCGACAGGGGCTTCGCTGGTGCCGAGGTCGCGGCTGCGCCGGCCCGCCCGAGCACACTCTGATGGTGTTTGGCGTTGTGCCGGCGGCCGCGCTAACGTGCCGCCGATGCCGCTCACGACGCCACACGTCGCCGCGCTCCTCGTCGCGATCGCGATCTCTTCCTGCCAGGCCGGGGAGGCACCGGACGCCCCAGACTGCGCCGCCCCAGGTGACGCCGACGCGACCACCGCCGACGGCGCCCCGGTGCCCGTCTATGAGGGCTTCGGCCTGCCCGTCATCGCCATCTGCGCCGATCCCGGCGCCCTCACGGCCCTCGACGCCCGCACCGCGGAGCCGGACGCGCTCGAGATCGAGGTCGCCGTCGACTTCGACGGGGTCCACTACGAAGACGTCGAGATGGAGCTCCACGGCGGCTTCGCCCGCACCGTCGCGAAGAAGAGCTACCGCCTCGAGTTCGAGGGCGACGGGCTGCCGTTCCCCTTCGACGGCGAGGCCGACCCCGACGAACAGCGCCACCTCGTCCTGCAGGCGAGCTGGATCGATCCCACCTGGCTCCGCAACGACCTCACCTTCGCGTCCATCCGCGCGCTGGGCGGCCTCGCGCCGCGCACCGGCCACGCGGTCGTCTACCTCAACGGCGTGCGCCACGGCCTCTATCAGGTCATCGAGCGCGTCGACCGGCGCTTCCTCGAACACCACGAGCTCGACGAGGACGCCAACCTCTACAAGGCCGTGGACCACCGCGCGAACTGGGCGGCCAAGCCCCATCCCATCGACGGCTTCGAGCACAAGATCAATGAGGACAACCCGACCTCGGATCTCGGCCCGTTCCTCGACGCCCTGACGTCCACGCCAGCAGACGCCGCGAGCTTCGCCGCGGGGGTCGAGCCCGTCCTGCACCTCGACGATTGGTTCACCTACCAGCTCGTCCACAGCTACGCGCTCAACCAGGACGCGTTCACGAAGAACTACTACCTCTACCACGACCTCGACGCCCCGCCGGGCGCGCCCGCCGCGCGGTTCCGCGTCATCAGCTGGGACGCCGACGCCACCTGGGGCCAGGACTGGGACGGCGGCGCCATCCCGGTGGACAGCTGGCCAGGCCGCGGCCTCGGGGTCGGGGTGAACGAGTGGCACGGTCGAGACAGCTTCTCACCGCGCATCCTGGGCATCGAGGCGTATCGCGAGCGCTACCTCGAGCGCGCGCTCGCCGCCCTCGACGGGCCGATCGCCGACGCCGTCCTCGACGCCCGCGCGAGCGCACGCGGCGCCGCGATCGCCGACGCCGCCCGCGACGACCTCGCCCGCTGGCAGCCCGAGCGCGACTTCGACCAGGAGCTGGCGCGCCTGCGCGAGGCGGTCGCCACCCGTCACGCCGCCCTGCGCGCGCGCATCGAGGCCCTCGAGGATGACGACGAGGATCCGCGCTGAAGGCTTGCCGCAACGCAATATCCTTCACCGCAACCTGGCGATTCAAAAAGCGCTTTCAGCGTCTCGTGCTGCATCAAGCCCCTCGACCAGAGCCGAGACGGCGGTGTCCCAACGGTGGAAGTGGGCGTCCTCGAGGGCCTCGCCGCGGCTGTGAAAGAGCAGCGTCGCCGCCTCGAGATCCTGGAGCAGCACGGCGACCTCCTCGAGGTCGAGGTCGCGGCGCAGGCGGCCGCTCCGCGCCCCACGCCGGAGCAGCTCCAGGACGTTCGCCCGGGCGCGCCGCCGCAGCGCCTCGATGGGGTCCTCCCAGCCGGGCAGCGCCGCGGCGACCTGGCCGGTCAGCAGCGCCGCCACGAGGGGGTGGTCTGCGGCGCTCGCGACCTCATCGGTGAGCAGCGCGCCGAGCAGCGGCCCCAGGTCGGTCTCCGCGGACGCGGGGAGGTGGTTCGCGGCGAGCCAGACCTCGAGCGCGAGCGCGACCGCGCGCTCGTACAGCTCCTCTTTGGAGCTCACCGCCAGGTAGATGGTCCCCTTGGCGACCCCGGCGACCCGGGCGATCTCGTCGATCGGCGCCTTCTTGAAGCCCCGGCGCGCGAAGACCTGGCCTGCGGCGTAGAGGATGTTGGCTCGCTTGTCCGGCTCCATGCCCGCATCCTCGCCGAGGTGCGCGCCGTGTCAACGTGCCGCCGTGTCCCGCTGGGTGCCCGGAACGTGTCTCCGATGACACAGCGAAGCCGGCAGAGGCGCGCCGCCCCCGTTCCACGCCTTTAAATTCAGCCAGATACGGGAACCCACCGGGGTGGCACGTGACTTGCGTTAGAGCCCGGCGCGGCGACTGACGCCGCCCCCCGCCCCGGCCCCAGGAGCTCGTTCCATGCAGTCCACGCGCACCAGCAACACCCGGATCATCGCCCTCATCATCGGCGCCGTCGCCCTCCTCTTCGGGGGCGTCGTCGGCCTCGCGCTCGCCGGTGGGGGCGAGCGCACCACCAAGCCCACCCCC
>PHBI01000041.1 GCA_002841945.1 Deltaproteobacteria bacterium HGW-Deltaproteobacteria-14
GCCCGCCGGTCGTCCTCGTCCCGGCCGCGCTCGCCGGCGGCGCGCTGACGCGCCTCCTCGGCCCGCCGCCGCTCCTCCTGGCTCCGCTGCTCGCGCGAGGTCTCGGCGTCGGTCGGGACCGGGCGCCCATCGCGGTCCTGCCCCGCCGCGTGCCCGCCGCCACCGCCGTGTCCGCCGCCGCCCTGGTTGGTCCCCGCCGCGGCGCCGCCGTGTCCGCCGCCGCCGTGACCGGCCGGCCGCCGCCCGCTTCGATCCCGGTCCAGGCCGGTGGTCTCGACGTGGTCGCCCACCCACTCACGCCGCGGCCCCTGGGACCAGCGCGCGCCGCTGCGGTTGTGGCCCCAGCGCTGGATCGGGCGCCCGCGCTCGCCGTGGGCGCGGGCGTCGTTTCGGCTGGTGTACCAGCGCGCGACGTTCCGGTCGTGCAGGTGCTGGCGATGCACCGCGTGCCAGTGGTCGACGTGGGCCGGGCGCGGGCGCCGCGGGTGGTAGGCCGGCGCCCACGCGACGTAGTCGCCGTCGGCGCGCCAGTCGACCCACGCGGGCCCCCACGTGGTGTCCGGCACCCAGTGCCAGCGGCCGTCGAAGTACCAGCGTCCGTAGTGGCACACCGCCCAGCCGTAGGGGCGGTTCGAGATCCAGGTCCAGCCGTAGCGCGTATAGGACCAGTAGCCGTCCGAGTAAGGCTCCCAGCCGTCGTCGTACGGGGTCCAGACGTAGCCCAGATCGCCGTCGTCGTACCACGAGCCGTACTCCGTGAGCGGCTCGTAGAAGTCGTCGAGTCCGGCGACCGACTCGCCCTCGATGTCGTCGTAGTAGTCGTCCGCGGCGTCGTAGCCGGGGCCGTCGACATAGGTCGGCGCGGGCTCCGCGGGCGCATCCTGATAGTAGCCGTAGGGGTAGCAGCCGGACGCGGCGGCGACGAGCCCGAGCGGGATGGCGAGGCGGGTCAGTGAGACGAGCAGGGGGCGCATGAGGACCTCGAGGTCAGTTCGCGGCGACGGGCATTCGACGGGGGCCGACGCCGGGCATTCACCGTCAGGTGGCCTCCCGGCCGCTCACGGCGCGGTGGTCAGCACCTCGGCGCCGTCGTTGGTGACGAGCACGGTGTGCTCGAACTGCGCGCTGCGCTTGCCGTCGGCGGTCACCACCGTCCAGCCGTCGTCCCACTCGCGCACGGTGAACGTGCCGGCGGTGAGCATCGGCTCGATGGTGAAGACCATTCCGGCCTCCATGATGCGGGTCGCGCGCGGGTCGTCGTGGTGTGGGACGTGGAGCTCGGTGTGAAAGGACCGGCCGATCCCGTGGCCACCGTAGCGTCGCACGACGTTGAAGCCGTTGCGCGCCGCGTGGGGCTCGATCGCCTGGCCGATGGCGCGGAACGGGCGCCCGGGGCGGACCGCGGCGATGCCGAGCTCGAGGCACTCACGGGTCACGGCGATGAGCCTGGCGGAGCCGGGATCGATGACGCCGACCGGGTAGGTCGCGCTGCAGTCCCCGTGCATCCCGTCGAGGAAGATGGTCACGTCGAGGTTGACGATGTCGCCGTCACCGAGCGCGCGATCGTCGGGGATCCCGTGACAAACGACCTCGTTGACCGAGGTGCACAGCGACTTCGGGAAGCCGTGGTAGTTGAGCGTGCTCGGGTAGCCCCCGAGGCGGAGGTACTCGGCGTGGGCGGCGCGGTCGATGGCGTCGGTGGTGACGCCCGCGCGCACCAGCGTCCCGACGTGGCGCAGGACCTGCGCGGCCGCGCGGCAGGCGTGGCGCATGCGCGCGAGCTCCGACGCGCTGAATGGCCGGCTCGCGTGAAAGCCGCGCGGACGGCCGCGGTCCGCGTAGTCAGGCCGGTGTATCCCCGACGGCACGTCGAGCCGCGGGCTCACCCAGCCCTTGCGCACTGGCTCGGTCATCGTGGGCTGGGTCGCGTGGCGTCCGGCGACATCATGCACTCGGATCCTCCGATGAGGCGCCACCGTCGGCGCGCTTCACGCAAAGCTGTACGAGCCCGCCGCGCGCTGGTCAAGCGAACCCCGCGCCCCACCTCGCCCTCCGGGGCGATGACGCGGTCCGCCGGTCACCTCCGCCTACGACCCGGTCGGGGGCGATGGCCGCGCGACGAGCGGCGCCTGGCAGCTCGGGCACCAGTAGGTCATGCGCACCTGGGGCCCCTGCGGGCGGCCGGCGATCGGGGCGCGACAGCGCGGGCAGGGGTGACCCGCGCGGCGGTAGACCCAGTGGCGCAGTCCCGGCGGGAGGCGGTGGCCGAACGGCGCGCGCTCGGGGGCGGTGACCCGCGCGCCGTCGTGGACGTTCGCCGCGAGCAGGGCCGCCGCCCGGGCGTACACGGCGCGTATCACCAGGTCGGGGATCGCGCCGACCGGCGCCCAGGGGTCGACCCGCTCGAGGAACAGGACCTCGCTCTTGTAGACGTTGCCCACGCCGGCGGCGACGCGCTGGTCGAGGAGCACCTCGGCGACGGCGCGGGCGGCGTTGCGGGCGACCCGGGCCCGGGCGAGCACGACGTCGAGGTCGAGCCCCGGCCCGAGCAGGTCCGGGCCGAGGTCTGCGATGGCGGGGTCGCGTTCGAGGTCGCCGGGGTGCTGGTAGAGGACGCACTGCGCCGGCTGGAAGCAGACGAGCACCCAGTCGTCGGTGTGGATGGCGACGTGGGGGGTGTCGCTCGGGCTCTTGCGCCAACGCTCCCCGGGGCGATAGCGGTGCCACGAGCCGTTCATCCCCAGGTGGGTGCGCAGGACCCGCGGCGGCGCGCCGGGGGCGCCGAAGGTCACGATGAGGTGCTTGCCGCGCGCCTTGACCGCGACGCCGCGGGTGCCGGCGGCCATCGGGACGTCGCCGTGGGGCAGCCGGAGGGCGCGGATCGGCACCCCGGCGACGTGCGGGCGCAGCGCCAGCGCGACCTTGTGGATGGTGTCGCCCTCGGGCATCACCGGGACGCTAGCACACCGCGCCGCCATACTCGGTCGCGAACCGCTGGGGGCTTGATCCGACCGAGTCAGGGTGGGATTGTCGCGCCCCACGAACCTGCAGGAGGCACCATGGTGCGGTCGATCCTCGGTACTGCGTCTCTCGTCGCGCTGGTTTCATTGGCGGCCTCGGCGTGCGGTGACAGCGGCGGCAGCGGCGGCCCTCCCGCGGCGTCCCAGCTCTACGAGTCGTGGTCGTCGACGTTCTGCGACGTGCTGACGAGCTGTCCCGTCGCCGATGAGGACCTGTCCTTCTTCAAGCTGCTGGCTTCGGCCGACGAGGCCGCGTGCCGCAGCTTCGTGGGCCGCCTCTTCGATCAGCGCCGCCCCGAGGAGAACCTCGAGACGATCATCGCCCAGGGCCGGGTCACCTACCACGGCGACCAGCTCAGCGGCTGCCTGAGCGCCGCGCGCAGCGCCTGCTCGGTCGAGCTCGACGAGGTCGCGGCGTGCGCCGGCGTCTTCGAGGGGATGGTCGCCACCGACGGCGCCTGCTGGGTCCACGAGGAGTGCGCCGGCGACGCCTTCTGCGAGCAGTCGGACTCCGACTGCGTCGGCGTCTGCAAGCCGCGGCCCAAGCGCGGCGAGGCCTGCTGGTACGGCGACTGTAGCCAGACCGAGGGGCCGAGCGACTGCGGCGGCGCCGGGACGTGCGTGCCGCGGGTCACCGTCGAAGGGGGCGCCGTGGGCTCGCCGTGCGGGACCGAGTGGGGCGACGCGGAGGTCACCGAGCGCCGCTGCGCGGCCGGGCTCGCCTGCGACTACGACTTCGACGCCGACGCCTCCGAGTGCGTCGCTCTCGGGGCCGAGGGCCAAGCCTGCGGGGGCGACGCCGATCCGCACTGCGGCGCCGGGCTGGCGTGCGCCACGCCGCCGGGCGGCGCCTCCACCTGCAAGAAGGTGGCGATCGCCACCAACGTCGGCGCCAGCTGCAACGAGACCGACCCGAGTCAGCCCCTCGTCGGCTGCAACATCTTCAAGCGCCTCGTCTGCGACGGCGGGACCTGCGAGGCCCTCGGCGACGGCAGCCTCGGCAGCGCCTGCGCGCCGAACGTCGATCTCGACGGCATCTGCGACTACGGCACCCACTGCGACGGCGAGCGCGCCGTGTGCGCGGCGCCGAAGGCCGACGGCGAGCGCTGCGAGTCGGGGAGCGAGTGCGCCTCCGGCGTCTGCAGCTTCACCAGCGGCGACAGCGGGACCTGCCACCCGCTCTCCTGCGACTGAGCGCGGGAGGTCAGAACGCCAGGACGTCGTCGATCGCGGCGGCGTCGGTCAGCAGCATCACGACCCGGTCCATCCCGACGGCGATGCCGGCCGAGGGGGGCATCCCCTCGGCCAGCGCCGCCAGAAACGCCTCGTCGAGGGGGAACTCGGGGCGGCCCTGGGTTTGGCGCTCGGCGTTCTCAGCCTCGCAGCGTCGGCGCTGCTCGGCGGCGTCGGTGAGCTCTCCGAAGGCGTTGGCGAGCTCGAGGCCGGCGATGAACAGCTCGAAGCGCTCGGCCACCCGCGGGTCATGGGGCGCTGGGCGAGCCAGCGACGCCATCGCGATCGGCCACTCGATCAGGAACTCCGGCCGCTCGGCCCCGAGGGTCTGCTCGACCCGGTCGACGAACGCGACCAGCTGCTGGTCGGGGTCCAGACGCTCGGGCTCGACCAGCCCCGCCCGCTCGCGCAGGGCGTCGTAGAAGCGCACCCGCGGCCACGGCGGCGTCAGGTCGAGGGTCTGCCCCCGGTACGCGAGGTGATCAGCGCCCGCGAGCGCCCGGAGCCAGCCCTCGCAGTCGTTCATCAGCGCGTCGTAGCTCGCCCACGGGCGGTACCACTCGAGCATGGTGAACTCAGGGCGGTGCCTGTGCCCCCGCTCGCCGTCGCGGAACACCCGCGCGAGCTGGAAGATCGGGGGCGCCCCCGCGACCAGCAGCCGCTTCATGTGCAGCTCGGGTGAGGTGATGAGCCAGCGCGGCTCCGGCTCCGCCCCTGGCCGCGGCGTCAGCGTGGCCCCGACGGGGTCGAGGTGGACCTCCGTCCCGGGGGACGCCACCAGCAGCGGGGTCTCCACCTCGAGGAACCCGGCGTCGCGAAACCACGCGCGGGTCCGGTCCAGGATCGCGGCCCGCTTGTGCAGTGCAGCAAAGCGGCCCCCGGCGAACGCCATGGCGTCGGACCCGGGGGTCGGGAACTCACCGGAGGGATGGCGAAAGACGACGTCGACGACCGGCGCGCCGCCGCTCGTGGGTCGCACGAGGACGAGGTCGCCGGGGCGACAGCGCCCGACGACGCCCGAGACGCGCTCGATCCGGCCGTCCGCGAGGAGCGTCAGCTCGCCGGCGATAGCGGCGAGGACGCGTCCCCGCAGGGCGCCGCTCACTTGCTGACGCGGCCCTGGTACTCGCCGGTCCGGGTGTCGATCTTGATGACCGTGTTCTGCTCGACGAAGAGCGGGACCTGGACGGTCGCGCCCGTCGACAGCGTGGCGGTCTTGGTCGCGTTGTTCGCCGTGTCACCCTTCACCGCGGGCTCGCAGTAGGTGATCTCGAGCTCGACGAAGTTCGGGACGTCGACGGTGATCGCGCGACCCTCGTAGAAGAGGATGTCGCACGGCATGTTGTCGACGAGCCACTTGGAGGCGTCCCCCATGGCCGTCGCGCCGACCGGGAACTGCTCGTAGGTCTCGCCGTCCATGAAGAAGAAGTGCTCGCCGTCGATGTACATGAAGTTCGCGGTGCGCGTCTCCACGTCCACCGGCTCGAAGGTCTCACCGGTGCGGAAGTTCCGCTCGATGACCTGGCCGGTGAGCAGGTTCTTCATCTTGGTGCGGGTGAAGGCGGTGCCCTTGCCCGGCTTCACGAACTGGAACTCGACGACGTTCCAGGGCGCCCCGTCCATCTTGAACTTGAGGCCCTTCTTGATGTCGGAAGTCTGGTACATGGTGCTTGCCTCTTGCGTGCCGCTTATTCGAGGCGCGCTCTTATCACGAGCGTTTGGTGGACGCCAAGCCTGAGTTCCGCTGGAGCCGATGAGCGACAAAGCGCTGGAAACACTGTCGACCCTGGCGAGCCTCTGGGATCGGGAGCGGCACACGGCCCGCGAGCGTTTCGCGGCCGAGCGGCAGGCCCTCAGTCCGGCCGAGCGGGTCGCGCGCGGTCTCGCTCTCGCCGATCTCGCGATCGACGAGGCCGAGCCTGCACCAGGCGGCCGCACCCGCCTGTGGCTGACGAGCCGCAGCGGCGGGCCCATCGACCGCCACCGCGTCAAGGTGGGCGCCGGGGATCCGGCCATCCTGTGCTGGCAGGATCCCACCGAGGACGAGGCCGTCCACGCCGTCGTCGCGCGCTTTCGGCGCGGGATGGTCGGCGTCGTCATCTCCGGGGACCCGAGCGATCGCCACTGGGCGGGCGGCTTTCGGCTCGAGCGGGCGGCCCCGGAGGTCACCTTCGACCGCGGCGCAAAAGCGCTCAAGGAGTGGAAGGAAGCGACTGAACGGAGTGATGTCTCGCAATTGCGAGAAGTGCTCTACGGGGCGGCGCCGATCCGCCTCGTCGAGGTCGAGCCGCTCGAGCTCTGCGACGACCGCCTCGAGGACGCGCAGCGCGCCGCCGTCCATCACGCGCTGCGCTGCCACCCGGTCGCGTTGATCCACGGCCCGCCGGGGACCGGCAAGACCCGGACCCTGGTCGAGGTCGTGCGGCAGGCGGTCCGCCGCGGCGACCGCGTCCTCGTGACGGCCGCGAGCAACACCGCGGTCGACAACCTCGCCGAGCGCCTCATCCCGACCGGGCTCGCGGTCGTTCGCCTCGGCCACCCGGCGCGGGTGCTCGAGAGCGTCGAGGAGTACACCCTCGACGCGCTCGTCGACGCCTCCGAGGCCGCGCGCCTCGCCAAGCGGTGGGTCGTGGAGGCGAACGCGATCCGCCGCCGGGTGGACGTCCGCTCCGCGCGCGGCGCGCTGTCGCGCGGCGAGCGCTTCGACCAGCTCGCCGAGGTGCGGCGGCTGCTCGGCGACGCGCGCCACCACCTGCGGCGCGCCCAGGACGCCATCCTGGCGCGCCACGACGTCGTGTGCGCGACGGTCGCGGGCGCCCGCTCGTCGGCGCTCCTCGGCCTCGAGTTCGACCTGGTCGTGCTCGACGAGGCGACCCAGGCGCCGGATCCGATGGCGCTCATCGCGCTGTCTCGGGCGCCGCGCGCGGTGATGGCGGGCGATCCGCGGCAGCTCCCACCGACCATCATCGATCCCCAGGCCGAGCGCGGTGGGCTCGGGGTGACCGCCTTCGAGCGGGTGGCGGCGCGCCTCGGCGACGAGGCGGTCAGGATGCTCGAGGTCCAGCACCGGATGCACGCCACGCTGATGCGCTTTCCGTCCGACTCGATGTACGAGGGGCGCCTCGTCGCGGCGCCGGCGGTCGCGGCGCACCGCCTCGAGGAGCTCCCCGGCGTCGCCGCCGATCCCCTGCGCGAGGGCCCTCTCATCTTCGTCGACACCGCGGGGAAGGGCTGGGGCGAGAAGAAGCAGCGCGACGATCCCTCGACCGAGAACCCCGATCAGGCCGAGCGCGTGGCCCGCGAGGTGGAGCGCCTGCTCGGGCGCGGCGTCAGCGCCGGTGACGTCGCCGTCATCACCCCCTACGACGCCCAGGTGCGCCGCCTGCGCGATCGGCTCGTCGCGCCCCTCGCGGCGGGGCTCGAGATCGGCTCTGTCGACGGCTTCCAGGGGCGCGAGAAGGAGGCGATCGTGCTCGACCTCGTGCGCTCGAACGACGCCGGGGAGCTCGGCTTTCTGACCGACGTGAGGCGTATGAACGTCGCCGTGACCCGGGCGCGACGGCTGCTGATCGTCGTCGGGGACAGCGCCACGCTCGGCGCCAATCCCTACTACTCCGCGTTCATGACGGCGGCCGAGGCGGTCGGTGGTTGGCTCAGCGCCTGGGCCGACGACGCGCCAGCGTTCGCGGACTGACGGCCTGGTCCGGGGTGATTCCTCAAGGGAATCAGTCGGGTGGGCTGAAGATGCCGGCCCGGGTCGGGTTGACGGGGTCCAGGATGCGTCGCATAACGGAGGTCCTGCGGTGGCTCACGGGAGAGGGGGCGGCGATGACGAAATCCCAGCTCATTGAGGCGATCGTCGCGGCTCGCGGCTATCCTCGCAAGGCGGTCGAGGTGGCGGTGAACTCCATCTTCGACGGCATGGTCGAGGCGCTGCAGCGCGACGATCGCATCGAGATCCGGGGTTTCGGGAACTTCACCGTGCGTCGCTACAAAGAGTACGTCGGCCGGAACCCGAAGACCGGGGACAAGGTCCACGTGCCCGAGAAGCTCATGCCGTTCTTCAAGGTCGGCAAAGAGCTGCGCGAGCGCATCAACGACGGCGAAGCCTACGCCGGCGACGACAGCGACGACGACGACGAGTAGCCGCCACGGCCGACGCTGAGCGCCCCGGCGGGCGGCGTCACGCCGCGCTCTCGGGCGCCTGGCGCGCGCGGCCGACCCGCTCGAGGACCAGCACGATGACGACGCCCGCGACGAAGGTCGCGAGGGTCACGGCTACGGTGCTGTCGAAGGCGTCGGGCAGGCTGGGGTGGACGTCGCCCGCGGCGTCGACGCCGGTGAACGGCCACAGCTTGCGGAGCGAGCCGACCATGATGCCGACGAGCGCGGCGAGCGTGGTGTCGTGGTAGCTCCTGAGGAGCCAGTTCACGAACCGGCTGAAGGAGAGGACGCCGGTCAGGACGGCCGCGGCGAAGACGACGAGGACGATCAACGCGCTCGACTCGTGATCGTACACGAACGACCGCAGGTTGAAGAAGATGTAGTTGTACAGGCCGAGCATCAGCAGGACGAAGGACCCGGAGATCCCGGGGAGCACCATCGCGCTGATGGCGATCATACCGGCGATGAAGACGAACCACAGGGCCGGGTTCGCGCCGCCTTCGGTGGCGGCGGCCTGGGTGACGGTCGCGCCGGCGGGGAGGCCGGCCGCGGTGACGAGCTCGCCGGCCTGGAGGTTGGCGACGTCGCCGGCGAGGCGGGCGACGACGGTCACGGTGGCGGAGGTCGCGCCGGGGGCGATCTCGACGGGGCGGGCCGGCAGGAAGGCCACCTCGCGCTTCTTGTCCTCACCGCCGTGGCGGTTGGTCATGAAGACGACGCGCTCCTCGTGAGGGGTGATGACGACCGCGTCGGTCGCGGGGGCCGCGAGGGTCACGGTCACCTCGCCGCGGGCGCACTCGCTCTGGTCGATCGGCAGGCCGACGAAGATGAAGGTCGCGGCGGCGGCGGCCAGAAACGCCACCAGCTGCGGCGCGCCGCGGCGGGAGAGCATCTTGAACGGGATGGCGATCGAGGCGAGCACCAGCCCCATGAAGAAGCCGTTCATCGGAGCCGGGTAGTGGGCGAGCAGGTCGGGGATGAAGCGTGAGCCGATGACCAGCGCCGCGCCGATGCCGACGACCAGCGAGCCGAGGAAGAGCACGTTGTAGGCGTGGCGGTCGGTCGGCGCGTCGACGAGCGCCGTGGGGCGCACGAAGCCCACCTTGAGCTGGCGCCAGAAGGCGCGGGTGAACACCGCGCGGACGAGCCCGGCGCCGACCTGGCTGATGGCGCCGATGAAGCGCTCGTAGATGCCCAGGATCAGCGCGATGGTCCCGCCGGAGACGCCTGGGATGGCGTCGGCGATGCCCATGCACATGCCGCGCACGATGTTGACGAGCCAGGCGATCATCGAGGGTCCTCCAGCGTCTTGCGCGCCCGACGGGGTTGGGCGCGGTGGAACCTAGCAGCCGCTATGGACCAGGGCAATCCGTTCTGTGGTGGGGCCTCGCGGCCGCGGCCGCGGTGGCTGGCGGCTTGCGGTCACCGGGGGCGGTGTCTAACGTAAGCGTCCCGCGTTCCCTACCGAGGTCTCCGGCATGCTCCTCATCCTCGCCGCGCTCTTCATCGGCCTGCCGGTGCTCGAGATATGGCTGCTCATCGAGGTGGGTGGCTCCATCGGGCTGCTGTGGACGCTCACCGTGTGCGTCATCACCGGCGTCGTGGGAGCCTGGCTCGCGCGGGCGCAGGGCGGCCACGTCCTGCACCGGGTCCAGTCGCGCATCGCCCAGGGCGAGGTCCCCGCGCGGGAGCTGGTGGACGGCCTGATGATCCTGGTGGCCGGCGTGATGCTGATGACCCCGGGGTTCGTGACCGACGCGGCGGGGGTGCTGCTGCTGCTGCCGCCGGTGCGGGCGTTGGTCCGGCGCTGGGGCCAGAGGGTGCTCGAGCAGCGGGCGCGGGCCACCGAGCAGGCGCGCAACTTCTACTTCCACGCGAGCGGCTTCGACGGCGCGCCACGGGAGCGCCCCGCGCCCGATCGCCAGCCGCAGCCCGACGTCGAGTTCCTGCCCCCGGAGCGCGCCCCCCGCCCGCCAGGACGGCCGCGGCCGCCGATCATCGACGTGGAGTGACGCGGCAGCGGCTCAATGCAGCAGGTCGTCGTCCTTGCGACCGCCGCCGTCGCGTCCCCCGCGGATGACCCGGAGGTTGGTCCGCTTGCCCGACGAGGGCGGCTTCGGCCCGCCGCCGCGGCCCTTGTTGATGAGCTGGTTGAGGCGGTACCAGGCGACCCGCGGTCGCCAGTTCCCCGTGATGAGGAGCCACCCCGCGAGCGCACCGCCGATGTGGGTGTGGACGCCGACGCGTGTCGAGTCGGAGCTCGAGCTGAAGAACACCACCAGATCGAGGCCGATGGCGATCCAGACGATGTAGCGGGTCC
Organism: Deltaproteobacteria bacterium HGW-Deltaproteobacteria-14; assembly: GCA_002841945.1. Classification (GTDB taxonomy): domain Bacteria; phylum Myxococcota_A; class UBA9042; order PHBI01; family PHBI01; genus PHBI01. The sequence continues at coordinate 10,738 of PHBI01000041.1, forward strand.
GGACCGGGAGCACGAAGAAGAGCAGGATCTGCGTGTTGGGCAGCACCATGCTCCAGGCCGCGAGGAGGCCGAGGAGCGAGCCGGAGGCGCCCAGCGTCGGGACATCGAAGGAGGGGATCAGCAGGCCGACGAGGACCGAGAAGAAGCCCGCGATGACGCCGGTCAGCAGGTAGAACTTGAGGAAGGTCCGCTGGCCCCAGCGCCGCTCGAGGGGGGGGCCGAGGAAGAAGAGCCCCACCATGTTGAACAGGATGTGGGCGATGCCGGCCGTGTCGTGCAGCCACATGTAGGTGAAGGGCTGCCAGACGTAGAAGTGCGAGACGACCCCGTCGCTGCTCACCATCAGGTAGGGGCGCACGAAGAGCCGCTCCGCGCTGTCGCCGAGCAGCAGCATCAGGAGCCACAGCGCGACGTTGGCGATGATGAGCCGCAGGACCACGGGGGAGGGCCGCAGGTCGAACTGGAGCTGTCTCGACATCGCCATAGGTGGGGCTCCTCGTCATGGGTCGGCTGACCCGGCGCATACTATGCCTGCCGCCGCCCTCGCCGACCACCCGTCGCGACGGCGACGCCCCGAAACGACGAACGCCCCGAAGTGGGGCGCTCGTCATCGGTTCGCTGTGGTCCGCCTGCTACTTCTTGTCGAGCTCGGCGAGCACGGCTTCGGTCATGTCGTGGGCGGGCTTGGTGAACAGGACGCCGTTCTGGCTCCGGTTCATGATGAGGTCGTAGTCCTCTTTCTCCGCCATCGCGGTGAGCACCTTCTCGAGCTTCTGGAGGATGGGCTTCATGAGCTCAGCCTCCTTCTTCTGCAGCTCCTGCTGGTTCTCGAGGAAGCTGTTTTGCAGCTCGAGGAGCCCCTGCTGGTAGCCGGTGAGCAGCTCCTTCTTCTTCTTGTCGGTCATCAGATCCGACGGGTTCTCGAGCTGCTTTTTGACCTCGAGCAGGTCCTTCTGCTTGGCGTCGAGCTCCTTCTGCTTCTTGTCAAAGAGCTTCTTGAGCGTCGCCTTGGCACCCTGGCCGGCCTTGGACTTCTGGATGACGTACTCGACGTCGATCACGCCGACCTTGAGCTCCGCGGCGCTCGCGGCCGCGGTAGTGGCCATCATGGCGACGAGGGAAAGGGCTACGACAAGGGCTCGGCGCACGGTGACTCTCCTCGGTCGATTCGGGGACGCTGAATTAGCGCTCGGGACACGCGCCTGTCAACCGCGACCTGGAGGCCATCATTCCCTCAGGTGCGCTGCTAGTGCGGCGGGCGCGCGCGGGTGCGTGTGCGTGTGCGTGAGCCGTCGGCGACACACCTCCCCAGCGCGCGAGCGGGGGCGCGCCGAAGGCGCGTTGGGGGAAGCGAGCGCCGGGGCGCTTGGAGCGCCTCGCACAGAGGTTCCCGCCGCGGGCTGAGCTCGCGGAGTCTGCGGTGGGATGCGCGAGGCGTTCCATTGAGGCGCCCCGCAGCGAGCGCATTAGGACCCTTAGAACGAATTGCCGATGGTGAACTCGAAGGCCATGCCGTCCTCGCCGGGGAGCGGGGCGAGGGGGAAGCCCCACTCGAAGCGCAGCGGGCCGACGGGAGAGTTCCAGCGGAAGCCGAAGCCGAGGGCGGTGCGCAGACCGAACGGGTCGAAGCTCTCGTCGGCGCCCCAGGCGTTGCCGGCGTCGAAGAAGACCACCCCGCGGATCCCCACCTCCTTGAAGATGGGGAACTCGATCTCGGCGTTGAAGATGAGCTCTTTGACGCCGCCGATGGTGATGTCGTTGGTGGTCCCGTCCGGGGTGTCGGTGACGTACAGCTTCTCGCCGATGGAGTTCCGCTCGAAGCCGCGGACGGTGAAGATGCCGCCGACGAAGAAGCGCTCGAACAGCGGGACCGGCTCGGTCGACGGGCTGTCCACCCAGCCGAGGGTGCCGTTGAGGCGCAGCACGAACTCCCAGAAGAGCGGGAAGTACCAGCGCGTGCGGCCGATGATGCGGGTGAACTCGTTCTCCGAGCCGAGCACCGACGAGGCGACCTCGGCGGTCAGCGTGGTGTACTGACCCGACGTCGGGAAGAGGCGGTTGTCGCGGGTGTCGAAGGAGAGCGTGCCGCGGAGCGAGCTCGTGAGCCCCTCCTGCTTGAGCTTCTTGATCGGGATGTTGGTCCGACGGAAGGTCGCGTCGACGTTCTCGAGGGTATAGGTGAGGCTCAGCGAGAGGTCGTCGGTCAGGCGATACCCGAGCGACAGGCTGCCGCCGGTCCGCAGGCGCGTGAAGTCGACGAACTCCTCCTGGAAGTTGAAGATGTCGAAGGCGAACGTCACCGGCGTGTCGAGCAGATAGGGCTCGAAGAAGCTGATGGAGTAGAGCTGGCGGATGCCCGACAGCGTCAGCTGCGCCGACAGCGTCTGCCCGCGCCCGAGGAAGTTGTCCTTGGCGATCTGCGCGGTGAGGATGAACGACTCGAGGCTCGAGAAGCCGGCGCCGACCTGAAAGGTCCCGGTCTGCTTCTCGCGGATCTTCACGATGAGGTCGATCTGGTCCGGGCTCGCCGTCGGGCGCTCGGTGATCTCGACCTGGTCGAAGAAGCCGAGGACCTGGATGCGCTGCCTCGAGCGGCGGATCTTGGCGCCGCTGTAGAGCTCGCCCTCGTCGATCTTCATCTCGCGGCGCACGACCTTGTCGCGGGTCGTGCGGTTGCCTTGGACCTCGATGCGCCGGATGAAGACCGGGTCACCCTTCTGGATGCGGAAGGTGACGCCGAAGGTCAGCGTCTCGGGGTCGACCTTGTGGTCGGTGCTGACGGTCGCGTTCGCGTAGCCGCGGTCCTTGTAGGCCGCCGCGAGCGACTGCACGTCCTGCTGCATCATCGCGTAGTCGAACCACGCGCCCGGCGCGAGCCCGAGGCGCTTCATCAGCTCGGGCTTGTCGATGAGCCAGTCCCCATCCACCATCTCGATGTCGAGCTCGCCGGCCTTGTAGCGCGGGCCCTCGGTCACCTGAATGGAGATGGACATCGAGCGCTTGTCGGGCGACAGGGTCACGACCGGGTCGTCGACCTGGATCTGAACGTAGCCCTTGGTCAGGTAGTAGAGCTGGATCCGCTGGATGTCCTGCTCGAAGAGCTCGCGCTTGAACTGCCCGGACTTCGTCAGAAACGAGAAGTAGCCGCCCTCACGGGTCCCGATGATGCCCTTGAGCTCGCTCGCCGGGACGTGGTCGTTGCCGACGATGTCGACGTGGCGGACCTCGACCTTGCGGCCCTCGCGGACGACCAGGGTGATGAGCACGCCGTTGTTCGGCTGGGCGCCGAGCTTGTAGCTCGTGTCGACGAGGAAGTAGCCCTCCTCGATGTAGAGCTCCTGGATCTTCGAGAGGTTGAAGCGGATCTTCGCCTCGTCGAGGATGGCGAACTTCTTGAGGTCGACGACCTTCTGGATCTCGTCCTTGTCGACCGCGTCGCCGTCGACGTCGAGCTCGATGCCGACGATCGTCGGGCGCTCGACGAGCCGGAAGACGAGGGTCACGCCGCCGTCCGGGTGGGGCTTCATCCCGACCTGGATGTCGTCGAAGAAGTCCATCGCGTAGACGCGCTTGATGTCTTCGCTCAGGCGCGACTGGTCGAGGGGGCGACCGATCTGGGTGTAGACCTTAGAGCGCACCCCGGCGCGGTCGATGCGCTGCAGCCCCTCTATCTCGATGGCGCGAACCACCGGGGGATCCTGCAGCGGCAAGAAGGGGGCGACGAGCTCTTCCGGGCTCTGCGCGTGGCTCGTCACGGCGGGCGCGGCCAGCGTCGCGAACCCGACCACCAGGGCCAGGAGCAACGCGAGACTGCGCGGACCGCGACGGTCGGCTGGCTGTCGTGCGGAGCGCTTCACCCGGGCCCTCTGGCGTCCTTCTTGGGGAGAAATTGTTCCGGGGCTTCGTCGTCGGCGAGGTCGCGGACGATGCCCTCCTCGAGCAAGAGGTGCCGATCGAGGAGCCACGCGAGCCGGACGTTGTGCGTCACGACGACGAAGGCCGTGCCTAGCCGGCCGTTCAAATCGACGAGGAGGTGGTGTATCTCATCGGAAGTCTTTGTGTCCAGGTTTCCCGTGGGCTCGTCGGCGAAGACGATGTCGGGCCTCATGACCAGCGCCCGCGCGATCGCGACGCGCTGCGCCTCGCCCCCGGAGAGCTCCCCGGGCTTGTGCTTTGCCCGGGCCGCGAGGCCGACCTCGGAGAGGTAGTGCGCGCCCAGCTCTTCGGCGACGCGCGGGCTCTTGCCGGCGATGAGCGCGGGGAGCATGGCGTTCTCGAGGGCGGAGAACTCGGCGAGCAGGTGGTGGAACTGGAAGACGAAGCCGACGCGCGCGTTCCGGAACGCGGCGAGGCGCGCCCCCGGGAACGAGAAGACGTCCTGTCCGTCGTAGAGGACCTGGCCGCTGGTGGGGCGGTCGAGGGTCCCGAGGATCTGCAGCAGCGTCGACTTGCCGACCCCGGACTGGCCGACGATCGAGACCATCTCGGCCGCGCGGATGGTCAGGTTCACGCCGCGCAGGACAGCGAGCGCGCCGCGGTCGCTGCGCTTGCCCGGGGTCGTGTAGCTCTTGTGGAGGTCCACGCACTCGAGCAGCGCGCCGCCGTCGTTCGAGGCGGAGGAGTTGGGGGCGGAGCTAACCATGACGCAGTCCGTCCGAGGGCTTGAGGCGGCTGGCTTGAAGGGAGGGGTAGAGCGTCGCCAGCAGGCAGATGCCGAGGGCGGCGAGGCCGATGATGACGAGCTCGAAGGCGTCGAGCTTGACCGGCAGATCGGTGATGTAGAACTCGCGGGGCAGCGCGATCCCCTGGGCGATGAGGACGAGCGCGGTGCCGATCCCGAGCGGCACCCCGGCGAGGATCCCGAAGCCGCCGATGAAGGTGCCCACCACCATGAAGGCGCGCACGATGCTCCGGTCCGACGCGCCGAGGGCCTTCAGCACGGCGATCTCGCGCACCTTCTCGACCACCAGCATCACCAGCGAGCTGACGATGAGGAGGGCGGCGACGAGGATGATGAAGCCCAGGATGATCAACATCACGATGCGCTCGAGCTGGAGCGCGCTGAAGAGGTTCTTGTTGCGCTCCTGCCAGTCGGAGGCCTTCAAGCCCGGGAAGCGGGCCTTCAGGACGTCGCGCACCGCGGCGAGCACGGTCGGGGCGTCCTCGGCGCGGGTCAGTCGCGCCTCGAGGCGGTTCAGATCACCGCCATAGTTGAAAAAGCGCTCGGCGTCCGAGGTCGCCATATACGCGAGGTTCTGATCGTAGTCGTACATCCCGGTGCGGAAGATCCCGGCGACGCGGAACGAGCGCAGCTTGGGACGCAGGCCGGTCGGGCCGACGTCGCCGTCGGGGGAGATGAGCTGCACCTCCATGCCGACGTCGACGAGCAGGGTGTTGTTGGCGAGCTCCGAGCCGAGCAGGATCCCCGGCAGCAGCGCGGCGCGGGGGGACGTCCCGACGATCGGCGCGAAGGTCTCGTCGTCGTCGCCCGCGTCGTCGCCCGCGTCACCGTCGGGGGGCGCCAGGTCGAAGAGGTCCGCGCCGCTCGTGTAGCGGTAGCGGTCGGGGATGAGCGCCTCGGGGCGCGTGATCCAGCGGACGGAGCCGCTGATCACCGAGCCCTCGAGCTGCTGTGAGTGGGCCAGCGCGTCGTCGCTCATCCCCTTGACGGTCACGTCCTTGCCGATGCCGGTGGGCGACGAGATCATGACCTCGCCGGTGACGAAGGCGTGGGCCTCCGCGACCCCGGGGAGGGCGGCGATCTCCGACTCGAGGGCGAGGCCGTCGCCGAGCGCGCCGTCCGGGCGCTGGGGCTCGATGACGATGTGGGCGTTGGTCCGCAGGATCTTCTGGCGGAGATCGCTCTGCAGGCCGTGCATCACGCCGAGGACGACGATGAGCGCCCAGATCCCGATCGAGACGCCGACGATGCTGATGAAGGTCGGGAGCGTCACGGCGAAGCGCTGACCGATCACCGGCAGCGGGGCCGGTCCCGGGCGTCGCCCGAGGACGAGCCCCGCGACCCCCACGAGGAAGAAGACGCCGCCGAGGATCAGCAGCGCGACCTGCACGGCGGTGGCGAAGTCGGGGCTGACCGCGTCGGCGACGGCGTTCCAGGTGCGCGGCGACTGCAAGAGCAGGAGCCCGCCGAAGGCGCCGAGCCCCGCGCCGAGCAGGGCGAGCTTGCGCTTGGGGGTGCGCGCCAGCATCCGGTGCCACGAGCCGTGGAGCGAGCTCATGACCGTCCGGCCCTTGCGCTGGCTGCGCAGCAGCTTCCAGCCGATGAAGCGATGGAGCCGGCGCCGGGCGAAGCGGTCGCCGACCACCCCGAAGACCAGGATGTAGACCGAGGTGATCACCGTCGTGACGACGACCACCGCGCAGATCACGAGAAAGAGCGAGATGCCGTTCTGCGCGAGGTACGCCGTCTGCGGCGAGGCGTCCGCCAACAACCCGAAGAAGGCGAGGGCGAGCCCCGCGATCACGGTCAGGATGATGAGCAGTCGCGCCAACGAAAACCCCTACGTCACTCGGGGCGCATGTGGGGGAAGAAGATGACCTCGCGGATGGAGTGCTGGTCGGTCATCAACATCACCAGCCGATCGATCCCGATGCCCTGGCCGGCCGCCGGCGGCATGCCGTACTCGAGGGCGCGGACGTAGTCGAGGTCCATGTACATGGCCTCCTGGTCGCCGGCGTCGCGGGCGGCGACCTGGGCCTCGAAGCGCTCGCGCTGGTCGATGGGGTCGTTGAGCTCGCTGAAGGCGTTGGCGATCTCGTTACCCGCGACGAAGATCTCGAAGCGATCGGTGTACGCGGGGTCCGCCTCGTTGCGGCGGGCGAGCGGCGAGGCCTCGACCGGGAACTGCGTGATGAAGGTCGGCTGGATGAGGTGGTGCTCGACGAGGGCGTCGAAGCCCAGCATCAGGAGCAGCCCGTAGGGCAGCCCAGGCTTCACGTGGATCTCGCGCTCGGTGAGCGCCGCCGCGAGCCGCTCGGGGTCGTCGACCACCTCGGGCGCGAGCCCGCCGACGGCGACGAGGGACTCCTTCACCGTGAAGCGGGCGAAGGGAGTCTTGTAGTCGACGACGTGCTCGCCGTAGGGGCGGGTGGTCGTCCCGTCGCCGTTGAGGCGCTGCACGAGCCCGCCGAGCAGCTCCTCGGTCAGCCGGATCAGGTCCTCGTAGGTCGCGTAGGCCTGATAGAACTCGAGCATCGTGAACTCGGGGTTGTGCTTTACCGAGAGCCCCTCGTTGCGAAAGCTGCGGTTGATCTCGAAGACGCGCTCGAAGCCGCCGACCACGAGGCGCTTGAGGTAGAGCTCGGGGGCGATGCGCAGATAGAGCGGCATCGACAGGGCGTTGTGGAAGGTCTCGAACGGCCGCGCCGTGGCCCCGCCCGGGATCGGGTGCATCATCGGGGTCTCGACCTCGACGAAGTCGCGCGCGCCGAGGAAGTCGCGGATGAACGCGATGACCTGCGAGCGCACCCGAAACACCTGGCGCGCCGCCGGGTTCATGATGAGGTCGACGTACCGCTGGCGAAAGCGCGTCTCGACGTCCACGAGGCCGTGATACTTCTCCGGCAGCGGGCGGATGGACTTCGTCACGAGCTGCGCGGCGCGCACCATCAGCGTCGGCTCGCCGGTGCGGGTGACGAAGAGCGGCCCCTCGACGCCGATGATGTCGCCGACGTCGATCTTGCCCTTGAACAGGGCGAAGACGTCGTCGCCCACGACGTCGCGCTTGACGTAGATCTGCAGGTTCTGGACGTCGTCCTCGGCGTTGCCGACCGAGCGGTCGCGCACCCGCAGGAACATCGCCTTGCCCATCAGGTTGCGCGCCATCACCCGCCCGCCGATGCGCACGCGCGCGGCGTCGTCGCCGAGGGCCCCCATGTCGGGCGGGGGGGCGACCGCGGCGCCAGCGAGCACCTCGGCGCAGGTGTGGGTCGGCTGGAAGTCGTTGGCGAAGGGGTTGACGCCCTCGTCGCGGAGCGCCTGCAGCTTCGTCAGGCGGTCATCGCGAACGCGGTTGGTCTCGTCCATGCGCGGGCGCTCCGAGAGGTTGGAGGAAGCGCCTCGGTCTCTAACAGACTTCGCTGCACCGCGCGAGACACTTTGGCCCCGCCGGCGGCCGGGGCGAGGTCACGTCACGGTCGGGCTGACGGTGTCCTGGACGATGCGGTAGAGCTCGTCGTCGGTGAGCGTCCGGTGCGAGCGTTTCGCCGCGAGGAAGATCTTGGCGACCAGGGCCGGGTTCGCGGGGATCCCGTGGGTGGCGAGCCACGCGATGACGTTGGACTCGCCCGACATCGGCCCGACCTCGATGACCTGCACCTTGCCGACGATGGCGGCCGGGATCCCGCTGTAGACGCGGTCCTCGGCCCACTCGCCGCCCTTCTCCCGGGCCTTCATGAGCGCCGCCGCGTGGACCCCGGTGCCGGTCCGGAACGCGTCCTGGCCGACCACGGGGTAGTTGTGTGGGATGGGGCGGCCGGTCGCCCGGCTCGCCAGCTCGCAGTAGGGCATCAGCCCGTGGAGATCGTGGTCGTAGAGGCCGAGCAGGCCCAGGTTCACGAGCAGCTGATCCATCGCGGTGTTGCCGACGCGCTCGCCGAGGCCGAGCGCCGTGCCGTGGACCCGGTCGCAGCCGTGCTCGACGGCGACGAGGGCGTTGACGAGCGCGAGGCCGCGATCGTTGTGCCCGTGGAAGTCGAGCCCGACGTGGGTCGCGCCCAGGCGGTCGAGGAGCCCCCGGGTCCAGTCGAAGAGCGCCCGGATGCCGTCCGGGGTCGCGTGGCCGACGGTGTCGCAGTGGATGAGGCGCGTCGCGCCCTCGTCGATGGCCACTCGGAAGAGGTCGCCGAGGACGTCGGGGTGGGCGCGCGCCGTGTCTTCGGTCACGAACGCGACCTGCAGCCCGGCCCGGACCCCGAGGCGAACCGCGTCGCGGGTCATGGCCCGCATCCGCTCGGGGGTCCATCCCTCGGTGTAGGCCCGGATGGGGCTCGCCCCGAGGAAGGTGAGCACCTCGATCGGGACGCCGGTCGTCTGGGAGATGTCGATGATCGGCGTGACGTCGGCCGCGAGGGTGCGACCGGCGCACGCCGCGCGGATCTTGAGCCCCTTGTCCCGGATGTGCTGGCAGAGCGCGGTGACGTGCCGCACGTGGCGCAACCCCGCGCCGGGGAGGCCGATGTCGGCGACCTGGATGCCCAGCCCGTCCATCAGCTCGAGGAGGCGCTTCTTGTCCTCGATGGACGGGTTGGCGACGCTCGGCGACTGGAGCCCGTCGCGGAGCGTCTCGTCGAGGAGCTGGACGGGCGCGTCATGGCGATGCGACGAGACCCCCACGAGGTTCCAGTCGAACACGAAGTCTGCAGCCGGTCCGCTCCCGTCGTACACGTCACGCCTCCAGCGCTTCGAGCAACACCGCGATGCCCTGTCCGCCTCCGATGCACGCCGAGCCGAGGCCCAGGCGCGCGCCACGGTTGCGGAGCGCGTACGCGAGGTGCGCGGTGATGCGAGAGCCGCTCGCCGCGAGCGGGTGCCCGACCGCGATCGCGCCGCCGTCCACGTTGGTCTTGTCCCGGTCGAGGCCGAGCTCGCGCTCGACGGCGAGGTACTGCGGCGAGAACGCCTCGTTGACCTCGATGAGATCGATGTCGGAGAGCTCGAGCTGGGCCATCCGCAGGGCGTTGCGGATCGCCGGCGCCGGGCCGATGCCCATCACCGTCGGGTCCACCCCTGCGACGCCCCAGGCCACGAGCCGCGCGATCGGCCGCCAGCCGCGCGCCTCGGCGGCCTCTCGGCTGGTCACGAGCAGCGCGCCCGCCCCGTCGTTGATCCCGGACGCGTTGCCCGCGGTGATCATCCCGTCCTTGCGGAAGGCCGGGCGCAGCTTCGCGAGCGTCGCCGGCGTCGTCTCCGGGCGGTTGTGCTCGTCGCTGGCCACGATCACGTCGCCCTTGCGTCCGGGGATGACGACCGGGGCGATCTCGTCCACCAGGGCGCCGTTCTGCTGCGCCGCAGCAAAACGAGCCTGGCTGATCGCAGCGTACTCGTCCGCCTGGACACGGCTGATATCATATTGCAGTGCAAGCTTCTCGGCCGTCTCGGACATCGGCTGGCCGGTGTAGCGATCGGTGAGCGACTCGCTGAGGTAGTCGCCGAGGGGCGCCTGCCCGTAGCGGATGCCGAAGCGCGCGTTCCACAGGCAGTGTGGCACCTGGCTCATGGACTCGGTGCCGCCGCACAGGACGATCTCGGCCTGGCCGGTGAGGATCTCCATCGCGCCGCTGACGACGCTCTGAAAGCCCGAGCCGCAGAGTCGGTTCAACGTCAGCGCCGGCACGTGGACGGGGACGCCCACCTTCAGCCCGATGTGGCGCGTCAGATAGATGGCGTCGGGGCTCGACTGGATGACGTTGCCGAAGATCACGTGATCGACGTCGGCCGGGTCGGCGCCGACCTGCTCGAGCGCGGCGCGGGCGGCGTGCACGCCGAGCTCGGTCGCGGTCAGGCCCTTGAGCGAGCCGCCGAAGGTGCCAAAGGGCGTCCGCTTGGCGGCGACGATCACGATATCCCGGGGGAGGGACTTCATGGTGGAGACCTCATTGAGTCGTGCGCGTTGGGGGGTTGCGCTTTTCGCAGTTGCCCGCGCGGCGCCTCACGACGGCGAGCGGTTCGCTTCGAGTATCAGGGGGATCCCGTCCCCGACGCAAAGGACTCGCTCACGCAAGAACGCCGATTTTCGCTCGTGAGCCCGCTTCATCAGGGCTTGCGGCCTGTCGGGCGAGCGAGCCTGCGCCGCACTGCAGCGCCGGTTTGACCGGTGGTCAATGATCCGCCGAGGTCGGCGGGAGTGTCGCCGTCGAGGATGGTCCGTTCGACCGCCTGCTCGATGAGGGCGGCGCTGTCCTCGTCGCCGAGGAAGCGCGCCATCATCGCGGCGCTCAGGATGGCCGCGAGCGGGTTCGCGCGGCCGGTCCCGGCGATGTCGGGGGCGGAGCCGTGGACCGGCTCGAAGAGCCCGAACCGGCCCGGGTGGATGTTGCCGCTCGGCGCGAGCCCGAGCCCGCCGACGACCTGTGCGGCGACGTCGCTCAGGATGTCGCCGATGAAGTTGCTCGCGACGATGACCTGAAAGCGCTCCGGGGCGCGCACCAGCTCCATCGCGGCGGTGTCGGCGTAGAGCGCGATCGACTCGATGTCGGGGTAGTCGGTGCGGACCTGGCGGAAGGCGCGGTCCCAGACGCCGTGGGCCCAGGTGATGGCGTTGTGCTTGGACGCCATGCAGACGTTGCGGCGACCGCTCTTGCGAGCGAACTCGAACGCCGCCCGGATGATGCGCTCGGTGCCGCGCCAGGTCGCGATCATCTGGTTGGTCGCGACCTCCTCGTCGGTGCCCGGCCGGAGGCTGCCGCCGATGTTGACGTAGAGCCCCTCGGTGTTCTCGCGGAAGATGACGAGGTCGATGTCGCCGGTGTCGTAGCCCTTGAGCGGGCACAGCGCGGCCGACTCGAGCCGGGCGGGGCGCAGGTTGATGAACAGATCGAAGCGCATCCGCGCGCCCAGCAGGATGTCCTTGCCGTGGCGCATGTCGGGGATCCGCGGGTCCCCGAGGGCGCCGAGCAAGATGGCGTCGTGATCGATGGGGAGGCGGGCGAAGGCGTCGGGCGGGATCGTGACCCCGGTGCGGAGCGTGTATTCTGCTCCGTATGGCAGCTCGGCAAACGAATATCGCCCTGGCGCTGCGGCAGACAGCGTCGCCATCGCCTCTTCCGTGACCTCGGGTCCGATCCCGTCTCCGCCGATAACCGCGATGCGATGCGACATCATTCGCCTCGATTCCGGTCGAGCCGGCCAGCCCGCGGCTCGACGAGCGGCATCATAGCAGCGTTCTGTGGAACGCCTAGACTTCGTCCTGTTTGGGCTCGCGTTTGTTGCGATGCAGCAATCCGCTCCCCCCGCTCGCTTCGAGCGATGTCGCTTCGGCTTCCCGACGGGGCTGAAACTGATATGGTCCGGCCGTGAAAACTTCCAATCGCAAGATAGATCAGGTGCTCGTCGGCGAGCCGCTCGGGATCGAGGACGTCGTGGCGGTCGCGCTGCAGGACGCCCCGGTCGCGCTCTCGGCCCGCGGGCTGGCGGCGCTCGAGCGGGCGCGCGCGGCGGTAGAAGCGCTGCTGCACGACGCCGCGGGACCGACCTACGGGATCAACACGGGCTTCGGCGCGCTCGCGGAGGTCCGGATCCCGCCCGAGCAGCTCGAAGACCTCCAGCACAACCTGCTGCGGTCTCACGCCGTGGCCGTCGGGCCGCCGCTCGAGCGCAAGTACGTCCGGGCGATGATGCTCTTGCGTGCGCAGGTGCTGGCGCTCGGGTACTCCGGCGTGCGTCCGCTGATCGTCGAGCGGCTGGTCGCGATGCTGAACCGCCGGGTCCACCCCGTGATCCCGAGCCAGGGCTCGGTCGGCGCGTCCGGCGACCTGGCGCCGCTGGCGCACCTCGCGCTGGTGCTGACGGGGGAGGGCGAGGCGACCTACCACGGCGAGCAGGTGGCCGGGGGGCGCGCGATGACGCGGGCCGGGCTGGCCCCGGTGCGGCTGGCCGCCAAGGAGGGGCTGTCGCTCATCAACGGCACTCAGGGGATGCTCGCCATCGGCGCGCTGTGCCTCGCGCGCGCCGAGCTGCTGGCGCAGACGGCGGACGTGACCGGCGCGATGACGATCGAGGCGCTCAAGGGCTCGGTGCGGCCCTTCGACGCGGCCATCGTCGAGGCGCGCCCGCACCCCGGGGCGCTGGCGGCGGCGGCGCACCTGCGCGCGCTCCTCGCCGACAGCGAGATCGTGCTGTCCCACGCGCACTGCAGCGAGGTGCAGGACGCCTACTCGCTGCGCTGCATGCCCCAGGTCCACGGGGCCACGCGAGACATGCTGACCCACGTCCGGCGGGTGCTCGAGATCGAGCTGAACTCCGCCACCGACAACCCGCTGGTGCTCGGCGACGGGCGCGTGCAGTCGGGGGGCAACTTCCACGGCCAGCCGGTCGCGGCGGCGCTGGACGCGGCGGTCATCGCGATGGTGGACCTCGCGTCGATCAGCGAGCGCCGCATCGCGCAGCTCGTCGACCCGCACCTCAACCGCGGCCTGCCGCCGTTCTTGACGCCGCGCTCGGGTCTGAACTCGGGCTTCATGATGGCGCAGGTGACGGCGGCGTCGCTGGTGAGCGAGGCCAAGGCGATGTCGTTCCCGAAGAGCGTCGACACCATCCCGACCTCCGCCGATCGCGAGGATCACGTGTCGATGGGGATGACGGCCGCCCGCGCCTTCGACGCCGTCAACACCATCGTCGCTCACGTGCTCGCGATCGAGGCGCTGGTCGCCGGGCAGGGGATCGATCTCCGCGAACCGGCTCCCGGCCGCGGCGTGGCCCCCGCGCTCGCCCGGCTCCGCGAGGTCGTCCCGTTCCTCGAAGACGACCGCGCGCTCCACTACGACATCACCGCCGCGCGCGACCTCATCACGACGGGCGATCTGCTGGCCGTCGCGGACGCTGCCCTGGCCGAGTGACGGCGACGTTGCCTAGGCGGCCGCCTCGGCAGCGTCGTCGGTCGCGTTGGCCACGGGCTGCTTCGGGAACATCACCGCGGCGCGCTCGAGCTCCTCGGGCATCTCGCCGGTGACGATCTTGCGCCACATCCGGAAGTCCGCGCGCAGCGACCACAGCGGGTAGGTGAACGTCGCCGGCCGGTTCTTCTCGAACACGTAGTGTCCGGCCCACGCGAACCCGTAGCCGGCCACCGGCAGCGCCGGCCACAGCAGCGGGTTCGGCGCCATCGCCATCACGAGGCTGGTGCCGATGAAGTGCAGCCGCCGGCAGGTGCGATCCTGGTGCTCCGACACGTAATAGGGCCAGAACTCCTCGTAGCTCTCGAAGCGCTTCGCCATCGTCTCTCCTCCTCCCCCTCGCTCTCTCTTCGGCGCCGGTTATGCTCGTGAACCGCCCACCGCGCAAGGCCGGGGCGGCGTAACGCACTGCAACCAAAGCGAAAGAAGGCGCCGCCGCGGGTGCGGGGCGCCTTCTTGTGCGTTGCAGTGGGGGCGGGGGTGAATCGCCCCCGGCCGAACCCCTACTTGGTGTCGAACTCGGCGTCGATCACGTCGTCATCGGCGCCGCCGCCGCCCTGAGCACCGCCCTGGGGGCCGGCCTGGGGCCCGGGCTGCTCGGGACCGGCCGACGACTTGTAGATCTTCTCGGCCAGCGCGTGGGCGCTCTTCTCGAGCTTCTCCTTGGCCGCCTTGATGATCGCCAGGTCGTTGGTCTCGAGGGACTTCTTCGCCTCGTCGATGGCCTCCTGGAGCTCGGCCTTGGCGGCGTCATCGAGCTTGTCGCCGTGCTCCTTGAGCTGCTTGACCATCTGGTAGGCCAGGGCGTCGAGGGAGTTCTTCGACTCGGCGAGCTCGCGCCGGGCCTCGTCGTCCTTGGCGGACGCCTCGGCCTGGCGGACGAGCTGGTCGACCTCGGAGTCGGACAGGCCGCTCGAGGCGGTGATCGCGACCGACTGCTCCTTGTTGGTCGCCTTGTCCTTGGCGGACACGTTGACGATGCCGTTGGCGTCGATGTCGAAGGTGACCTCGATCTGCGGGACGCCGCGCGGGGCCGGCGGGATGCCGTCGAGGTTGAACTGCCCCAGCGTCCGGTTGTCGCCGGCCATCTTGCGCTCGCCCTGGAGCACGTGGACCGTGACGGCGGGCTGGTTGTCGTCCGCGGTCGAGAAGATCTGCGACTTGCGCGCCGGGATGGTCGTGTTGCGCGGGATCAGCACCGTCATGATGCCGCCCTGGGTCTCGATGCCGAGCGACAGCGGGGTCACGTCGAGCAGCAGCACGTCGGTCACGTCGCCCGCGAGGACGCCGCCCTGGACCGCGGCGCCGAGGGCCACCACCTCGTCGGGGTTGACGGTGCGGTTCGGCTCCTTCTGGAAGAGCTCCTTGACCATCGCCTGGACCTTCGGGATCCGGGTCGAGCCGCCGACGAGGATGACCTCGTGGATGTCGCTCGGCTTGAGCCCGGCGTCCTTCATGGCGCGGCGGCACGGCTCGATGGTGCGGTTGAGGACGTCGTCGGCGAGGGACTCGAGCTTGGCCCGGCTGAGCTTCACCACGAGGTGCTTGGGCCCGGTCTGGTCCGCCGTGATGAACGGCAGGTTGATCTCGGTCTCGAGCGCCGACGAGAGCTCGACCTTGGCCTTCTCCGCCGCCTCGTGCAGGCGCTGGAGCGCCATCTTGTCGTTGCCGAGGTCGACGCCTTGGTCCTTCTTGAACTCGGCCATCAGCCAGTCGACGATGGTGTGGTCGACGTCGTCGCCGCCGAGGTGGCTGTCGCCCGCGGTCGACTTCACCTCGACGAGGCCGTCGCCGACCTCGAGGATCGAGATGTCGAAGGTGCCGCCGCCGAAGTCGTAGACCGCGACGACCTCGGCGGTCTTCTTGTCGAGGCCGTAGGCGAGCGCGGCGGCCGTCGGCTCGTTGATGATGCGCTTGACGTCGAGGCCGGCGATGCGCCCGGCGTCGCGGGTCGCCTGGCGCTGGCTGTCGTTGAAGTACGCCGGCACGGTGATGACCGCCTCGGTCACCGCCTCGCCGAGGTAGTTCTCCGCGGCGCGCTTGAGCTTGGCGAGCACCTTGGCGCTGATCTCCGGCGGCGAGTAGCGCTTGCCGTCCACCTCGAGGTGGGCGTCGCCGTTGCTGGCGCGCAGCACCGCGTACGGCAGGCGCTTGGCGTCCGTCTCGATCTCCTCGAAGCGGTGCCCGATGAGGCGCTTGACGCTGAAGAGGGTGCGGGTGGGGTTCACCACCGCCTGGCGGCGCGCGATCTGCCCGACGAGGGTCTCGCCCTTGTCGTTGAAGGCCACGACCGAGGGGGTCGTGCGCCCGCCCTCTTCATTCGTGATGACCTTCGGCTCGCCGCCCTCCATCACTGCGACGACCGAGTTGGTGGTCCCGAGGTCGATTCCGATGATCTTGCCCATGGAAGGATTCCTGCCTGTGGTCCGGTGAAAACGTGTGGCTGTTGGCCGGTGGGACGCGAGTCCCAGGGCCTCGCGGGTTGGAGCCGCGTCACTGCCCCGCGGCAGGGCGGAACTTAAGTCCGTCCCAAGACCGGTCAACCCCGCGCGGAGGCCCGGCTGCAAAATGGCTGCCAAGCCCCGGTGGACGACGTGTTGAGCCCCGTCGGCAGCGCTGTCGGCGCGCAGATCCGGTCAGTCGGGCCGCTGCAGCACCCAGGTGGCCGTCTCGCCCGCGTGGAGCCTGCGCCGCTCGACGTGGGTCACGCGCCCGTCCGATGCCACGGCGCTCAGCTCGACCTGGCCCGCCGGCACCGACTCCTCCATGACGGAGCTGCCCGCCGCGACCGTCGCCAGGACGCGGTCGCCGACCCGCACCGACAGCGCCTCGTTCGTCTGGTTCACCAGCACCAGCCGCACCAGCGGCCGCGGGACGGGGAGGTGGATCGCGTGGTCCGCCGCCACGACCAGCTCCGAGCCGGTCACCGTGCGGTCGCCGAGGCGCTCGACCTGCACCAGGCGCTTGCCGGCCGGGGCCGGGAGCGGCGTCGGCGCGGCGTCCTTGCCGAGCCGGCCGATGAGCACGCCGTCGACGCGCACCGCGATGTCTTGGCCGGACTGGTTGTCGACGACCAGCACCCCCATCGGCGGGGTGACCTTCAACAGCGTGTCGGCGCCCTCGACCACGGTCGCGCCGAAGCCGTGCTTCACGCCGCTCGCGTCGCCGTACGCCACCACCTCGTGGCGGCCCGGCGTGAGGTTGGCGAACGCCTTGCTCGCCCGCGCCTCGACCGCGTCGTAGAGG
Source organism: Deltaproteobacteria bacterium HGW-Deltaproteobacteria-14 (assembly GCA_002841945.1). Taxonomy (GTDB): domain Bacteria; phylum Myxococcota_A; class UBA9042; order PHBI01; family PHBI01; genus PHBI01. The sequence goes on from PHBI01000041.1 coordinate 27,616, forward strand.
CTGCCGTCGATCTCGACCTGGATCCGCTCGGCCGAGTCGTTCTGGACCAGGACCCGCCCGGGCTTCACCGCCAGCGTCCACTTGAGCACCTTGTCGGGAGCCGCGACCTGGACCAGGGCCCGCACGTGGCCGCTCCCGGTCTCTACCGCCTCGAAGCGGTGGCGCCCGGTGGCGACGCCGTCGAAGCTCTCCGTCTCGCCGGCGGCGACCGTCCCGACCGCGCGGTCGTCGATGACCACCGCGACGTCCTCGGGCAGCTGGTTCCACACGATCAGCGCGGTGGTCCCCGGGACGACGTCCCAGCGCACCACCTCGGCCGCGGTCGGGGCGCCGTCCCGGGCCAGGGGCGCGCCGTCGGGGCCGAGCAGCACCCAGGTCGCCCGCCGGGCCGGCACCGCGAACCGCAGCGTCGCGCCGGCCGGGATCGCCGCGTGCTGGTCGGCGAGCTGCCCGGTCGGGCGCAGCTCGACGCCGAGGCGGTTGGCGATCTCGAGGGTGGCGAGCGGGTCCTCGAAGCGCGCGATCGCGGGCGTCTCCTCGGTCACGGCGACGTGAGCGCGCAGGACAGCTCCCGAGCGCCGCCCGCGTGCCTCGACGAGGCGCGCGCCCACCGGGGCGCCGCCGAAGGTCCGCTCGCTCTTGCCCTCGAGCGCCGCGAGCGGCCGCCCGTCGAGGTAGAGATCCACGGTCTCGGGGCGATCGTTGACCACGGTGACCGAGCCGGTGACGGCGTTCACGACCCAGGACGACGCCGGGGTCAGCGCCGGGTCCACGTCGTCGTGGTAGTAGCTCGTGCCGTGCTCGTCGACGAGCTCGACCTCGAAGGGCCGCGCGGGCAGGCGCTCGAGCAGCACCGCCGCGTTGGCCGCCACGGTCCCGCGGCGCTCGCCGGCGATGTACACGATGAGCGCCTGGGGGGTGCGGTTGACCACCCGCAGGGTCGGCTGGATGGGCAGCAGCGTCCAGGTGTAGCGCTGCCCGCCGCCGAGCTCGAGCTCGGCCCCGTAGCGCTGGTGGGTGTCGGCGCCCAGGCCGGTCGGCGCGATCGCGCCCACCGGGAGGTCCGGGACCTCGGTGCGGCCGCCGTCGGCCAGCTCCACGGGGTCCTTGCCGGGCATGGTGACGGTCACGGCCTCGCCCGAGCGGTTGTCGATGACCAGGGTCGCCCCGCTGGTCCCGAGCCGCCACTGGGTCGGCGACGCGGTCGACAGGTCGAGCGCCGCCTGCCACGGGTGGCGGGTCACCAGCGACACCGCGGTGACGACCCGGAGCCCCGGCTGCTCGTCGCTGGAGGTCCAGGTCGCGCCGGCCTCGAGGGTGGCCCGGGTCGTCCCGTCGACGGACAGGGACACGGGCTCGCTGGTGTCGTTGACCACGTCGAGCTTCGCCCCGGCGAAGGCGATCGCCCAGGTGTTGTCAGCGTCGGCGGTCAGCGTGACGTCCGCGCTGACGCTCAGGGCGCCCTCTTCGGCGGTGGCGACGACGTGGTGAGTCCCCGCGGCGAGGTCGTCGAAGGTGCGGCGCTCGCGCGGGAAGACGCGCCCGACGCGCCGGCCGTCGACGGTCACCGCGACCGGATGCCGGCTCGGGTTGTCGACGGTCAGCGCGGCCAGCGGCGCGGGGACCGCGATCTCGGCCCCTTCTGCCCCTTCCGCAACGATCTCCCAGATCTCGATCGGGTGGACGCCGAGCTCGCGCTGCTCACGCCACACGTGCGCGCCGCGGACTCCAGGCTCGCGCGGGGTCGCCACGAGCTCCGCCGGGCCGCGGACGAAGTGGCGATAGCGCGCGCGCTCGCCGCTCCGGACGAGCCCCTCGACGCGGCCCCTCACGGTCACGGTCAGGTCGTCGGGGGTCCGGTTGACCACCTCGAGGCTCGCCTCGGCGGGAGCCACCCGGGTGTAAGACTGCGTCTCGGCGCAGTGCATCAAAGTGAGCGCTAGGAGCGGCGCGAGAAAAATGGTTTGGCGCATCATCGACTCTTGTGCGACGCGAAGATGGGTGGCGCTGTCGATCTTGTGGGGCGCATGGGGCCGCTCGTCCTGGTGAAGGTCCGGCCCCTCGCAACCACGCCGAGTCGTCCGCGCTTCCCGCCTTCCGGGGTGACCCCGGCGATCACTGGGGGAAGGGGTCGCCCTGGTAGGTGATCGTGATCTCCTCGCCCGGCGACGGCGGGTCGCCGAAGGCGATGGCGGGCAGCGCCTGCCCGTCGAGGGAGCACGCCTCCGCGGTCGGGATGATGCGGTAGCTGTTGGGGCCGTCGCCGATAGTCAGGATGGTCTCGACGCCGGCGCGCACGCGCTTCACCACGAGCTGGTCGGGGTCGAGGATGACCTTCGGCAGGCAAATCTGGTTCAGCACCGTCAGGATCGTCTCGGCGATCGCGTCGAGCGACGGGGCGATGCCCTCGTCCTTGCAGATGTTGGTGAACTTGCCGTTGGGGCCGAAGCTCTCGGTGAGCTCGAGGTAGCGCGAGCCGAAGTCCGCCTTGCCGTTGTCGGAGAGGCAGATGAAGGACTGGTGGAAACACACCTTCGGGTCGGCCTTCGAGCTGTTGTACGCCGCGCGGTCCGCCGCGACCTCGGCCGGGTCCTCGCTGATCGAGTCGCCGCCGATCGCCGCGACGATGACCTTGCCCGGATCCTGCTTGAGGGACTTGAAGCGGTTGATGAAGTGGCCGACAGGGACGAGCGGCCCGCCTTGGTCGGTCGTCGGCAGCAGGGCGCAGGTGTCGTAGTCGTCCTCGTTGATGCTGCGGCCGGCGGCGACCGAGCAGTCGTCCTCGTCGCTGATGAAGATGATGACGAGGTAGGCGTCGTCGCGCAGAAAACCGCGCGCCTGCTCGGCGTTCGGCCCGGTCGGGTCGATGGCCATCAGCGCCGCGTTCATCCCCTGCTCGTACTTGAAGCACTTCTCCTGGTTCACCCCGACGGTCGCGGCGCACGGGAAGAGGTCGATGTTGGTGGCGTCGAGCACCGCCGGGACGGTGGTCGGGCAGGTCGAGGTCGCCGGCGGGCGGATGCAGCCCCAGTCCGCCTGGTTGTTCGACGGCTTCTGGCAGACGTAGGTCGTGTCGCCGAAGAGGACCTGACACTCCTCGTCGGTGGTGCAGTGGCGCGTGCACTCGGAGTTGATGGTCCCGTTCGGGTTCTCGACGCAGGACTCGGTGTTCGGGTGGCGACAGGTCCACTCGCCCTGGGGGCCGTCGCAGGTGCAGGTGGTGTCGTCCGCGTCGCACTCGCCGCGGATGACGCAGTCCATGTTGGCGCAGGCGCTGTCGGCGAAGCAGCGCCGGGTGCGGCGCTCCTGGCACGGCGGCGGGAACGCCGTGGCCGGGATGGTGTTGAAGACGCCCTTGGACGAGAAGACGTTGGTGTTGTCGATGGCGCACTGGACGTCGTGGGACGTCACGGCGAGGCGCGGGTCGATCTGGAAGAAGGCCTCGATCTGGGTCGTGAAGGTCTCGAAGCTGTCGGCGAGGCTCAGCTGCTCCTGACACATGGAGCTCGAGTTATCGACGACCCACAGAAAATCGATCGGGATCGGCTTGCCCGTCCCCGACCGCTTCTCGACCTTGAGGGTGAAGCTCCGCTCGAGGCCCTTGATCGGCTCGTGGTTGCAGCTCCCGAGGGTGGCGAACATCGCCCCGACGAGCACCACCCCGACCCACGCGCGACCGCGCTGCGCTGACGCCATCTTCATGCGACACCCCGTCCAGTCCTGGCGCCCGGTCTTAGCACCAAACGCCCCGCGGGCGAAAGCCCGCCGGCCAGAGCATACGGGACGGCGGCGCTGCACTCAACGAGAGGCGTCGCGGCCGCTGCGCGGGTCAGCGGCCGGCGGTGAGCCCGGCGATCGCCGCAGCGATCTGACCGAGGGCCGGGGCGAGGCCGGCGTCGTTGCAGATGTTGGTGAACACGCCGCGATCGCCGAAGGCCGCGGCGAGGGCCTGGGTGCGCGGCGCCCAGGTGGCCGCCTGGTTGTCCCCGCCGCAGATGGTGGACTGCTGGTAGCAGAGCTCCGCGCCGAGCAGCGACGCCTGGAACGCCTGGCGGTCGGCGGCCACCTGCGCGGGGTCGGTGGCGAGCGAGTCCCCACCGATGGCGGCGACGATGACCTTGCCGGGATCCGGCCGGAGGGCTCTCAGGCGGGCGGCGACCTCCGCGACCGGGAGCAGCGGGCCGCCGTCGTCGGTCGTCGGCAGAAACCAGCACCGCTCGTAGTCGACCTCGTCGATGGTGCGGCCGGGCGCCACCGAGCAGTCGCCCTCGTCGCTGACGAAGACGACGACGAGCCAGGCGCCGTCGCGCAGAAAGCCCGTCGCCTGGGCGCCGTTCGGGCCGTCCGGCTCGAGGGCCATCAGCGCCGCGCTCATCCCCTGCTCGTACTTCTTGCACTTCTCCTGGTTGATCTGGACGGTCACCGCGCACCGGAACAGGTCGAGGTTCGTGCTGTCGAGGACCGGGGGCACGCTGGCGGGGCATCCCACGGTCGCCGGCGGCGCCATGCAGCCCCAGTCCCCCGTGTTGTGCGACGGCTTCTGGCAGAGGTAGTCCTCGGCGCCGAAGAGCTGCCGGCAGTCCTCATCGGTGGCGCAGCCGCGGCGGCAGAAGCTGTTCACCGATCCGTTCGGGTTGGTCTGGCACGCGTCGCTGCCCGGATGCCGGCAGAACCACTCGCCCAGCTCGCCGGCGCAGGTGCAGTCGGGGTCATCGGCGGCGCACTCGCCGCGGACGACGCAGTCCATGTTGGCGCAGGCGGCGTCGTCCATGCACAAGCGCTCGCGGCGCTCCTGGCAGGGCGGCGGGAACTGCGTGGCCCCGACGGTGTTGAAGTTGCCCTGGGTCGCGAAGATGTAGACGCTGTCGTTGTCGCACAGGACGTCGGTGCTCGTGACCGCGACGCGGAGGTCGACGTCGCCGGTCTTGGTGAGCTCGGCCACGAAGCCCGGGAAGCTCAGCGCGAGGTCTCGTTGCTCGGCGCACATCGACGGCGAGCTGTCGATGACCCACAGCATGTCGATCATGGGGGGCGCGACGGGTTGGATCGTGTCGCCACCGCTCGTGTCCTGCCCGTCCGCGCCAGGATTCTCCGTTTCGGCGCAGCCGGCGGGGAGTGTCGTGGCGAACAGCCCCGCGATCGCGAGCGAAACGTTTGCAAGATTCATAAGTTGCGCCCCGGCTTCGGTCCGATCGGCGAGTCTACGACTAGATCGGTCGTGGCGCAACGAAGGGACGCGGCGGTGCGAGCGCGGGCGTAGGCGTGAGCTTGAGCGGGCGGTGCCCGAACTCACGTTCGCGCCCGCCCGCCCGCAGTCGCTACCCGAGCGCGCAGCGCGCGCCCGTGGTCACAGGCTCAGCAGGGCCGAGGACGCGGCCACGCGGATCGCCTCCGCGGAGTCGTCGACCAGCCCGCGGAGCAGCGCGTCCTGCTCCTTGCCGCCGCGCTCGCCGATGATCGCCAGGGCGGCGACGCGCATCTTGGCGTCCCCGCTCGTCGCCAGCTCGACCACCAGCGGCAGGGCGTCCTTGCCCTGGACCTCGACCAGCTTGGTGAGCGCGACGAGGCGCATCTCCTCGCGCTTGGCGTCCTTCACCAGCCCGGCGAGCACCGCCAGCTGGTCGACCTTCGGCAGCAGCTTCAGCGCGCGCAGGCCCTCCGAGCGCATCTCGTCGCGGGAGCTGTCGAGGGCCAGCTCGACGTGCGGCCGCGCCTTGCCCTTCCACTGGTCGGCCAGATCGCTCACGAAGCTCGGCTCGATCCACGTCAGCGCCTGCTCGTACTGCTTGATGAAGCGGTCGGGCGCGCGCTCGACGATGGCTCTGAGCGCCATCGTGCGGATCTCGCGGTCGCGGTCCGAGAGCACCTGCTCGAGGTCGCGCAGCCCCTCGTCGGTCGGGACGGACACGATGGCCCGCACCGCCGCGCGCCGCACGTCCGCGTCGCGCTCCTGGATGTAGAAGCGCACGACGTCGAGGATCTCGGCGTCCTTGATGTCGGCCAGGGCGTCGAGCAGCGCCACCTTGAACTCGGTCTCGTGGGCGACGTTCAGGGCGTCGCGCAGCGCCGGGATGGCGTCGCGCTGGCCGAGGCGCCCGAGCGACCCGGCGGCCTGCACGCGAATCACCAGCGGGCCGGCGCCCAGCAGCGGCACCAGGTCGCTGATCGCCGCGTGCCCCTTGACCTCGCCGATGAACGCGACGGCCGCGGCGCGCATGTTGACGTCGGTGTTCGTGAGCTCGTTCTCGAGGTAGGCCGCGAGCTTCGGGTTTCCGCCCTTGAAGAAGATCCGGTAGGCCGCCAGCAGGAGATCGATGTTGGCGCTGCGGTCCTTCACGATCGGCCGCACGATGTCGAAGAGATCCGCGCTCGCGATGGGCGACAGCGCGACCAGCGCCGCCAGCTGCTTCTGCTCGTCCTGGCCCTTGGCCGCCTCGACCAGCAGGCCCTTGCCCGCCGCGTTACCGTGGCGCGCCAGCAGCGCCGCCGTCTGGAACGCGATGGCCTCGTCTTTACTGCGCAGCAGCACCTTCAGGAAGCCGACGTCGATCTTGCCGTCGAGCGCCTCGATGCGGTCGAGGACCACCTTCTGCACGCCGATCTCCTGTCGGTCGAGCTTGTCCTTGTACAGCGGCAGGGCGTCGGGCAGGCGGAGCTTGGTGTACTCCACCTCGAACGGCGTGCGGCTCTCGCCCTTGAGGAGCTTGAGCGCCGCCTTGTAGCCGGTGACCATCCAGTCGCCGCCGAGCCGCGCCAGCGCTGCCGCGTAGCGCTCGGGCTTGGGGAACTTCGGGTCGCGCAGCGCCTTCATCAGCATGTCGACGCCCTTCTTCGGCCCGAGCGGCGCGAGCAGCGGCATCACGCCGGTGTCGGCGTCGATCTTCACGTCCGCGATGGCCGCGAGCAGCGCCTGCTCCCACAGGCGCTTCTCCTTTAGATCGCCCAGCGCCTCGATGGCGGCGCGCCGCACCTTCCACTGCGGGTCGGCCAGGGCGTCCTTCACCAGCGGCAGCGCCTCCTTCTTCGGCGCGTGCCCGAGGCCGCGCACCGCCAGCGCGCGGGTGTCGAAGTCCCCGGACTTGACGCCTCGCTCGAGGTTCTTGATGGCGCGCTCCACCACCTCGTCGACCTGCTTGCGCGCGCTGGCGCTCGGGGCGACGAGGGGGACCAGGGCGGCGACGAGGAGGAGGCGGGTGAGGTGCGAGGGGCGCGCCATGGGGGCTCCAATGGCTCGGGGGGGCTCGGGGGGAGCGGACGCCGGGACTAAAACGCCCGCACGTGCCGGGTGTCAAGCACCCCGGGAGGCGGCGCCGACGCAGCCCCAAACGCGGCCCGCGCGCCGCGCCTTCCCCGCCCGCGCCGCGGGGCGCGACGCTTTACAGCCCCGGGCGGCGGGTGCTACGTGCCGAGCATCAACGGAGGAGGTGCAGTCATGCGCGAAGTCGTCATCGCAAGCGCGGCCCGGACCCCGATCGGGTCCTTCCAAGGCAGCCTGTCCAGCGTGTCGGGCCCGAAGCTCGGCGCCGTCGCCATCAAGGCCGCCGTCGAGCGGGCGGGCATCGACCCGGCCTCGGTCGACGAGGTCCTCATGGGGTGTGTCCTGCAGGGGGGCCTCGGCCAGGCGCCTGCGCGCCAGGCGAGCATCTTCGCGGGCCTGCCGAATAGCGTCGGCGCCACCACCGTCCACAAGGTCTGCGGCTCCGGCCTCAAGACCGTGATCCTCGCGAGCCAGATCATCCGCGCCGGCGACGCCGACATCCTGGTCGCCGGCGGCATGGAGAACATGTCCCAGACCCCGTACTTCCTGCCGGGCGCGCGCGATGGGCTGCGCCTCGGCCACGGGCAGATCAAGGACATGATCATCAACGATGGCCTGTGGGACGTGTACAACGACTACCACATGGGCAGCGCCGCCGAGCTGTGCTCGCGCGAGATGAACATCTCCCGCGAGGAGCAGGACGCCTACGCCGCAGAGAGCTACCGGCGCGCCAACGCCTCCATCGCCGCGGGGCTGTTCGCCCGCGAGATCGTGCCGGTCGCCGTCCCGCAGCGCCGCGGCGACCCGGTCATGGTCGACACCGACGAGGAGCCCGGCCGCGGCGACCCGGCGAAGTTCGCCAAGCTCCGCCCCGCCTTCGAGAAGACCGGTACGGTCACCGCCGCCAACGCCTCGAGCATCAACGACGGCGCCTCGGCGATGGTCATCATGTCCCGCGAGAAGGCCGACGCCCTCGGCGTCAAGCCCATCGCGCGCATCATCGCCAGCGGCCACCACGCCCAGGCCCCGGAGTGGTTCACCACCGCCCCGGCCAAGGCCATCGCGCGCGCCGTCGCGAGCGCGGGCCTGAAGCTCGACGACATCGCGTCCTTCGAGATCAACGAGGCCTTCTCGGTCGTGTCCCTGGCGATCATGAAGGAGCTCGGCCTCGACGCCGCCAAGGTCAACCCGCGCGGCGGCGCCGTCGCCCTCGGCCACCCCATCGGCGCCTCGGGCAACCGCATCCTGGCGACCCTGGTCCACACCCTGCAGGACACCGGCGCGCGCTACGGCTGCGCCGGCATCTGCCTCGGTGGCGGCGAGGCGGTCGCCCTCGTGGTCGAGCGCCTCTGATGAGCTACGACAACCTCCTGTACGAGCGCGACGGCAACATCGTCACCCTGACGATCAACCGGCCGCAGGTCCTGAACGCGCTGAACAACAAGACGCTGACCGAGCTGCATCGGGCGTTCTTCGAGTTCCGGCACGATCCCGACGCGCGGGTCTGCATCCTCACCGGGGCCGGGGACCGCGCGTTCGTGGCCGGCGCCGACATCGCGCACATGGCCGACCTCGATCAGGAGGGCGCCGAGGACTTCGCCCGCCTGGGGCAGAACCTGACCACCGCGATCGAGTCCGTCCCCAAGGCGGTCATCGCGGCGGTCAACGGCTTCGCCCTGGGCGGCGGGTGCGAGCTCGCCATGGCGTGCGACTTCATCCTGGCGAGCGACAAGGCGCGCTTCGGGCAGCCCGAGGTCAACCTCGGGCTGATCCCCGGCTTCGGCGGGACCCAGCGCCTCGCCCGCATCGTCGGCCGCGGGGTGGCCAAGCAGCTGATCTTCACCGGCGAGATCATCAAGGCGGATCGCGCCCTCGACATCGGCCTCGCCAACGCCGTCTATCCCCACGGCGAGCTGCTCGAGCGGGCGGGCGAGATCGCGCGCAACATCGCGACCAAGGGGCCGCTCGCGGTCGGGGCCGCCAAGCGCGCCCTCAACCGCGGCTACGACCTGGCGCTCGAGGTCGGGCTCGAGTTCGAGTCGATGCTCTTCGGCTCGATGTTCAAGACCGAGGACATGCGCGAGGGGACCCGGGCGTTCCTCGACAAGCGCGACCCGGCGTTCACCGGGCGCTGAGGGCGGTGATGGCTCGGACGGACCAAGCTGTGACGACCGAGGTGGTGGTGGCGCGCGCGCGCGCCATCGCCGCCGAGCGCCTCGCACCCCTGGCGGCGGAGCTCGATCGCGAGCACCGCTTCCCGGTGGCTTCCTTTCGGGCCCTGGCCGAGCGCGGGCTGCTCGGCGTGACCGTGCCCCCCCGCTGGGGCGGCCTCGGGGCCGAGCCGCTGGCCCTGGCGCTGGCGCTGAGCGAGATCGCGGCGGCCTGCGCGTCGACCGCGGTCGGCGCGAGCGTCACCAACATGGTGGCCGAGACCCTGTGCCGCTTCGGCTCCGAGGACCTGATCGCCCGCTTCGTGCCGCGCCTGACCTCGGGCGACGCCGTGACCGGCAGCTTCTGCCTCTCCGAGCCGGCGGCGGGCTCGGACGCCGCCTCGCTCAAGGCGACCGCCGTCCGCGACGGCGACGCCTGGGTCCTCGACGGGACCAAGATGTGGATCACGTCCGGGGCCTTCTCCAAGGTCTTCATCGTGATGGCCCGCACCGGGCCGCCGGCCGCCGGTCACCGGGGCATCAGCGCCTTCGTCGTCACCCCGGACATGCCGGGCTTCGGCGTCGGCAAGGCCGAGGAGAAGACGGGGCTGCTCGGGTCGAACACGGTGCCGATCACGCTGGATGGCTGCCGCGTCCCGGCGGCCAACCTGATCGGCGAAGAGGGCATCGGCTTTCGCATCGCAATGACGGCGCTCGATGGCGGGAGAATCACGATCGGCGCCATGGCGAACGGGATCTCCCGGGCCGCGCTTGTTGCAGTGCAGCATGAGCTCGCCGCCCAGCCCGCGGGCCCGCTGCGGTCCGCGCGGGAGGTCGCCTTCGCGGAGCTGCTGACCCGCACCCGGGCGGCCGAGCTGATGGTCGAGCGGGCGGCGCTGCTCAAGGGCGCGTCGCTCCGCGGGGCGGTCGGGCGCTACACGCGCGAGGCGGCGATGGCCAAGCTCTTCGCCACCGAGAACGCCAAGGCCGTGACCATGCGGTCGGTCGAGCTCCTCGGGGCCGCTGGTGTGGAGCGGGCGGGCCTGGTCGAGCGGCTGATGCGCGACGCGCGGGTCACGACCATCTTCGAGGGGACCAGCGAGATCCAGCGGCTCGTCGTGGGCCGCGAGGTCATTCAACTGCACGGGGCGGGGGGCTGAGCCGATGTCCGACGAACACTATCGCGTGCTCATCGCCAAGCCGGGCCTCGACGGCCACGACCGCGGCGCCAAGGTCGTCGCGCGCGCGCTGCGCGACGCCGGGCTCGAGGTCATCTACACGGGCCTTCACCAGACCCCGGCGATGATCGCCCAGGCCGCCATCCAGGAGGACGTCGACATGGTCGGCGTGTCCATCCTGTCGGGGGCCCACAACCACCTCGTCCCCGCGATCCTCGCCGAGCTGCGCGAGCGCGGCGGGGACGACGTCGCGATGTTCGTCGGCGGCATCATCCCCGAGCACGACATCGCCCGCCTCGAGGCGGCCGGGGTCGCGCGCGTCTTCACCCCGGGGGCGCGCCTCGAGGACATCGTCACCGCGGTGCGCGCCATCCTCGCGGGCGGCCGCGGTCGCAAGGAGCTGATCGGCTAGTGGCGCTCGCGCTGACCGAGGACGCCGTCGCGATCCGCGACCTGGTGCGGGACTTCGCCAAGCGCGAGGTGGCGCCGGCCGCCGCCGGCTGGGACGCCGCCGACGCGCTGCCCGACGCGCCGGTGCGCGCGCTCGGGGACCTCGGCGTGCTGAGCCTCGCCCTCGCCGAAGACGCAGGGGGGGCCGGGCTCGGTCCGATGGAGCTGGCGCTGGTGTGCGAGGAGCTCGGGGCCGCGAGCGCGGTCCTCGGCCACTACGTCGCCACCCTGGCCGGGCGGCTCGCGGTGTTCGCCGCGGTGGCCCCCGTGCACCCCGACCTCGCGGCGGCCGCGGGCGGGACCCTGCGCCTCGCGGCCGAGGCGGCCCCGCCCCTGGCCCGCGGGACCGACGGGCGGCTCGCGGGCCGCGTCGATCCGATGCGGCTCGCGACCACGGCGGAGCGCGCGCTGTTCACCCTCTCCGGAGGCGAGCGCCTCGTGCTCGTCGACGCCACCGCCCCGGGGGTCACCCGTGAGGGCCGTGGCGGACCGCTCGGGCTCCGCGGCGCCGACCTCGGCGCGCTGCGGCTCGCCGGCGTGGCGGCTGAGGAGCTCGGCGCGCTGCCCGCCGGCGCGGGCGTCCGCGCCGTCGCGTTGACGCGGATCGGGCTCGCGGCGGTGGCGGTCGGGATCGGCCGCGCCGCCGT
>PHBI01000042.1 GCA_002841945.1 Deltaproteobacteria bacterium HGW-Deltaproteobacteria-14
CGGCGGACCCGACGGCACCGGCTTCTGCGAGCAGGCGGGCGGCGGCGGCGGCGGCCGCGTCAAGGTCTACGGGGCGAGCGTCGACGTCGGCGCCGCGACCGTCGACGTGAGCGGCGGCGCCGGCTACGCGAGCGGCGTGGCCGGCACCTACTTCTACTACCTCGAGACCAACCCGCCGACCTCGACCGTCACCGGGCCGCCCGACGGCGGCGCTCATCGGATGGCTCCCACCGTCTCCGGGACCGCGAGCGACGACACCTCGGTGGACGTCGTCGAGGTCCGGATCGCCCGCGCCGCCGACGGCTTCTCCTGGGACGGCGCCGCCTTCGTGTCGGACGAGACCTGGCTCCCCGCCGAGGGGCGGACCTCCTGGCACCTGAACACCGCCCCGACCGCCAGCGACTACAGCGACGGCGCCTACGCGATCACCAGCCGCGCGATCGACACCGCCGGCAACGCCGAGGTCGCCCCGCTGTCGACGGTCGGCTTCACCTGGGACGCGACCCCGCCGACCGGGACGTCGCTCGCGATCGACGAGGGCGCGACGACCGGGGACACCGTCATCCACCTGACCATCGGCTACGACGACGCCGTCCAGATGAGGGTGACCGGCGACCTGTACGACGACGCCAACACCTTCGCGTGGATCGCGGCCGCGAACACGCTCACGGTCGAGCTCACCCCGGTGACGGGGGCCCACGGCGTGACCGTCACCTTCCGCGACGCGCTCGGCAACGAGGGCGGCGCGCAGGCGGCGACCATCGACTACGAGACGGTGTGGACCGCGACGGCCGGCGGCGACCACAGCGGGGCCGACTGGACGCTCGAGGACGGCGACGTCATCGCCGGCCTCCACGAGAACGTCGGCGTCTTCACCGTCCCCGCCGGCGTGACGGTGACCCTCGCGCCCTACGACGGCGCCGACTTCGGAGAGCTGGTGATCAACGCCGACGAGGTCCACGTCCTCGGCACGATCGACGGCGTCGGGGCCGGCTACGGGCCGCAGTCCGGCACCGGCGCGGGCACCAACGGCGGCGCGACCCCGTGCGGCGCGGGCTACGGCGGCGTCGGCGGGCAGGGCAAGGACCTCGGGGCCTCCTCCTGCATCCCGGGCAGCAGCTACGGGCTCGCGGGCCTCGAGACCGTCCCGTGGTCCTCCAACGACGTCGCCTTCGGCTCCGGCGGCGGCAGCGCCAGCGCGTCCGCCCTCGGCGGGGCGGGCGGCGGCAAGGTCGTCCTCATCGCGCCGAGCGTCGAGGTGGCCGGGGCGATCGTCGTGGACGGCGAGAGCGTCACCGGGAGCTGCGCGGTCGGCGGAGGCGGCTCCGGCGGCGGCGTGCTGCTCCTCGGCGACGCCGTGACGGTCACCGGCGCGCTCACCGCCAACGGCGGCGCGAGCGGCTCCGACACCTGCGATCCGGCGGGCGGCGGCGGCGGCGGGCGGATCAAGATCGACGCCGGCGGCGCCGACATCGGCGGCGCCACGGTGACGGTCTCGGGGGGCACCGGCTACGGCGCGGGCGCCGCCGGGACCTACTTCCACCCGTAGGCGGCCCCCTGCGCTGTCGAGCGGGGGGCCTAGCGCCGTCCCCGGGGCGCGAGGCCCGGGGGCGCTTGGGCCTCGATGGTCAGCGGGTCTCCGCTGTAGGGGTGGCGCAGGGTCAGCGAGGCCGCGTGCAGCATGAGGCGCGGCGCCAGGGCCACCACCGCGGGCGGCGCGTAGAAGCGATCGCCGAGGATGGGGTGACCGAGCGCGAGGAGGTGCACGCGCAGCTGATGGGACCGCCCGGTCTCGGGCCGCAGCTCCAGCAGCGCGCTGCCGTCGGGGTCGCGCTCGAGCACCCGCCACCGCGTCCGCGCCGGCTTGCCCGCCGGGTCGACGCGCGAGCGCGGCGCGCCGCCCTCGTGGGCCAGCGGGAGATCGATCAAGCCGGCGTCGTCGGCGGGGTGACCGGCGACCCGGGCCAGGTAGACCTTGCGCGGGACGCGGTCGCGGAACTGTCGGTGCAGCTCCGCCTCCGCCTTGCGCCGCAGGGCGAACAGCAGCACGCCCGAGGTGTCCATGTCGAGGCGGTGGGCGGGCCACGCGTGCGCGCGGTCGCGCGCCAGCCGCGTCGCGGCGCTGTCCTCGAGCCCGGGCCCGCGCCCCGGCACCGACAGCAGCCCCGACGGCTTGTCGACGGCGACGACGTCCCGGTCCTCGTACAGCACCACCAGCCAGGGCTCGGTCGGCGGCGCGTAGATCCACTCCGGCATGTCCATGACCGCCCCTCTCGTCACCGCTCGTTGAAGCCCTTGCCCGCCAAGATCAGCGGGACGCAGCGCTCGGCCCGCGCCGCGCGCGTCTTGGCCTGCTTCGCCCCAGAGACGTGGAGGATGTAGCTGCGCCGCCGGCCGGGGGTGAGGGCGTCGAAGGCGGCGCTCAGCGCGGGATCCGCGGCCAGCTGCGCCGACAGCTCCGCGGGCATCGGCTCGGGGGACGCCGCGAAGGTGACCGTCGCGCCCGCCCGTTCGAGCGCGATGGCCTCCTCGAGGTAGCGGACGACGAGCTCGCGCTGCGCTCGGACCTCGTCGCGGGAGGTGAACTTGAACAGGCGCATCGCCTGGGAGTTCGGCCCCGGCGCGGCGAGGACCCCGCGCTCGTCGGCCAACAGGACACCCTTGAAGAAGCTCAGCGCGCAGTGGTCCTTGAACGACGTCAGCATCACGACGTTCTTGCCGTCCAGCGTGTAGCAGGGCGATCCCCACTTCATCTCCTCGCTCAGCCCCGACGCCACGAGCAGCGCGCGCAGCTCGACCAGGGCCGAGGTCCACAGGTGCACCTTGCACTGGGGCGTCTGGTACTGGTCGCAGCGGCCACAGCCGTCTGCGAGGTAGGCGTCGACGCTCGTGGTGTTCATGTCGCTCTCCCTCCGGTCCGGGCCCCCTGGCCCACGGTGCGGCCCGCTGTTCGAAGCCACGCCGGACGCCGCCCCCCGCCCGCGCTCATCGAGGCGCGCGCGCGTCGGAGGTCAGCCTGACCTCCACCGTGACCGTGGCGTCGTTCGTGACCACGACGTCCTCCACGCGGCGCGGGGCGAAGCCGGGGCACGAGACGCCCAGCGCCACCTCCCCGGGGGGCAGGCTGGCTTCGAAGAAGGCCCCGGCGGCGTCGCTGACGAGGCGCCGCTCGAAGCCCAGGTGAGGGGCGGTCACGATCACCACGGCGCCCGCGACGGGCGCGCCGGTGGTCTCGTCGAGGACGGTGCCGGCGACGGCGCCGCGATCGCGCCCCGGCACCTTGACGCCCGGGCTGGCGGGCGGCGCCGGGGTCGGCGTGGCGCACGCGGCCGCGGCCAGGGTCGAGAGCGCGGCGGCGAAGGTCATCAGAGAGAGGGTCGGCATGGGGGCTCCGCGACACGGGCCTCGAGGTCGCGCGGCCGCCTCGCGACCCGCGGTGCGACGACGCTACCACGGACGCAGCCCGAGTTCGCGTTGGCCGCAGCTCGGCGCGCATCATCCGCCGGCGCGCGGGGCGCGCCGGGGCTCGGCCCAGCGGCCCCGGCGGAACACGCCGAGCCCCAGCACCGCCCGCGTCCCGAAGCACACGGGGACGCTGAGCCAGACCCCGACCGCCCCCAGCCCGAGGACGTCGCCCGCGAGCCACGCGAAGGGGACCTGCAGTCCCAGCGTCGCTAGGCTGTTGATGCCCAGGCTCGTGAGCGTGGCGCCCGCGCCCTGCATCATGCCGACGAAGACGATGTTCGCGCCGAGTATCGGCAAGGACGCGCCCATGATCGTCATCCACGTCAGCGTGAGCTCCCCGAGGGCGGTGCCCGGCGTGACGCCAAACACCTCGAGGAGCGGGGGCGCGGCCGCGAGGACGGCGACCGGCAGGGCGGTCATGAGCGCGAGGCTCTGAACGAGCGCGGCGCGGACCGTCGCCCGCGCGCGATCCGGCCGCGCGGCGCCGAGGTGCTGGCCGACGAGGGCGGCCGTGGCCTGCGAGATGCTGATCGCCGGCGCGAAGGCGAGCAGCTGGATGCGCATGCCCACTCCGTGCGCGGCCACGGCCAGGGCGTCGGTGTGGCCGAGCAGCCCGATCACGGCGAGATAGGCCACGTTCAACATCGCGAAGTCGAGCGCCGCGGGGCCACCGATGCGCAGGAAGCTGCGCGCGACAGCGACGTCGAGCCTGGGCCACGGTCCCGGTGACCGCAGACCGAGACCGGCGACGTCGCCCTTGCGGAGGTGCCGCGAGAGCAGGGCGAGCGACAGGGCCTGCGAGGCCAGCGTGCCGTAGGCTGCGCCGGCGACGCCCAGCGGCGGTATCGCGCCTCCTCCGCCGATGAGGACGGAGTTGACCACGACATTGAGGAGACTCGCGATGAGCCCGACCCGCAGCGGCACCCAGGTGTTGCCGACCGCCCGCATCGCCCCGGCGTACAGGATGGCGAGATAGTTCAGCGTCGAGCCGACGATGAGCGGTCGCAAGTAGCTCAGCGCGTCCTCCAGCGCAGCGCCCTCGGCGCCGAGCAGCCGCGCGAGGGGCCGGGCGCCGAGGGTGCCGAGGACCCCGACGCTGACGCCGATCAGGACGGTGACGGCGCGCGCCTGCGCCAGGAGGTGCCGCGTCCGCACCTCATCTCCTGCCCCGTAGGCCCTGGAGATCAAGGTGACGGCGCCGACCGACACACCCATCATCGCCGTGAGCAGCAGGAACGCGAGCTGGGTGGCGAACCCAAGGCCGGCCAGGGCGGACTCCGAGCTCGCGAGGCTGCCGACCATCGCCGTGTCCACGGCCAGCGCCAGCACATTGAGGAGGTTCAGGCCGACGAGGGGCGCCGCGAGGCGCGCGAGGGGGGCCATCGCGGCGCGGGTTGCCCCTTGGGCGCGGCGTGGCGTGGACGCGCGGAGCGTGCGCAGCCCGGTCGCCGGGCAGCGCGCCCTCCCGGGCGCCGGGGGCGCGGTCGTTGAGGCTGGGCTGATCATGGGGTCGCGCTCCTCGTGAGGGGGGCTTGCTGACGGCCGCGTCGGCGGCGCCGGGTGCGCCGCCGACGCGGCGACGGCGGCCGAGTCAGCCGGCCGTCGCGGCGGTCACGACCTGGCCGTGGAGGTCTCCTTCGAGCGCGGTGAGGTACAGGCGCGCGACGTCCCTCGCGGGGACGCCGTGACCCGGGTCGAGGCCCATCCGCGCTCGCGTCTCGGAGATCCAACCCGGGCTGACGACGTTGACCCGCCGCTCCGCCGGGGCGTCGAGGGCGATCGCCCGCACGAAGCTGTCGAGCGCTCCGTTGACCAGGGCCACCGCGGCGCTGCCCGGGATCGGAGCGCGCGACAGCTCCCCGCTCGTCAGCGTCACCGAACCACCGCGTGGCAGGGTGCGCAGCGCCGCCATCGCGACGTTGACCTGCCCCATGAGCTTGCTGCGGAGCCCGACCTCGAAGGCCCCCGCGTCGAGGGCGTCGAAGCCGCCGAAGCGGGCGGCCCCCGCGGCCACGATGACGTGGTCGACCCCGCGGTGTGCGTCGAAGAAGGCCGCGATCGACGCCGGCGCTTCCAGGTCCAGGCCGGGTGACGTCTGGTGGGTCACGCCGAGGACCTGGTACCGCTCGGCGCGCGCGCCCGCGGTGAGCCAGCGGACGACCTGCGCGCCGATGAGGCCGGTGGAGCCGATGACGACGACCTTGGACTTTCTATCGATGTCAGACATAGTTGCCTCGTGGTTTTAAAGGGCTGTCACAAGGCAACAATGGGGGCGTGACGGCGGCGCCACCAACGAACGATGGAGGTGTAATCATTAGTGCTGCGAATGATATGCGCTGGGGGCCGAAGCTCGCGGCCCTCGACGCGAACCTGCTGGTCGCGCTCGACGCGCTGCTCCAGGACGGCGGCGTCACGCGGGCCGCTCACCGTGTAGGGATCACCCAGTCGGCGATGAGCCAGCGCCTCGCGCGGCTTCGGGAGCAGTTCGACGATCCGATCCTGGTCCGCGCTGGACGGGGGATGGTCCCAAGCCCCTTCGCCAAGCGGATCCAGCGCCGCTTGCGGGACGCCTGCGGCGCGCTGGAGGCGGTCGTTCGCGACCGCCCGGCGTTCGATCCGGCGACGGCGCGCCGCCGCTTCGTCCTGGCGACCGTGGACTACCTCGCGATGGTCGTGCTACCGCGGCTGCAGGGGTTCGTCGCCCGCGCTGCGCCGGGGGTAGAGCTGGCGGTTCGGGCGCTGGAGGCGGGCTCGGTGGCGTCCGAGCTCGAGAGCGGCACCTCCGACCTGTACCTGGGCGTTCACGGCGCGACGGAGCGCGGGCTCGAGGCGCGGTCCGTGCTGCGTGATCCCTTCGTCGTCGTCACCCGCTCGGGCCACCCCTTGGCGGACCCCGCCGCGACCGTTCAGGACTACGTGCGGTGGCCCCACGTCCACGTCAGCCCGCGCCGAGAGGGGGGCTCCGTGGTCGATCGGGCGCTCGCGGACCTGGGCCTGGATCGGCGGGTGGCGGTGGAGGTGCCGTTCTTCGGGCTCGTGCCGGGGCTGCTCGGGGGATCGGACCTCGTCGCGACCGTGCCGGAGTCCATTGGGCGTCTCTTCGCCCGGCAACACGGGCTCAGCGTCCTCCCGCCGCCGGTGCCGCTGGCGTCGGCCGAGATCTGCGTGGCCTGGCACCCCACCTTCGACCGAGACGCCGGGCTGCGCTGGCTGCGCGAGGCAGTGGTGGCGATCGCCCGCGAGGAGAGGCCGGCCATCATCCCACGCGCGGAGGCCGCAGAGCGACCGGATCGGTCACGCTGACCACCTGTGGAGCGGGCGGTTTCGCCACCGCGTGGCCCACTTCGAGCCTCCTTCGCGGGGAGCGGGGCGCAGCGCCCGGGTATCGGGCGCGGACCCGCGTCCTCCGCGGCCGGCACCGGGCCGCGCTGACGCGCGACCCCGCACCGCCAGCGGCGGACTCGGATCTCCGTCCTGCCCACGGCGGTCAACGCGCGAGATCCGAGGCCACGCCGTCGAGGGCCGTCCGCACCGCGCCGGTCAACTCCTCCACCGAGAACGGCTTCTGGAGGAAGCTCACGCCTTCATCGAGCACGCCGTGGTGGACGATCACGTTGGCCGTGTAGCCGGAGATGAACAGGCGCTTGAGCGAAGGAAACAGCGCCAGGAGGTGGTCGGCGAGGTCGCGACCGTTCATCTCCGGCATGACCACGTCGGTCACCAGCAGGTCGATCGCGCCGGCGCGCTCCTGCGCCAGGCGGATGGCCTCACGGGGCCGGCTCGCCGCGACGACGGTGTACCCGTAGGTGGTGAGGATCCGGGTCGTCAACCTCAGGATACCCGGCTCGTCCTCCACCAACAGGATGGTCTCGAGGCCGCCCTGGATCGCCCTCACGGTCTCGCCCAACGGCCGCTGTGTCCCCTCCTCGACGAACCGTGGCCAGTAGAGGGTGAACGTCGTGCCAGCCCCCGGCTCGCTGTATACGTTGATGAACCCACCGTTCTGTTTGACCACGCCGTAGACCGTGGCGAGCCCGAGGCCCGTACCGGCGCCGGTCGCCTTGGTGCTGAAGAACGGCTCGAAGATGCACGACAGCGTCGACTCGTCCATGCCGCAGCCGTCGTCGCTCACCGCGATCTGCACGTAGTCCCCGGCGACGTAGCCCGCATGGTCGGCGCAGTAGGCCTCGTCGATGGAGCGGTTGTGCGTCTCGATGGTCACCTTGCCGACGTCGGCGATGGCGTCGCGCGCGTTGATGCACAGGTTGACCAGGATCTGATCGATCTGTGAGGGGTCCACTTTGACCGCCCACAGGTCCGGCTGTGGCGCCCAGGCCAAGTGGATGTCCTCGCCGATCAAGCGCTGCAGCATGTTGACCATGCCCGACAGCGTCGCGTTGAGGTCGAGGACCTGCGGCGAGATCACCTGCTTGCGCGCAAAGGCCAGCAGCTGGCCCGTGAGCTGCGCCGACCGGCCGGCCGCGCTCTGGATCTCCAGCAGGTCCGCATACAGGGGGGCGTCGGTCGGCACCTGACGGAGGGCGAACCGGGTGTTGCCGAGGATCACCGTGAGCATGTTGTTGAAGTCGTGGGCCACGCCCCCCGCCAAGCGCCCGATCGACTCCAACTTCTGCGCCTGCTCGAGCTGAGCCTCGAGGCGGTCCCGCTCGGCCTCTGCGCGCCGCCGCTCCGAGATGTCCTGGATCGTGCCCAGCAGCTCGACGGGCCGCCCGTGCTCCGCGCGCGAGCGGCCGGTCGTGTGTACCCAGCGGTGCGTCCCCCCGGCCGTGATGATCTCCAGCTCGAGGTCGAACGGCGCGCCTTCCTCCACCGCGCGCCGCACCGCGTCCGCTATCAACGGCTTCGAGTCGGGCGCATAGAAGTCGATCGCTGTCGCGACCGTCGGCTCGAAGGTCTCGTCCACGTCGTGGAGGCGATACACCTCGCGGGTCCACGCCAAGCGCTCGCTGCGGAGATCGATCTGCCACCCCCCGACCTTGGCGATCCGGCTCGTCACGTCCAGCAGCCGCTGGCTTTGTCGCAGCGCCTCCTCCGCCGCCTTGCGCGTCGTGAGGTCGTGAACCGACCCCACCAGGAGGTGATTGCCAGAAGGCTCGGAGATGCGCGCCTTGCGCGTCACGATGTGTCGCTGGTCCCGGCCATGCAGCGTGAAGGTCTCCTCGCACTCCTCGGGCTGACCGGTCTCGAGCACCCGCCGGTCGACCGCGAGAAAATGCACCTGCTCGTCGTCCGGGACGTGCTCCGCCAGGGTCTTGCCGATCACGGCCTCGAGCTCCATGCCGAAGAGGTCGCAGAAGGCGCGATTGGCGAAGAGGATGCGATGGTCGGAGTCCTTGACGAAGACCGGGTCTCCGAGGGTATCGAGGATGTTGGCCAGGCGCTGTCGCCCATCGCTCAGCGCTTGCTCGCTCCGCTTCAGCGCGGTGATGTCGCTGAAGGAGACGAACACCGCGGTGGGCTCCCCCTGAGCCTCCGATACGAAGGCGTTGCACGCCAGCCACGTCAGGTCAGCCGATCCGGGGCGCTCGATCCCGACGACGTAGCCATGGAGGTCCTCGCCCGAGCTCAGGACCCGGTTGACGGGGTGCTCCTCGGCGGGCATCGCCGAGCCGTCGTCTCGCAACAAGCACCACTCCCCGCAGGTGGCGACCGCCCGCTGGGCTTCGGTCAGACCCAGCAGGGCCCGCGCCGCGCGGTTGGAGAACAGGACGCGGCCGTCCGGCGCGTGGACGCAGACGCCCGTGGGGAGACGGTCCAGCACCGCCTGCAAGGCAGGCTCGCCCACCCCAAACGCCGTATCGGCGAGGGAAGTAACACCCGGATCTGCCACCACGTCGCCTGCCGCACGGTCTCGCTCCGCTCGCGCGAGCTGGGCGCGGAGGCGCTCGACCCTCCGCTCGAGGTCCGCAATCTCGCCTCGAAGCCCCTCGACCTCGCCGACAGGGCCTTCGATGTTCGCGTCGCCTTCCATGGCCGTCCCACGTTCTCCGGGGGCCTGACCATACCTCCCCTCTTCTCGGCTGGTCCAGCGCACAGGGGTGAGAACCGGCGCCCGACCGCTCGGGGGGCCTGGGCGCCCACGCGCCCAGAGCCAGCCCCGGGCTCGGCCGCTATCGCCTCACGTCCGCCGGCGGCGAATGAACGCCGCCCCCAGCGACAACGCCAGCGCGAGCGCGAGCGGGGCGCCGCCGCCGCCGCCCGCGCAGCCGCCGCCGCCGTTCGCGACGAGCCCCTCGGCCGGGGTCTCGTCGCAGACGTCGCCGACGCCGTCGAGGTCGACGTCGCTCTGGTCGGGGTTGAACGTGTCGGGGCAGTTGTCGCCGCCGTCCACCACCCCGTCGCGGTCGCGATCGAGCAGCCGGTCGTCGAGCTTCGTCGCGCAGTCCTCGCTCACCGCGTTGCCCGACGGGTCGGTCGCCGTCACCGTCCAGCGCAGCTCCGTGTTCCCCTCGGGGACGCTGCGGACCACCACCGCGCCACCCTCGAGCACCACGTCGCAGCCGTCGCTCACCTCAGCCTCGCCGCCGTCGTCCGCGACCCGCACGCAGCGCACCCCGGTGACCACCCATTCCGCGCCGCACACATCGTAAACTGCCGTGGCAATAGCCGCCGGCAGAAGCGGTAGTACCTCGCCGACACCGCACTGCACTGTGGGTGGCGTGACGTCCAGCACCGTCAGCTTGGTGTCGCAGGTCGCGCGCTCGTCGCGGTCGTTATCGGCCGTGAAGGTCACGTCGGTCACCCCGATCGGGAAGTTGTCCGCAGCGCTCGTCACCGTGACGTTCAGCGCGCACACGTCGACCACGTCCGCGCTGATCCCCTCGGGGTAGCCGCAGAAGTCCGCCGGCGCCTCGACCGTCAGCTCCGGGTCACACGCGATCGACAGCCCCGTGACCCCGACGACCTCGATGGTCGACTGGCACGAGCTGACGTTGCCGGCCTTGTCGACCGCGCTGTAGCTCACCGTGGTCGCCCCCGGCGGGAACAGCGTCGGCCCGGTCGGCCCGACGATGGTGATCCCGTCCGCCCCGTCGCAGCTGTCGGTCGCCGTCGGCACCAAGGTCACCGTCGCGCCGCAGATGCCGTCGTCGGCCTCCACCGTGCTCGACTCCGGACACAGCAGCGCGGGCTTCACCGTGTCCTTCACGACCACCGTCGTCCCGCAGCTCGCCTCGTTGCCGGCGCTGTCGGTCGCCGTGAAGGTCACCGGCGTCGCCCCGACCGGGTACACCGGCGGCGCGTCGCTCTGAACCGCGACCGGGCGCCCGCAGGCGTCGCTCACCGACGGCTCGCCGAGGGCCACCGCGGCCCCGCCGGCGACGCACTCGACCGCGCCCTTGAACACCGGGCACACGATGACCGGCGCCTCGTCGTCGCTCGCGCAGAAGACGCACGACGTCGCGGGCTCGGCGCTCACGTAGGCGTGAGCGTCGCCGCCCTGGACGGCGCTGGCCCCGACCACCTGGCCGAGGGCGTTCATCGCCGCGACGGTCGCGCTCGCCCCGCCGAGGGTGCCGAGGTCGGCCATCCCCCGCGCGTCGTCCCACAGGAAGGCCCGCGTGGTCCCGCTCGCGAGGACCAGCTCGCCCGCGACGTGCCCGGCCGCGTCGACCGCGACCGCGCGCGAGCCGCTGAGCCCGAGCGTCCCGAGGCCGAGCCGCTCCAGCTCGGTGCTCCAGTACACCGCCTGGGTCTGGCCCCAGGCCGTCACGCTGTCGCCGACGACCCCGCCGCCCGCCGCCAGCGCCACCGGGGCGCTGCTCGCGCCGCCGAGCGTCCCGAGGTCGCTGATGACCCCGCTCGCCGCCCACACCACCGCGTGGGTCTCGCCGTCGGGGGTCAGCGCCCAGCCGAGGACGCGACCGGTGTCGTCGATGGCCACCGCGCGCGCCTCGTCACCGCAGACCGTGGTCCCGGTGCCGTCGTCCGCGCACAGCGGCGGCAGCTCGGTCAGCGCGCTGTCGCCGGCGTCGGCGATGAAGGCCCGCACGGCCCCGTCGGCCGCCTCGCCGTAGCCGACGACGCTGCCAGCGCCGTTGATGGCGGTCGCCCGGGCGTACCCGCCGCCGAGGGTCCCGAGGTCGGTCAGGCTGCCGCCGACCCAGCGGAACGCGCGCTCCGCGCCCGCCGTGCCGACCGAGCCGGCGACCGTGCCCCCATCGTCGAGGCCAGCGACGACCACGCCGCCGGCGCCGGTGATGAGCTGGACGCTCGTCCCGGAGGCCGAGTAGGCGCCCGCCGGATCGCCGCCCGCCGTCGTGGTGTTGCCCGCGACCTTGCCGCTCGCCGTCGGGCCGAAGACGTGGCCCGGCGCGTCGAGGGCGCCGGAGACGCTCCACAGGGCGTCGGTCACGCCACCGTGCCAGCGGAAGGCGACCTGCGCGGACTCCCCGTCGGCCCGCACGCCAGCCACCACGCCGGCCTCGTTCACCGACAGGGCCACGCCCGCCGTGGCCGCGGGGGTCACGTCCACCATGCCGCCGGCCTCGGTCCACACGAAGCCGTGGCTCGCGCCGCCCTCGGTGGCGCTGGCGCCGACCACGACGCCGCCGTCGTTGACCGCCATGGCGCGGCTGGTCGCGCCGCCCAGGGTCCCGAGGTCGGTCAGCGCGATCGGCACCGGGATCTGCCCGTCCTTCAGCTCGTAGTCACACACCCCGGTCGCCGGGTTGCAGACGCCGGGGTACTGGCACTCGCTCGGCGGGCCGCAGGTGACGTCGGCGCCGCCGCACACACCGGCGGTGCAGAAGTCCTCGAAGGTGCAGAGGTCGTCGTCGTCGCACGGCATCCCGTCCTCGACCGGCGCGGCCTCGCAGCCGCTGGCCGGGTCGCAGAAGTTGGTCGTGCAGTCGTCGCCGTCGTCGCACGAGACGTAGGTCGTGCCGAAGCACACCCCGCCCTGACACTCGGAGACGTCGCTGCAGGCGTTGTCGTCGTCGCAGCCGGTGCCGTCCTCGACGGCGGCGCTGTGGCAGCCCGTCTCGGCGTCGCACAGGTCGGTCGTGCACGGGTTCTCGTCGTCGCAGTCGACCAGCTCGCTGCCGGTGCAGGTGCCGCTCTGGCACGCCGACGCGAGCGAGCAGACCGTGAAGTCGTCGCACGCCGTGCCGTCTTCGACGTCGTCGTGCTGACAGGCCCCGGCGAGACAGGCGTCGTCGGTGCACGCGTTGTCGTCGTCGCAGTCCAGGAAGTCCGTCGCCACGCACGCGCCGGCGACGCACTGGGCGCTGGTCGCGCACAGATCGGCCACGCTGCACGGCGTCTCGTCGGGCACCGCCGCGTTGACGCAGCCGGTCAGCGGCGCGCAGGCGTCGCCGGTGCAGGCGTTGCCGTCGTCGCACACGAGCACCGCGCCCGCGACCTGGTTCGACGCCCGCCGCGGCAGGCCGCCGCCCGAGAGCTGCGCGCGGTCGAGCACGAGGCTCCCCGCCGCCATCCCGGCGCCGACCATGGCGCGGTAGGTCAGCGTCCGCACCGCGCCCGCGGGCACGCTGCCGGGGACGGTGAAGGTCACCACGCCGCCCGCGAGGACGCCGCCGGTGTCGCTGCCGACCCAGCTCAGGCCCGGCACGAGGGGGTCGGTCACGACCAGCCCGGAGAGCGGGGCGGCGCCGGTGTTGCGCAGGACCAGCGCGATCTGGACCTCGCCCCCCGGCAGCGCGCAGCCGGCGTTCCACGCCTTGGTGAGCGTCGCGCCCGCGCCGCAGGTGGCGCGGACGTACGCGGTCGGCGAGGTCGCCGTCACGCCGCCGGCGGCCGTGGCCGAGGCGACGTTGGCGACCAGCGACGAGCCCGCCGGGGGCGTGGTCTGGTAGCTCACGGTCAGCGCCGCCCCGGGGGCCAGCGTGCCGAGGCGCCAGACGAGCTTCGTCGGGTCGGCGGCGCTCGCGCCGACCCCGGCGACCGAGCCCGGCACGACGTTCACGCCGACGATCGGGTCGGTGACGACGACGTCGGTCAGCGGCGTCGCGCCGCTGTTGGTGACGAGCAGGCTCCAGGTCACGAGCTCGCCCCGCGCGCCGCAGACCGTGCCGCGGTCGGCGGACTTCACCAGCTGCAGGCCGGGGGCGGTCAGCTTCACGACCGGACCGGTGACGGCGATGGGGCACGCGCCCGCCGCGTCGAGGCTGGCGCTGGCGGTGAGGGTCTGCCCGACGCTGCCGGTGGCGGTCGCGGGGATCACCACCGCGCCGAACTGGCCGGCCGGCAGCGCCGCCAGGTCGACCTGCTGCGACGCACCATTCGGACCCACGAACGCCAGCGTGGCACTTCCAAGTGCTGCCGATCCGGCATTTCCGTAGTGCACCGTGTAAAGCAGCGCGTCGCCGGGCTGGGCCGTCGCGCGGCTGACCTCGACGGTCGCCGCGAGCGCCCCGTAGGGCGCGCTGACGATGGTGTCGGCGCTGGCCTCGTTGTCGTCGTTGAAGGCGTCGAGCGGCGCGGACGCGATCGTGGCGACGTTGGTCAGGGTAACACCGACGTCTTCGCAGCGGTCGGCCCGGACCGTCACCGTGATGACCCGACGCTCGCCGGCGGCCAGCGCCGTCGCGTTGTCGTCCGGGGTGGCGTTGTCGTCGGCCGCGAAGACCCAGGTGAGGCCAGTTGCCGGATCGGAGGTCGGCGGCGGAACGGCGGACACGAAGGTGAGCCCGCCGGGCAGGATGTCGGTCACGGTGACCGCGCTCGCGCCGACGTTGCCGTTGTTGCCGTAGGTCAGCGTGTAGGTGAAGGGCTCGCCCACCGGGGCGGCCTGGGGTCCGGCCTTCTCGACCCAGACGTTGACGATGTCCTTGACCACCGTCAGCACCGTGTCCGACGAGTTCGCCGCGCCGCAGTCGATGGTCGGGCTGTCGATGGTGACGACCGCGCCCAGCGGCAGCTCGCCCGGCGCGCCGCCGAGGTCGATGTGGTTTTGCTGGGTGAACGTCCCGCTGGTGCCCGCGGGCACGCTCCCGAGCTCCCAGGTCTTGTTGCGCTCGCTCTGGCCGTCGTTCCAGCGCAGCTTCACCACCGCGGCCTTCGCCACGGCCGGCCCGTCGTTGGTCCACCGGACGGTGTAGGTCACGGTGTCACCGCTCTGGGCGGCGACCTTGTCGACCGCCAGCGAGACGGTCAGGTCCGCGGTCTCCACCGGGATGGTCGCGGTGCTCGAGTCGTTGGCGGAGCTGATCTGCGGCGTCCCGGTGGAGATCTGCGCCGTGTTGACGATCTGCGTCTGACACACGTCGTCGACCGCCGCCGAGAACGACACCGACGGGTTCTTGTCGGTCGCGTAGAGGACCGTCCAGTCCTCGAGGCGCGGCGTGCCGAGCGAGTCGCACAGCTTCCAGACGTAGGAGGCGCCGATCGGGTAGTTCTCGTCGCCGTTCTGGGAGTAGGTCGGGGGCAGGAGCACCAGCCCATCGTCGGTCATCGGTGGCACCGACGAGTACCACATGCCGCTCGACAGCCCGAGGTCGTAGTTGACGTAGCCGTTCGGGGCGCTCGGCTCCGGGTGGTGGTAGATCATGCGGCTGTCGCGGTCCTCGTCCAGCACGGACAGGATGGCGCCGGCCGACGTCACCTCTTCGGCCCAGGACTCGTTGCTGTTCGAGGGCGGCAGCAGCTTCACCATCGTGAACGAGGTCATCGCGACGTCGTCGGCGATCCACGCGACCGCGACGCCGTCACCGGAGCCGGGGCCCCACCACTCGCCGATAAAGATACCGTTGTCGTTGTAGTCGGCGGCCCAGGTGTCGGGCAGGTCGGTCAAGAGGAACGGACCGTCCAGCTCGCCGTCGGCGCTGCGTCGCCAGTAGGCGGCGTGCCACTCGTCGCCGTCGTAGGCCTCGCCCGTGATGACCCCGCCCTCGGTGATGGTCTCGCCGTACACGTTGCCGTTGCCGAAGAGGTCGGGGAGCTGCGTCGAGCTCCAGCTGCCGTTGTCGTCCTCGCCCCACAGCGCGCCGCCGCCGAACTCATACGAGTAACCGACGCCCAGATTCTGGTTGCTCAGCGAGTAGATCCGGCCCTGGATGGGGACCTCGCCGCGCCCCACCTGGTAGAGGCGGACGTTGTCGTCGACGAGGTAGTCGTCGTTGTTCATCAGGTACGGGAAGTAGAGGTTCGCCTCGAAGGCCGAGGGCGTCCACGTCCCCGCGCCGGTGGCGCGCCAGATGGTCCACGAGCCGTCGCAGTCGCCGACGATGTCGCCGTCGTCGTTGATGACGTAGGCGGTGCCCTCGGGGAGCGTGGTCGGCGGGACGTCGGTCCCGTTGTCGTCGCAGGGCAGCAGCACCATCCCGCCGCTGGTGGTCCAGGTGTAGGGCGTGGGCCAGCCGTTGTCGCCGACGAAGGCGCCGCCGACCACGCGCCCGGAGGCGTTCATCGCCAGCGCCGAGGTCCGCTGCACCTCGGGGCCGGTGATGGGCTGCTTGCAGGCGTCGGACTCGCTGACGTCCGGGAAGTCCGCGCGCACCTTGATGCGCGGCCAGTCGCTGTAGCTCAGGCTCGAGATGTCGATCACCCCGGACACGTCCGCGGCGAGCCCGCTGAAGCCCGGGATGGGCTCGCCCGTCTCGGCGTCGAGCAGCGTGTACGTCAGGGGCGTGGCGTCCCCGTCGGCGATGACCGCGTTGACGACGACGCGGTCCCAGCCGGTGACGTTGCCCTCGTCGGGCCCCGGCAGCGCCGGGGAGGTGTAGCTCGGCGGCAGCGACACGCGCTGGTCGAGCGGCGGGTAGTCGCCCTTGTCCCTGCAGACCTCGGGGAAGGACCCGCAGACGTAGGCCGGCGCGAGGTCCGCGCACACGCCGGCGCCGTTGGCCTGCACGCAGCTGACCGCGGCGGCGCGCAGGGCCTCGCACTCGCTCAGCGAGCCGGCCTCGCTGGTGCAGCCGCGGAAGTTGGTGACGGCCGAGGAGCAGGCCTCGTCGGCGTCCCCGAAGTTGCCGACGCAGTTCACGAAGGCGCTCGCGGCGTTGTACATGGAACCCGAGGTCATGGCCTCGCACTTGCTGACGTAGTCGGCGGACGCCTCCGGGTCGTCGGGGCAGCTCTCGGTCCAGCATGTCGCGCAGGTGTTGCGCGGCATGAGGGCGGCGCAGGCCTCGGGCGAGCCGCCGTTGAGCTCGACGCAGCTCGAGTAGGCGCCCACGGCGTGGCGGAGCGAGCGCCCGCAGAGGTGGCCATAGTCCCCCCACGCTTCGGCGTCAGCGGTCGGCGCCGGGCAGGCCCGCGCGTAGCAGTCGTTGCACTGCGGCCGCGGCAGGAGCTGGTCGCACTGCGCGGTGGCGTTGTCGTCGCCCTTGAACCCGACGCACTCCGAATAAGGCTCGAGCGGCCACCAGCCGACGTCGGCGTCGCCGCAGCGCGTGTTGAGGTCGTCCCAGCGGTAGGCGGGCGCGCCGTCGACCGGGCAGCTGTTCCCGGCGCAGGTCGCGCACGGGTTCTGCGTCGGGGCGATGGGGGCGCAGGTCGCGTCCCCCCACCCCTCAAGGCACCACAGGTAGGTGCTCGTCTCGTTGCCGAGCTGGCGGTAGCAGAACTCCTGGAAGTCGTCCCAGGTCCCGCTCGACGCGTCGGACGCCGGGCAGTTCTCGGCGACGCAGTCGAGGCACGAGCGGGGCCGGAGCAGCTCGCACATGGACGCGTCGACGGCCCCCTCCTCGAACCGGTCGAGGTCGCTGAGGCAGCCAGACCAGTCCTCGCTGGCGTTGCCGCGGGCGCTGTTGCAGTACTTCGCGTCGCTGATCCACTGCTGCGAGCCGGCCTCGGAGGTGAGGCAGGTCGTCGGCGCGCACAGGCCGCAGTCGCCCATCGGCGGGGGCCCGCAGACCGCCTCGAGCGAGGCGCCCTGCGGCGAGAGGTAGCTGTCCCACCAGCCGAACGCCTCCGCGCAGCTGCGCCACGCGTAGTAGGCGGCGTGGTTCTGCTGCCGACACAGGCTGTAGATCTCCCAGCTCGGCTCGCCCGCCTGGCACGCCGACGTGAGGCACGTCTGGCACAGGCCGGTCGGGCGCAGGGGGGCGCACTGGTCGCTGCCGACGCCGTCGCCCGGGGCGCGCGGGAGCGCCGGCGCCTCGGCGGAGGAGGAGGAGAGGTCGGCGTCGAGGCGCCGGACGCAGTCGACGTACTGCTCCATCGCGGTCTCGTAGGACCAGCCGCAGTACTGCTGCCACGCCTGGAACTCGCAGCTCTCGACGGAGCTCGACGGGCACTGATCGCCCCAGCAGGTGTCCCAGCCCAGGACCTCGAGATCGTAGGCGCGGCCCTCGTGCGGCCCCTCGAGGTCATCGGAGGTGTTGGCGTAGTCGAGGTAGGTGTCGAGCAGCCCGCCGTCGTAGTTGGTGCACTGCTGTCGCAGGTGCCAGTCGCGCCCGTCGGGGGTCAGGTTCAGCTCGGCGGAGTCGCGCACGCAGCGCGCGCAGTCGTTGAGCGGCAGCAGGCCGGCGCACTCGACCGGATCGCCGCCGTCGTAGCCCGTGACGATCCAGGCGCAGGCCTCGTAGGCGTAGATCGCGTCGCGCTCGGCCTGGGCGCAGGTCGCCGCGTATCGCGGGTACTCGCAGCTGTTCGGCGACACGCTCGGGCACTCGGCCGGCCAGCAGCTCCGCCAGACGTCGTGCGGGATCAGGGACGCGCACGCCTCGAGGTCCCCCTCGCTCATGCTGACGCACTCCATGTAGTCCCAAGCGGCGCCGTACGCGTCCTCGCAGGCGGCGGAGTGCTCGTCCCACTCGGTGGCGTTGTCGTCGTAGGGGCACCGCTCGGGGCAGACCTGGCCTTCGGGCAGGGTGTAGCCGGTGCCGCCGACCGCGCGCTCCTCGTCGCCGCCGCCGCCGCCGATGTAGTCGCACTCGGGGTAGCACAGCTCGGCCGTCGCGGCCGGGGCGCTCGCGACGCGCACGGCCTGGTAGCCCGTGTCGCCGTAGGTGCGGACGTAGGTCCCGCGGTCGAACTCCGTGACCGTGGTCTGGCTGAAGACGCCGCTCGCCGGCGCGCGCAGCGACTCGTCCCACACCACGCGCAGCGCGACCACGGCCGGGTCGGGCACGCCAGCCGCGGCGATCGGGGTGTAGCCGAAGCTGCCGTCGCCGCTGTCGTAGAGGACCGTCGCCCCCGCCGGGAGGTTCGAGACCGACCCGGCGACGAAGGTCACGCCCTCGGGGATGACGTCCTCAAGCAGCACGTCGTCGGCCAGGGCGTGGCCGGCGTTGCCGTACTCGAGGGTGTAGTCGAGGGTGTCGCCGGCGTTGGCGGCGCTGTCGTCGCCGGTCGCGCGGTTCACGACCGTCTTGACGACGAAGGGGTCGGGGCGGAAGACCGACACCGAGCAGCTGGCGTCGTTGTTGTCGAGGATCTCCTCGACCGGCGCGCCCGGCCAGTCGGGGCGATAGAACACCTCCACGCGCACGCGGTTGGTGATCGACGTGTCGTCGGCGACGTCCTCGTTCACGCGCCCGCTCAGGGTGATGCGGGTGGTCGCGCCCGGGGACAGGCCGACGGTGCGGAAGTAGCGCGCGTCGCCGGCGTTGGGCTGGCCGAGGATGAAGGTGTCGCCGTCGCGGGTCCACGGGACGTCGCCGACGATGGGGCTCTCCGACGGGTCGACGAGCTGCCCGCTGCCGTCGTCGAGCATGACCGTGCCGGCGTCGTCGCTCAGCAGCGTGACGCCGGCGGGGACGAGCTCGGTGAGCTTGACCCCGTAGGCCGGGACGGTGCCGGTGTTCTCGAGCTCGACGGTGAAGGTGACCGCCTCGCCGGGGCGCACGCCGGGGTAGGCGCCGGCGGGGTCGCAGGTCTTGCGCACCTCGACGTCGATGCCCGGGGTGCGGGTCAGCGCGCAGGCGCGGTCGTTGCCCGGGTCATCGGCGCCCTCCTGGGGGGAGGAGACGCTGACGCCGGCGCAGGCCTGAAAGCGCGTGCCGCCCTCGGGGGTCTGACCGGTGGCGGGGTCGCGCGCCTCGACGCGCACGTAGACCGTGTACGGGCCCGACTGCGGCGGCAGGGTGCCGGCCAGGATGGCGACGTAGCTGGTGGTCGGGGCCGGGGTCGTGCCCCAGCCGCCGCCGGTGCCGCTGTAGACGGGCGGCGTGGCCTGCGGCGGGCCGTTGAAGTAGCGCACCTGCTGGCCGCCGGTGGCCGTGACGCCGAGGAAGGTCAGGTCGACGGCACCGTTGGACAGCGTCGGCCCGTCGGGCAGGCCGAGCACGACGACCGCGTTCGGGGCGGCCTGGCGGTTGTTGTTGCCGTAGCTGACCGTGTACTGGTAGGCCGCGCCGGGCTGGACGAGGAAGGGCGCCGCGACCTTGACCCAGGCGTCGGGCAGCGGGGTGCGGACGGTGGTGCAGCCGGTGTTCGCGTAGTCCGAATCCTCGCCGGTGAGGGTGGCGCCGGTCGCGCAGACCTCGATGTCGGTGGCCGGCGGGACGGTGGCCCCGACCTGGCCCTGGAACACCACGCGGACGTCGCCCGAGTGGCCGGGGAGGTAGGCGGGGCCGCCGGGACCGACGAGCTCGCTGTCGTCGTCGAGGCTGAAGGTGATCGTGTCGCCCACGAGCGTCGGCTGCCCGGCGAGGCTCCAGCCGGTGGTCGGGGTGAAGGCGCTGCCGGGCACGTAGGCGAGCGTCCCCGGGAGGACGGCGGAGAGCTCGACCCCGTCGGCGAAGTGGCCGCCCTCGTTGGAGACGATGACCGTGTAGGTGACCGTCTCGCTCGACGGCGGGTCGGGCTGGTCGGCCTGCACCCGCACCCACAGGTCGGCGTTCTGCACCAGCGGCGCCAGGGTCGCGTAGGCCGTCGACTCGAGGGTCTCGCCGTTGACGGTCTTGGTCGCGGTGGCGGTCGTGACGGTGGGCAGCAGGGTCCCGGTGTCGGTGCCGGCGGCGACCTGGACGGTCAGCACGAAGGTGCCGCCCTGGAGCGGCTCGAGGGCGAGCGGGCCGCCGTTGCCGTCGACGAGGTCCCACCGCAGCTCGCCGCCGCCGCCGGTGGTCATCGTCAGCGGGGTGGCGTAGGGGGTCGCCGCGTTCCAGGTGTGGGTGAAGGATAGCAGCGTGAGCTCGGCGGGGAGGAGCTCGCTGACGACGACGTGGTCGTCGACGTTGGTGGAGTCGTTGTGGTAGCGGACGGTGATGTCGAAGATCTCGCCGGCGGCGACGACGTCGGGGCCGGCCTTGGCGACGCGGATCGAGGGCTTCTCGCTGACGGTGTCGCGCGCCTTGTCGCTGATGGCCTGAGGCAGGCCGTGGGCGACGATGAGGGCGTCGTTGGCGATGACGACGCCGGTGTCGACGCCGACGTCCACGGTGACGGTGAAGGACAGCTCGCGCAGCTGATCGGTGACGAGCTGGGCGGGGCTCAGGGTGCCGTCGTCGACGAGGAAGGCGACGTAGGTCGTGGCGGCGCCGTAGGGGGAATGGGCACGGCCGTCGGCGCCGATGACGCCGGCGACGAAGCGGGCGCGGATCACGGCGTCGGAGAAGGCGAACTCCTGGCTGAGGTAGCCAGGCAGGGTGGGCGGCAGGGCGTTCGAGAACCAGACCTGCCCGCCGACCGGGACGTCGGCGGCCTGGAAGGTGATCTCGGGGGGCAGGCGGTCGACGATCCAGGTGCCGGTCGAGGCGCCGTCGCCGATGTTCACGTAGCTGAGGCGGTAGTCGTAGGCGTCGCCGGGGCCGACGACGGCGAGGTCGACCTGCTTGTCGACGATGAGGTAGGGCTCGACGCTGACGCGGGTGCTCTCGCTGCCGCTCGCCGCGACGGCGCCGCAGAGGTCGTCGTGGGCGGTGGCCGAGGCGGAGAGGGTGAAGCTGGTGCCGTCGAGGACGCCGCTGGGGACCTTGAGGGTGAGCCTGACCGACTTGCTGCTGCCGGCGAGGATGTTCGGCCAGGTGACGCGGACAGTTCGATTGTCAACCCAGTTGACAGACCCGCCCGAGGCCGACATCGACTCGAAGGCGAGCGGCGTCGGGACGCCGTTGGCGGCGACGGTCGGGATGTTGATGGTGAGCTCGGGGGCGAGCGCGGTGTCGGTCGGGCTGCCGCCGGGCTTCTGGTTGGAGATGTAGACGTTATAGGTGACGGTCTTGGCGCCGACGACCTGGTCGGGGCTGTCGCTGACGCCGACGGTGAGCTGCGGGGTGAGCTTGGTGACCTGGACGTACTCGGTGTTGGTGCCGACGAGCCCGGGGCCGTCGACGAGCTGGGTGCCGCCGCCGGGCGGGGTGTAGCGATAGACGCGGAAGTTGCCGACGTTGATGAGCGGGGGGTCGGACGCGGGGCAGGCGTCGGCGGGGGTGTCCACGGTGACGCCGATCTCGCCGGTCACGCTGGTGGGGACGCCGGGCTCGGGGAAGTACGGCGAGGCGAGGCGCGGGACGACGAAGGCGACCCAGGCGACCTGCGCCTTGGGGGGCTGGGTGGTGGTCCACGACGGCCCGAGGAGCATCCCCTGGTCGAGGTCGGGCGGGTCGTTGGCGGCGCGGGTGAGGCAGTCGCCGGGGGCGGCGAAGGAGCTGCACGTGTTGTAGTAGATGGCGCCGCCGGCGAAGGACGGGAGGAACGCCGAGTCGAAGGTCGTGAGCGCCGGGATCTTGTCGACCATGACGACGTCGTCGAGGGCCGAGATGCCGTTGTTGACGGTGCGCAGGAGCCAGCCCACGGGGTCGCCGTAGGTGACGGTGGAGTAGGGGTTGTCGTTGTTGACGGAGACCGAGGCGCTGCCGCGGATCATGTCGCCCTTGGCGAAGGTGCCGGTCGGGTCGTCGGGGACGCCGATCTTGATGGCGAAGGTGCTGGCGGCCTGCTCGGGGGCGAAGCCCGACTGGACGCGGGCGGTCGAGGCGATGACGTCGCCGTCGTGGAGGGTCCCGGCGGGGACCTCGTCGCGCAGGGTCACGGTGTAACTGAGGTTGAAGCGCTCGCCGACGGTGAGGCGGTCGAGGTACCACCAGACGGAGTTCGGGGGGACGGCGACGCCGCCGCACGCGGGCGCGGTCGGGTCGCCGGCGAGGTAGACCTGGCCGCCGTTGTTCGGGGTCACGCCGGGGGGCGTCTCGATGGCGGGGCTGCCGCCGAGGTTCAGCAGCGGCCCGAGGTCGTCCCAGACGCACGCCTGGTAGTAGTCCTCGCCGCGGCTGCCCGGGTAGAACTCGTAGTTGCCGCCGTAGAGGCTGTAGGTGATCTGGCTGCCGGGGTAGGCGCGGTGCTCGCCGAACAGCAGGTAGACGTTGCTGGCGGTCTTGCGGATGAAGGGGCTGGGCGCCGCGGCGACGCGGGTCGTGACCCAGGTCGAGTCGATGGGGTCGGCGTTGGCGGCGCGGAGGTGGGCGACCGGCTCGAAGAAGGTCTGGTCGAGGGTGCCGGTGCGGGTGCGCGCGGTGAAGCGCAGCGCGAAGGTGTGTCCGGCCTGGATGGTGCCGAGGTCCCAGTAGACGGCGCCGGCGGGGACGGCGACGCCGTGGACGTCGAGGGGGGCGCCGCTGCCGTTGTAGAGGCCGCCGTCGGTGGCGCTCGCGAAGGTGAGGCTCGCGTCCTGGGTCTCGCCGGAGGTGGGCGGGGTCGGCGGGGCGGTGGTGGAGCCCGGAGCGGCGGCGTTCGGGGACGGCAGGGCGACCCAGGCGACGAGGTGCTCGGCGTCGACGAGGGAGACCGAGGCGGCGAGGCGCCAGGTGATGGTGTCGGCGGAGTTGACGCCGGCGGGGCCGGTGAAGCCGAGCGCCAGCACCGAGCGCGGCGACCAGGTGACGCGCAGCGCCTGCAGCGTCGGCGCGATGGGGCCGTTCTTCGACAGCGTCACGACGACGCGGCCGCCCTTGACCGTGGCCGGGACGGCGGCGAGCGAGGCGCGGCTCGTCCAGGGGGCGGTGGCGGCCGGGGCGAGGGTCAGCGGGTAGGTGTCGCCGTCGGCGCCCACGAACGCGGCGGTGACGTCCGCGGTCGTCGAGGAGGTGTACTGCAGGTAGACCGAGCCCCAGGCCTCGAAGGAGGAGGGCTCGATGAGCGTCGTCGTCACCGCGCCGCTGGTCGGCGGCGGGTCGCCCGCCGGGTTCAGCGTCAAGAGGCGCCCGATGCCGTCGTAGACCAGCTCGGCGGGGGCGTACGAGACGCCGACCGTGTCGTCGAGGAAGTGGACCCACTCGCCGCGGTTGTTGTCGACCTGCGGCGCAGCGAGCGCCGACGACGGCGGCAGGGTCGCGAGGGCGAGCGCGGAGATCAGGGTCAGCGGGAGGCCAGCGTGAGACTTCATGGCGTTTTCCTCGACCGACAGGACGGCGTCTGAACGTCACGTCGTCGTCGAGAGCCCGTGCCCCAGGGGGAGGGCGCGCGCTACCCGCCGGCTCGTGAGGCGGCGATCGCCGCGTCGTCCAAGCCCGAACCCGATGGCGCCATGATGCAACGCGAGGCGATCCCGCGCAACCGCACCCGGCTCAGCGCCGGATCTCGAAGGCCCCGCTCAACCCCTGGGCGGCGACCCAGCGCACGTCGACGTCGTCCACGCGCGCCGTCGCC
This sequence comes from Deltaproteobacteria bacterium HGW-Deltaproteobacteria-14, assembly GCA_002841945.1. Classification (GTDB taxonomy): domain Bacteria; phylum Myxococcota_A; class UBA9042; order PHBI01; family PHBI01; genus PHBI01. The sequence goes on from PHBI01000042.1 coordinate 23,980, forward strand.
GGTCCCTCGCGACAGAAGGCGACCAGATCCATCAGCCGCGGCTTGGTCCCCTCGGCGGTGACCTCGACGCGCCCGTCAGGGAGGTTGCGAATCCAGCCGGCGACGCCGAGCTGCCGCCCCCGGTCGCAGGTCGACTGGCGGAGAAACACCCCCTGTACCCGTCCGCTCAGCTTCATCTCGACCCGTACGACGTCCCCCACGACCCCTCCTGCTGCACTGCACAAGACGTGCGCCCGATTGAAAGCTCCGAGATGCCACCGCGACCTGCTCGCTTCTACCGCATTGCGATGTGCGGCGTCTCGACCCCACGAGCCGCCGCGCGGCCTCGCGCGCGAGCCCCGCCGGAGTCGGCGGCTCGAGGTACACAAGAGGCGGTCCCAGGGGGGCTCGGGTCAAGCGGGGAGGTGGTTTCGCGAGGAGGGGAGGCTCCGCCGCCAGGGCTTTTCGCGGCCGAGACGCTGTGGTAAATATTGGCATACACGCTGTTCGCTGCGCTGCGCCACCAGCGCCCCCGAGAATGAGCCGTACCGGCCGCCCGACCTCCGGGCGGCTCCGATTGAGCAGGTCTGCGCCGAACCTGGCGCCGTCATCGACACGCGAGCCGTCCCTCTCTCCGGGAGCCGAGGCTGAGCGTATGGCAGAGCACCTCTCCTTCAAGCGCAACATCGGCCTCTTCGGCGCCGTGATGATCGGCATCGGCGCCATGATGGGCCCGGGGGTGTTCGCGCTCCCCGGCGAGCTCGCGGGCGCCGTCGGCCCCCTCGGCATCTTCGTCTACCTCGCGATGGGGGCGATGACGCTGTTCACGGCGTTGAACTACGCCGAGCTCGGCGCCGCCATCCCCATCGCCGGGGGCGGCTACTCCTTCACCAGCCGCACCCTGCCGAAGCCCCTCGCCTTCTTCACGGGGTGGTTCTTCTGGATCGGCAACACGCTCGCGTGCGCCATGTACGCGGTGATCTTCGCCGTGACGGTCAGGGCCTACTTCTGGCCCGGGGCGAGCATCCCGCTCATCGTCGTCGCGGTGACGCTGCTGTTCACCGCGGTCAACTGGCGGGGCATGTCCGAGGCCCTGTTCATCATCACGATCATGAACCTGATCGAGCTCGCGGTGCTCATGTTCGTGGGCGTCCTCGGGCTCGTCGACATCGAGCCGGCGAACCTCGAGCCCCTCGCCCCCCACGGCTACGGCGGCTTCTTCTCGGGCATGGCGCTCATCTACGTCTCGTACGTCGGCTTCGAGCTCATCACCGTCGCCGCCGAGGAGATCAAGGACCCGGGGCGCGTCATCCCGCGCGCCATCCTCATCACCCTCGGCGTCGGGGTGTTGATCTACGCCCTGATCGTGACCGTGATGATGGGCGTCGTCCCGGCCGAGGAGCTCTCAAAGACCGACGTCCCGTTCATCTACGTCGCCGACAGGCTCTTTGGCGCCCCGGGGCGCTGGGCCGGCATCATCGCGACCGTGATGGCGAGCCTCTCGGCGTTCAGCGTCACCCTCGGGGCGAGCGCCCGCATCCTCTACGCCCTCGGCCGCGACGGCCACTTCCCCAAGGTCCTCTGCACGCTGCACAAGAAGCACCGCACCCCGCACATCGCGCTCATGGTCTGCGCGGTGGCGGTCGCCATCTTCGGGTCGTCGGGGGTGCTGGCGCTGGTCGCGTCGATCGCCGACTTCGGCTACCTGATGGGGCTCGGGCTGGTCAACTTCGCCGTCATCGCGCTGCACCGCCGGATGCCGAACCTGCGCCGGCCGTTCAACAACCGCTGGTACCCCTGGATACCGCTCATCGGGGTGGTGACCTGCTGGATCTTCGTCCCGGCCTTGCACCTCGAGAGCCTGCTGCTCGGCCTCGGGCTGACCGCGGTGGGGGCCGTGACCTACCTCTGGCGCGCCGAGAATCGCGCCCAGATGCGTGCTCTGCCGCGCGCGTTCGCGCGGATGGTACAATTTCTCCGTTCGCTCTGGAGGCGTCGCATGCGCGTGCTCATCATCGACGGCGGCCGTCAGGGCCGCAACATCGCCGACCGGCTGCTGGCGCAGGACGAGCTGCGGCTGGCGTTCCGCGAGGCCCAGCATCAGATCACCTTCGTCGACGAGGACGAGGCGAACTGCCGCGCCCTCGAGCAGCGCTACGGCGTGCCGATCTACCACGGCGACGGGACCAAGCAGAGCCTGCTCACCCAGGTCGGCAAGGACAACGTCGACGTGGCCATCGCCGCCTTCCCCGACGACGGCCGCAACATGATCGCGGCGCTGCAGGCCAAGCGCCTCGGCATCCCGCAGGTGATGGCGATCATCGACGATCCGGACTACATGCCGCTGCTCGAGAGCGAGGGCATCATCGCCATCAGCGCCCCGTGGGCCACCGCCGGCATGGTCGAGGACCGCATCGACCGCCCCGGTGTCGCCAACCTCATCAACCTCGGCGGCGGCGTCGCGAACCTGGTCAGCCTGGTGGTGCCCGAGGGCGCGCGGGTTCACGGCCGGCGCATCAAGGAGATCGACGTCCCCGCCGACTGCGTGGTCGCCGCCGTGCTGCGCGAGGAGAAGTTCGTGGTGCCGCGCGGCGACACCGCCATCTTGGTGGGCGACAACGTCGTCTTCGTCGGGACCACAGCGGCGACCAAGAGCGCCCGCGAGCTGTTCTCGAACACCAAGAAGTGACGCCGTGTTTCTGACCTCTCTCGGCGCCATCAGCGTCGGCGATATCCTCGACGTCGCCTTGGTGTCGGTGCTCCTCTACGCCCTGCTACGGTGGTTCGAGGGCGCCCGAGCCGCGTTCGTGGTGCGCGGCATGATCGTCGCCGGGGCGGTGTACCTGATCGCGCGCATCGCCAACATGGAGATGACCACGGGGGTCTTCCACGGCTTCTTCGCCATCTTGGCGGTCGCCCTGGTGGTCATCTTTCAGGAGCCGCTGCGGCAGGTCTTCGAGCGCCTGGCCGTGTGGAGCCTCAGCGCCGGCAAGATCCGGGCAGCGCCGCAGCTGAGCCTGCCCGCCGCGGTGGTCCGGACGATCGGCGACTTCGCCAGGGAGCGCACCGGCGCGCTCATCGTCCTGCGTGGGCGCGACCCCCTCGACCGCCACCTGATCGGCGGCTGGCCCCTCGGCGGCAAGCTGTCGGAGCCCCTGCTCAAGAGCATCTTCGACCACCACTCGGTCGGCCACGACGGCGCGGTCATCGTGCAGGATCAGCAGGTGACCCACTTCGGCTGCCGGCTGCCGCTGTCGCGGGGCTTCGACCCGACCGAGTGCCACGGGACCCGCCACGCGGCGGCGCTCGGCCTGGCGGAGCTGACCGACGCGCTGTGCATCGTCGTCAGCGAGGAGCGGGGCACGGTGTCGGTGGCGCGCAACGGCAAGCTCGAGAAGCTCGCGGACCTGGCGGCGCTCGAGGTGATACTCAAGGCGTTCGCCGACGAGATCCGCCCCGCGGCGCCGGGCGATCGACTGCGCCGCCTGCGGACCCACCACCCGCGCCAGAAGCTGCTGGCCTTCGGCTCGGCGCTGCTCTTGTGGGCCGTCTTCGTGTACGCCGACAAGGTCGTCGAGCACGACTTCGAGCTGCCCGTCGCCGTGGTCAACGTGCCGGCCGAGACGGTGGCGGACGTCGAGCCCGACGTCGTCCGGGTGAGGGTGAGCGCCACCATCGGCGATTTTCTGTGGGCCGACAGCGACACCATGGTGGTGCAGGCCGACCTCGCAGGCGCGACCGGCGGCCCCATCCGCGCCCGCCTCGAGCTGCGCCCTGACAGCGTCCCCGCGAGCTTCGTCGTCAAGGGGCTCGACCCGATCCTCGTCGAGGTCCAGCTGAGCCCGCAGCCGGCGGGGTCGCCGTGAGCCCGCGCCGGGTCAACCCCATGGTCCGCGAGCTCGTCAACTGGCTCGCGGGCCGGGGGCGCGAGGCCGGCCCGCTGCTCATCGTGACCCACGATCACCCCGACCCGGACTCGCTGGCGAGCGCGTGGGCCCTGGCCGAGATCGCCACCCACCTGACCGGCGCCAGCCCGCGCATCCGCTACGGGGGCGCCATCGGCCGCCGGGAGAACCGCGCGATGGCGGAGCTGCTCGGCGGCGCCGCCGCGCCCCTCGAGTCAGCGGACCTGACGGCGGCCGGCGTCTCCCTCGCGCTGGTCGACACCCAGCCCCCCTTCGACAACAACCCCGTGGCCCGCACGCGGCGGGCGGCGCTGATCATCGACCACCACCCGCGGCACGGGGAGACCGCGGCGGAGCTCGCCCTCATCGACGAGCACGTCGGCGCGACCACCACCATCCTCGGCGAGGCGCTGCTCGCGACCAAGACCCCGGTGTCGGAGGCCCTGGCGACCGCGATCGTGTACGGCATCGGCTCCGAGACCCAGAACCTCGCGCGGGAAGCCGGCCCCCGCGACGCCAGCATCTACCACGCCTTCCTGCCCAAGGCCGACAAGGCGGCGCTGTGGCGCATCGCCAACCCACCGCAGCCGGCGTCGTTCTTCCGCGTGCTCGCGCGCGGGCTCCGCGAGGCGAGCGTCTACGGCGAGGTCGTCGGGGCCCACCTCGGGCCCCTCGACCACCCCGACGCCGTCGCGCAGCTCGCCGACATCCTCCTGACCCACGAGGGGATGCGCTGGTCGCTGGTGACCGGGCGCTACCGGGGCAACCTCCACCTGTCCCTGCGGGCCGCCAGCGCCCGCAGCAACGCCGGCGCCGCGATGACGCGCATCGTCGGCGACGATCACTACGGCGGCGGCCACCGCATGCTCGCCGGGGGGCGCCTGCCGGTCGGAGCGGACGCCGACGAGGCCCGCTGGAGGGCCGTCGAGGACCGCGTCCTGGCGGCGTTCCTCAAGCTGCGGCGCGTCCCCGCGGCCGCCGTCGCGACGCACCCCTTCCGGGACGACCCCTGACGGACCATGCTGCATTGCAACATGGCGTCCGCCCCTAGCGCCACCTGGTCCACGATCGCGGCGGGTTCCCTGCGATTGGGTGATGTCTTTGGCGCGTGGGCTGTGCGATGCGTAAGCAGGGGAGCGGATCAGCATCAGCGAGGGCTCGGAGCCCTCGATCGGCGCCGCCTCCGACGACCGCGGCTCGGGCGAGGTTCGACCGCGCGGTGCCTCTCGAGGGGGGCCTCGCGGCCGGCGCTCTCCGACGAGCCCGGACCAAGGGCTCGGTGGACCTCGATGGCGGCCCCCGCTGATCTGCTCGGCGAGATCTCCATGCATCCGCGTGGTGAAGGCGCGACCGTTGATGCAAGATCGCGACGCGAACCTGATCGGTGGCGCGACGGTACTCGGCGACCCTGACGACGCAGACGAAGCGCCCACTCTGGCCGGAGGCTCCAGTGGCGACGAGGCGACTCTCCCCGGCGGCGATGAATCGCATCGCGAAGGCCCTCGAGCGCGGGTTCCCGGAGTCGCTGATCGCCACCTGCGGCAGCAGAGACGCGGCCCTCGCGGACGTCTGGCGTGCGGTGGAGAGCGGCGCCTACTTCGTCGGCGAGCTCTCGATCGCCCGGTTCCTCGCTGACGGCGACGTCGATGCCGAGCGCGCGGCCGTCGTGGCTGCAGGCCTCGCGAAGCACGCGACTCCCGAACGCCGAGGACCGGAGTTCTTGCCGGGCTGGGGCGTCGACCTCGACACAGTCGTCTGTAGAGCATATGCGGCCGCTCCCGACGTGTTCGCCCGATCGGAGCCGTCGTACGACGACTGGGCTCAACTCGGCCTCGCGTTTGTGCGCCGACGTCGCGGCGAAGAGATCTCCACCGCGCTCGCCGAACGCGTGACCGTCGCTCTCGCTCGGAGTTGCGCGACAGACGGTCTCATCCGGGGCCGCGGCGACGTCGTGGTGCAGTACGTCGACGGGGGCGGGGAGGAGGTGACGGCGGCGCTCGTCGACGAGGCGAGCGTTCATCGCTTCGCGAGGCGCTTCGATCCGACCGACGCGATCTGGCCTTCCGCCTTGGAGGCGGCGGTACGAGAGAATCGGTGGGGCCGGACCAGCGACGTCGCGTCGGCGCTTCGGACGATGCCGCTCGGGGACCTCGTCGCGCAGCTCGCGACCCGCAGCGCCCCGGAGGGCGTCTCGTTCGGACGCTACGTCTTCGTCGTCGGCGAGACGCTCGACCTCTTCTCGGCGAGGACAGACCCTCCCGCTGCCCTCTTCGACGCGGGGCGCGCCCTCGCGAAGGCGGCGCCAGGGACGGATCTCCCGAGCCCGTCGGTCGTCGCGGCGATCCTCGCCATCTCCGGTGCCCAGAGAGCCCTCGCGAGCTCCGCGTCGGTGGCCTCGGACATCGAGGAGATGGTCGCGTTCTCGGACGTGCTGGCGCATCGCGCCCTCATCGGGGCGTTCCTCGACGTCCTCCGCCGGCTGCCCACGGAGCGCAGCCGGGCATGGGTGGCGCGGGAGGTGGCTCGCAGCGGTGCGGCCGTTGTGGGCCTCGCGGCATGCTTTGACGCGACGATCCTGCGCGAGGCGCTCCGAGGCAACAACCGAATCGAGCCTGAAGCCTTCGGGCCGCTCGGCAGCGCGGCCTTGCCCGAGCTCCTGAGCGCCGCGAACGAGCTGCCGCCGGAGCGTGCCGCGCGCGCACGCCACGCTTTCGTGTTCGCCCTGGCAGAGGCGGCACGGGCGGGGACACCGCCGGGCGAGGAGCTGGACGTCGATCTCGTGGTCGCCGCGTTCGACGGGCGGCCGATGGAGCGCGAGAGCTACGGGATGAGGCTGCGCGAGGCCACGGAGTTCCTCTTCGCCGCGATGCCCGAGGCACGGCGAAGACCGCTGATGATGTTGGCGCTCGACACGGCGCCCATGAGCGCCGTCGCGATGCTGCCGACGATCGAGAGCGACGCCGAGCTCGACGCCTACCTCGCCGTTGCGCTGCCGGACGGGATCATCACCGACCACGTGCTCCGCCAGCTCGGACCGCGAGCGATCGCGGCGCTTCGGGCCCACGGGCCCAAGGCCAAGAACGTGAGCTGGGTGCGTGAGGCCGCCTGTCACGGTCTCTCCGCGGAGGACTTCGCCAAGGTCGCCGATGTCTTCGTGCCAGGCTGCAAATGGCGCGCGATCGAGGCGGACGCCGCCCGCGCGCGCGCCGCTCACCCGGACGCGCCGCCATGCCGTGTTTACCTGCTCGAGCGCGCGAGCTTCGACTACCCAGCTCGGGAGGGTACGCTGTCGCGGCTCGGTGGATCCGTACGCGGGCTGCGAAAGGGCGACATCCCGACCGACGCGAACGGCGAGCGACAGAGCCACGTCCTGACCCTCGACCTCGAGGATGTTCCGGAGCTGCGAACGATGTATCCGAACGCGCGGGCCCTTGCGCTGTTCTGTCCGCGCTGGGAGGACGGAGAGAACTTCGAGGACTCCGCGCTCATCGAGATCTCGGAGCCGGCGATGTCGGCCAGGCGCGACTCCGCCGTTCAGGACCGCGCGCTCGCGGTCTTCGGCATCGACGTGCCGGCGCGCGTGTTCGACGACGCCCGCTCGGTCGAGCTGGACGCCGTGCATTACCGCATCCGGTGCGCCGGCGGCCACGTCCTTGGTCGTCCGATGTTCATCTATGACAAACCCTACGACGAGGACGACACGGGCTTCGTCTGTCAGATCGGCGACGAACTGACGGACGAGCTGAACGTCGGCTTCGGATCGATCTACGTCTTCAGGGACGCCGTGTTCATGCAGGGCAACTGACGCGATCGCCGCCCGCCGTCACATCTGACGGGTCCTGACGGGTCTTCCCCCGGGCCTGCCGGTCGGCGCGGACACCGACGAGGCCGGCAGGAGGGCCGTCGAAGCGCGCGTCCTGGCGGCGTTCCTCAAGAAACGGCGCGTCCCCGCGGCGACCGTCGCGACGCACCCCTCCGCGACGACGCCTGACGGAGCATGCTGCATTGCAACATGGCGCCCCCCTCAGCGCCGCCCGGTCCAGGATCTCGGCGGCGGCGGCGTGCTCCCACCTAGTGTTCACCCTGCGTTGCGACCGCGTCGGCGAAGGTCTCCAACCAGCCCAGGGCGGCCGCCTCGTCGGTGAAGATGCGGGTCGGGTACTGCGGGCGCATGGCCAACAGGAAGGCGTTGCCGAGGTGGCGGGTGATGACGCTCGGCGTCAGGAGCGCCATCGCGCGGGTCAGTCGCTGGACCTCGGGGCGGCGGGTGAACTCCCCGGCCTCGCGGCTCGGGCTCGGGCGGGTGGCGATGTCGACCAGGACCAGCAGCCCACGCCCCTCGGCGCCGAGCGACAGGCGCGCCGCGTGCATCGCCCGCGCGTCCTCGAGGCTCAGCTTGCCGGTCCCGGTGATGCGCACCCGGTGAAAGCCCTCGGGCCCGACGGACACCGTCGCCGCCGGCGTCACGATCGGGCCGCGCGGGTCGCTCACGGCCCTACTCCCACTTGCAGATGCGCACGAAGGTGATGCCGCCCGGGGCGGCCGTCCCTGCGGCCTGCAGCCACGCGCTGGTCAGCGAGAGGCCGTCCTGCTTGCACTTCATCCCGGTCGGGCACTCGCTGTCGAACTCGCACAGGGTCGTGCAGTACATCGTCGGGTCGCCGGGGGTCAGGGCCAGGCACTTGTAGCTCGAGCACTGCGACGGGGTCGAGCACTGCTGGCCGACCGCGCCGCTGCCGCTCGCCGGCGGGGTGTAGCAGCCGGTGAAGGCCGCGTAGGTCGCCTGGGTGAACTGGGGGTCGAAGGGGACCGTGCCGGCGTCCTCGGTGCTGCCGTAGAGGACCACGTTGCACTCCTGCGAGGGGGTGCAGTCGAACTCGCTCTTGCACACCGGCGCGCACGTCGGGGTGGTGGCGAGCAGGTCGCAGTGCCCCGAGGCGCAGACGCTGGCGTCGTAGTACTGGCCGTCCGCGGTGAGGCAGATCTGGCCGTTGGCCTTGCCGCTGCCGTTGGGCGAGCAGGCGGCGGAAAGCTGACCGGCGGCGAGGTCCCCGACCGGGTGGCAGGTGTAGTTTGCCGCGTTGCACACCTGCTCGTTCATGCACAGGTCCTCGCACACGCCGGTGCACAGGCCGCTCTGGCACTGCGAGTCGTCGGCGCACCCCGCGCCGTTGACCAGCAGCCCCACGACGCCGTCGCGGCAGTAGGCCATCTGGGCGCTGCCGGGCACCTTGACGCAGACCTGGCCGGGGGGGCAGCTCGCGCTCGAGGTGCAGGGGCCGCTGCAGTGGTTCTGGCCGTCCGAGGGCCAGTAGCCGCAGACGCGCTCGGGGTAGCAGTCGGTGTGGTAGACGCAGGGCTGGTTGGCGTTGCAGGCCCCGTCCTGGTCGTCGGTCTTGCCGTTGCAGTCGTTGTCGACGTTGTCGTCGCAGACCTCGGCGGGGGTGACGCCGCCGGTGCACTGGCCGCCGGAGCACTGCTCGCCGTCGGTGCATGGGTTCTGGTCGTCGCACTTGAGGCCGTCGGCGTTGGACCAGCCGACGGTATTCTGGGCCGCGACGCAGCGCTGGCAGGCGTTGGAGGGGTTGGGCTGCTGGTCGGGGACGCACGCGTCGCCGATGAGGCACTGGCCCGGCGGCGGGGCGTGGTGGCAGACGGCGTTCGAGCAGCTGTCGACGGTGCAGGGGTTGTTGTCGTCGCAGGTCAGCGCCTGGCCCTGGCAGGTGCCGGCGACGCACTGGTCGTTGACGGTGCAGGGGTCGTTGTCGGTGCAGGCGTTGCCGACGACGCAGCTGACGGCGTCGGCGGGCGTCGCGGTGTCGACCGGGGTCGCGGTGTCCGCCGGGGTCGTGTCGACCGGCGTCGTGTCCGCCGGGGTCGCCGTGTCCTGGGGTGACGCGGTGTCGCTCGGGAACAGGGCGTCGGGGTCGAGGACACCGTCGCTGTCGGTGGTGTCGCCCGGCGGGAAGTAGGACACCCCGGTGCCGGGTGACGAGCACGCGGCGGCGAGCGTCGCGAGCGCGAGCAGGGCGAGCAGGGCTGAGCGGATCATGGGTCTCCCGGCGGGTCGGCGCGAGCGAGGGAGCCCTCGCTCGCGCCCGCCACGATAGGGCCAAGCGCGGTGTGATTCCAGGCCATTCTACGGCGCCGCGTCCGGCCGCCGCGCCGCGGGCGGCGTCCGGGTGCTGCAACGCAATACCGCGACTTGGGCTTTCCTCCACCCCGGGATTTGGCTATCACCGAGCCCAGACGCACTCCGGAGAGATCATGCCGCTCGACGCCCTCGTGAAGCGCTACCAGCAGTACAAGCACATGGGCCTGGCCCTCGACATGACGCGGGGCAAGCCGTGCTCGGACCAGCTCGCCCTCTCGGACGGGATGCTCGACGTCGTCACGAGCGCGGACTTCCGCGCCGCCGACGGCACCGACTGCCGCAACTACGGCGGCTTCGACGGGATCCCCGAGGCGCGCGCGCTGTTCGCCGAGTTCATGCAGGTCGCGCCGGCCGAGCTGCTCGTCGGCGGGAACTCGAGCCTGACGCTGATGCACGACACGGTGGCGCGCTGCTACCTGCACTCGAACGTCGACAGCGACGTCGCGTGGCGCGACCTGCCCGAGGTGAAGTTCCTGTGCCCGGTGCCGGGCTACGACCGGCACTTCGCCATCTGCGAGAACTTCGGGATCACCATGATCCCCGTCGCTATGACCCCCGACGGCCCGGACATGGAGCAGGTCGAGGCGCTCGTCGCCGCCGACCCCCTCGTCAAGGGCATGTGGATGGTGCCGAAGTACCAGAACCCGACCGGCTACACGGTCAGCGACGCGGTCGTGAAGCGGCTCGCCGCCATGCCAACGGCCGCGCCCGACTTCCGCATCTTCTGGGACAACGCCTACGCCCACCACCACCTGAGCGACACCCCTGACCCGCTCGCCGACGTCCTCGCGGAGTGCAAAGCCGCGGGACACCCGAACCGCGTGTTCCTCTTCGGCTCGACCTCCAAGGTCAGCTTCGCGGGCTCGGGGATCTCGTTTTTCGCCGCCAGCGGGCCCAACGTCGCGTGGATGCGCTTTCACGGCTCGCGCCAGAGCATCGGGCCGGACAAGCTCAACCAGCTGCGCCACGTGCGCTTCTTCAAGGACATGGACGGGATCCGCGCGCACATGGCGCGGCACGCGGCGATCATCAAGCCGAAGTTCGACGCCGTGCTGCGCATCCTCGGCGAGGAGCTGGGCGACGGCTCGGCCTACGGGGCGTCGTGGACCGTCCCCAACGGCGGCTACTTCATCTCCTTCGACACCAAGGACGGCTGCGCGGCGCACGTCGTGGCGCTGGCGTCGGAGGCCGGGGTCAAGCTGACCGAGGCCGGCGCGACCTTCCCCTACGGCGAGGACCCGCGCGACCGCAACATCCGCATCGCGCCGACCCTGCCGGCCCTCGCCGAGATCGAGCAGGCGACCCGCATCTTCGCCACCTGCGTCAAGATCGCGGCCCTCGAAGACGCCTGAGCGCTGGCACCGGCGGCGACGCGCCGGTGCCGCCCGCTCTCCACACGGGTCGGGGGCACGGTTCGACTCCTCGCTCCCCGAGGACCAGAGCACGTGCCGTGCCGATCGAGACGGGTTCGCAACCACCCGAAACAAGGGGCTTCTTTTGCGACAATGGGCGGAGCGGCGCCCCATCGGACGTCTCACCGTCCGAGCGGCGGGACGCCCGAGACACCCGGCGAGCCGTCGGCCGACCTCGGCGGCGGTCGGGGGCGGCGAGCTGCGCCGGCTGCGGGAGCGCGAGCCCCCCGCCGCCCGGGAGGCGAGAAGGGCGCAGCGTGAATCTTCTGCCTGCCACATCGCCCTGTTGAAAGACGGCCGCGCGTAGGCGACCCTCTCAGGCGCCCGGCGCGCGCCTGCCGGGGTCGGGAGCCACGCCATGAACGACCGCGAACTCGAGACGTTGATCGGCCGGGGCACCACCCGGCGCGTCCCGTTCGATCTGCTGATGCCCAACCGGGTCAACGCCATCCTGCTGGTGGCGAGCCTCTACGACAGCTTCGCCATGCGCGAGGACGGCGACCTCTCCGAGTCGTTGATGGCGCGCTTTCTCAACCTCGACATGCGCAGCGCCCCGCGGATCGTGCGCGTGTCCACCGCCGAGCAGGCGCTGCGGCGCCTCGAGTCCGACACCTTCCAGCTCGTCGTCACGACCCTGCGCGTCGGCGACATGACGCTGTCGGCGTTCCGCACCGCCATCGACGCCATCCGCCCCGGCCTGCCGGTGCTGGTCCTCGCCTACAACGAGCGCGACCTCGAGCGGCTGCCCGCCAGCTTCGACCGCCTCGACGTCGACAAGCCGTTTCTGTGGCTCGGCGACGTGGCCCTGGTGATGGCGATGATCAAGCACACCGAGGACCGCCTCAACGTGCGCCACGACACCTGGCTCGCCGACGTCCAGTCGATCCTCCTCGTCGAGGACTCGGTCCGCTTCTACTCGGCGTTCCTGCCCCTGCTCTACCAGGAGCTCGTGCAGCAGAACCACCGCGTCATCGCCGACAGCATGAACTCCACCCAGCGCCACCTCCGCCGCCGCGCCCGCCCGAAGCTGCTCCTCGCCAACACCTACGAGGAGGCGGTCGACCTCTACCGGCGCTACGAGTCGAACATCCTCGGCGTCATCACCGACGTGCGCTACCCCAAGGACGGGATCCACTCGAAGACCGCCGGCATCGACCTCGCCCGCCTCGTCAAGGAGGAGACCCCCGACCGCGCCGTCCTCGTGATGTCCGCCAACGAGGAGAACGGCGACCCCGCCCGCGCCACCGGCGCGCACTTCGTCAACAAGACCGCCGCCGACCTGATGCGCCGGGTGCGCGAGTTCGTGCTCGGCGACCTCGGCTTCGGCGACTTCATCTTCCGCCGCGACGACGGCTCATGGGTGGACCAGGTCCAGGACCTGCGCGGGTTCATCGCGGCGCTCGCCACCATCCCCGACGAGTCCCTCGTCTATCACGCATCGCACAATCACTTCTCCACCTGGCTCATGGCCCGCACGGAGATAGAACTGGCGCGCTCCCTACGCCCTAAGAAGGTCTCGGACTTCCCGACCGTCGACGCACTGCGGGAGACCCTCATAGAGGCCATCGAGGGGTGCCGCCGGGAGAAACAGATCGGGGTCGTGGCGGACTTCGCGAGCGACCGCTTCGACGACGCGGCGGCCTTCGTGCGCATCGGGAACGGGTCGATCGGCGGCAAGGGGCGCGGGGTGGCGTTCATGCACTCGGTCCTCGGGGCGCCGCGGCTGCGCGAGAACTTCCCCGGCGTGCGCATCGGGGTGCCCCCCACCATCGCCGTCGCGACCGACAGCTTCGACCAGTTCGTGGCCGGGCACGGGCTGCTCGAGCTGGCGGTGGGGGGCGCGAGCGACGAGGAGGTCCGGGCGGCGTGTCTGGCGCTGCCGCTGCCGGACGGGCTGCTGACGGCGCTGCGGAGCGTGATCCACCAGGTGCGCTACCCGCTCGCGGTGCGGTCGTCGAGCCTGCTCGAGGACGCGTACTTCCAGCCGTTCGCCGGGGTCTACGCGACGGAGATGCTGCCCAACGACCACCCGAACGCCGAGGTCCGCCTCAAGCGGCTGTGCGACGCCATCAAGCGGGTGTACGCCTCGACCTTCAGCCAGGACGCCCGGGCCTACATGGAGGGCACGAGCTGGCGGGTGGAGGAGGAGAAGATGGCGGTGCTCATCCAGCAGGTGGTGGGCCGGCGCCACGACGAGTACGTGTATCCGGACCTCGCCGGGGTCGCGCGCTCGGTGGACTTCTACCCGATGGAGGGGACGCGCCCCGAGGACGGGGTGGCGTCGATGGCGCTCGGGCTCGGGCGGACGGTGGCGGAGGGGGGGCGCTGCGTGCGCTTCTCGCCCGCGTTGCCGCAGCGGCTCTACCAGTTCGGGTCGACCAAGGACGTGCTCCAGTCGGCCCAGCGGAGCTTCTTCGCGCTCGGGCTCCGGGAGGGCGTGGGGGTGGTGCCCCTCGACCTCGAGGCGGCGGAGAAGCACGGGACGCTGCGGGCGGTGGGGTCGACCTACTCGCACGCCAACGACCGCATCTACCCCGGGGTCGGGCGAGCCGGGGTGCGGCTGGTGACGATGGCCGGGGTCCTCGGGGGGCGCATCCTGCCGCTGCCGGAGATCATCGCCTTCGCGCTGAACTTCGCCCACACGGCGATGAACGGGCCGGCGGAGATCGAGTTCGCGGTGAACCTGCAGGCGGGGACCGAGGCGGCGCCACACGAGTTCGCGATGCTGCAGATCCGGCCGATCGCGATGGGGGGGGCCGGCACGACCGGCAGCGTCGAGGGCGCCGCCGAGACGCTGATCGTCCAGACCGACAAGGCGCTCGGGCACGGGCGGCTCAACGAGATCAGCGACGTCGTCTACATCCCGGCCGAGACCTTCGACCGCGCGCGGACCCAGGACATCGCGACCGAGGTCGGGCAGCTGAACGCGGCGCTGCGCAGGCAGGGGCGGCCGTACCTGCTGATCGGGCCGGGGCGCTGGGGCTCGAAGGACCGCTGGCTCGGGATCCCGGTCGGGTGGTCACAGATCAACGGGGTGCGCTGCATCGTCGAGACGGACCTGCCCGAGGTGCCGGTGACGCCGTCGCAGGGGAGCCACTTCTTCCAGAACGTCACGTCGCTGGGGATCCCGTACTTCACGGTGAACTTCGGCGGCGCGGCCGGGGCGGTCGACTACGCGTGGCTCGACGCGCAGGAGGCGGAGACGCGCACCGAGTTCGTGCGACACGTGGCCCTGGCCGGCCCGATCGAGGTGGTCGTCGACTCGCGCAACCACCGCGGCGTCATCCGCAAACCGACCACCCACAACGCCTGAGCCGGACGGTGGGCGCCCCCCCAAACAGGGGTCAGGCACCCTCACTTTTCACTTTCACCCCGCATCCCCGCCTTCCACCGTCCGCGCGATCCGAGAGGGGTCAGG
>PHBI01000043.1:0-61380 GCA_002841945.1 Deltaproteobacteria bacterium HGW-Deltaproteobacteria-14
ACTGGCAGACCTTGTGGTTGCAGTCCGAGGCGTCCCACACCTTCTGCACGTGGCCCGGCGTCGAGCCCCAGCTCTTGTACGGGACCAGGTTGTACTGCTCCATCCAGGCGCCGCACTGCTGCGCGTCGGCTCGGCGTGCGGCGTCCGCCGGGGACCCCGCGAGCGCGACGGCGAGCATGGCGGGCAACGACATGAGCAGGGCGAGTTGGGAGCGGCGCATCGGGCCTCCGAGTTCGCGGGTCGCGAGACGGTAGGGGCCGGCCCGACCTGCACGGCCGAGTCCTGGCTGGGGATGGATGACTCGTGAGGATCAGAGAGGTAACACGGATATCTGATCTGCATCAAACGGACGGGGCGGCCGGCCTGATCGCGGTCTGCGGGTGACTCGGCGGCGCCCCCCGCGACCGGGGCCGCGGCGCCAGGCGAACGCGACCCAGGAGCACGGGCCCCGCGGGTCGAGGGCGCGATAATCAGGCCGACGGCGGCTCGGGGTTGACGAATTAGACTGTACCGCTAGTCTAGTCCAATCCTGCCGCCCGGGAGAGGCCCATGGGAGCGCACGAGACCCGCGAGGACCCAGTCGTAATCGGGATCGACGTCGGATCGACCACCGTGAAGGCGACCGTGGTCGATCCCGCGACGCGCGAGATCCTGTGGAGCGACTACCAGCGCCACAACACCCGGCAGCCGGAGTGCGTCGCCGAGTTCATGCGGCGCATCGAGGCGGACTTCGCGGCCGTGCCCCGTGACACCTGGCGCGTCTTCATGACCGGATCCGGGGCCGGGCCGATCGCGCCGCAGATCGGCGCGCGCTTCGTGCAAGAGGTCAACGCCGTCACGATGGCCGTCGAGTCCCTCCACCCCGACGTGGGCAGCGTGGTCGAGCTCGGCGGGCAGGACGCCAAGATCATCATCTTCAAGGTCAACGAGGAGACCGGCGAGAAGCAGGCCATCACCTCGATGAACGACAAGTGCGCGTCGGGCACCGGCGCCACGATCGACAAGTGCATGATCAAGGTCGGGATGCCGGCCGCCGACGTAGCCGCGATCACCTTCGACCCGTCGCGGCTGCACCACGTCGCGGCGAAGTGCGGCGTCTTCGCCGAGACCGACATCGTCAACCTGGTGAAGTCCGGCATCCCGTCGCCCGAGATCATGTGCTCGCTGGCCGACGCGATCGTCATGCAGAACCTCTCGGTCCTGACCCGCGGCAACACCCTGCGCGACCGCGTGCTGCTGCTCGGCGGGCCGAACACCTACCTGCCCTTCCTGCAGGAGTGCTGGCGGATGCGCATCCCGGAGACCTGGGAGGCGCGGCGCTACGAGTACGACCGCTCGCGGCCGATCGAGGAGCTCGTCTTCGTCCCCGACAACGCCCAGTACTACGCGGCCTTCGGGGCGGTGCTCTTCGGGCTGCACGAGCCGGCCGCGGTCGGCGGCTACACCGGCCTCGCGGACCTGCAGCGCTTCATCGACTTCGGACGCAAGGCCCGCCTCGGCGAGAGCGCCGGGCCGCCGCTCGCCCGCGACCGCGACGAGCTCGACGAGTTCCGCGTCACCTACGCCCCGCCGACCTTCACCGAGGCGCGCTTCGAGCCCGGCGACGTCGTCCGCGGGGTGGTGGGCCTCGACGGCGGCTCGACCTCGTCGAAGTGCGTCCTGGTCGGCGAAGACGGCGCCATCCTGATGAAGGAGTACACCCTCTCCAAGGGCAACCCGATCCAGGACATGAAGGACATGCTGGCCTCGCTGAAGGGCCGCGTGACCGCGCAGGGCGCGACCCTCGACGTCATCGGCTTCGGCGCGACCGGCTACGCCGCCGACGTCCTCGAGGAGTCCCTCGACGCCGACGTGAACATCGTCGAGACCGTCGCGCACATGATGAGCGCCGTGCACTACTTCGGCGAGGACGTGGACGTCATCTGCGACGTGGGCGGCCAGGACATCAAGGTCCTCTTCATGCAGAACGGCGACATCCGGAACTTCCGGCTGTCCAACCAGTGCTCGGCCGGCAACGGGATGCTGCTCCAGGCGATGGCCGACCAGTTCGGCGTCCCGGTCACCGAGTACGCCGAGACCGCCTTCGGGGCGACGCTCTCGCCGAACTTCTCCTACGGCTGCGCGGTGTTTCTCGACTCCGACCGCGTCAACTTCCAAAAAGAGGGCTACGCCAAAGAGGAGCTGCTCGCCGGCCTCGCGCTCGTCCTGCCGAAGAACGTCTGGCAGTACGTGGTGCAGATCCCGCGCATGGCCTCGCTCGGCACCAAGTTCGTCCTCCAGGGCGGCACCCAGCGCAACCTCGCGGCGCTCAAGGCGCAGGTCGACTACATCAAGGAGCGGGTGCCCGGCGCCCAGGTCTTCTTGCACCCGCACACAGGCGAGGCGGGCGCAATCGGCGCGGCGATGGAGACCCTTCGCGTCGTCCAGCGCCGCGGTGCGTCAAGCTTCATCGGGCTCGAGGCGGCCATCGCCATCGAGTACACGTCGAAGACCGACGAGTCGACGACGTGTCACTTCTGCGCCAACGAGTGCAGCCGCACCTTCATCGACACCCGCACCCCCGAGGGGCGCACGAGCCGCTACATCTCGGGCTTCTCCTGCGAGAAGGGGACGGTCGAGAGCGTCGACGCGCTGCGGCTCCTGAACAAGGAGCGCTCGCGCCTCAAGCAGGCCTATCCGAACCTCGTCGATGTCGAGGCGAAGCTGCTGTTCAAGCACTTCTACGACGCCGCCCCCCTGCCCGCCGCGGGCACGCCGATCGACGACGTCGAGGTCAGCCGCGACTGGCTCGGCCGGGTCAAGAAGACCAAGGTGAAGCGCGGCTTCCGACGCTCCTCCCCGCTCGCCACCGGGCGCAGAAACCAGGTCCGCATCGGCATCCCGAAGGCGCTCAACATCTGGAGCACGGCGCCGTTCTGGCGGACCTACTTCGAGGCGCTCGGCGTCAACATGCGCAACGTGGTGTTCAGCGAGGACACGACTGAAGAGATGTGGCTCGAGGGCGGCCGCTACGGGTCGATCGACCCGTGCTACCCGTCGAAGGTCGCCCAGGCGCACATCCACGATCTGCTCTTCAACAAGCACGAGAAGCGGCCGCTCGACTACCTCTTCTTCCCGTGCATCACGCACCTCCCGGGGCCGATGACCGGGGTGAAGGACGTGGCGGCCTGCCCCATCGTCAGCGGCACCCCCGAGGTGATGAAGGCGGCGTTCACCAAGGAGATCGACTTCTTCGGCGACCGCCACGTCGAGTACCTGTGCCCCGCGGTGACGCTCAACGAGCCGAGCCTGCTCAAGCGGCAGCTGTTCGAGACCTTCGGCCTCCGCCTCGAGGTGACCGAGGACGAGAGCGACTTCGCGGTCGAGGAGGCGTTCAAGGCGATGGGCGAGCTCGATCGGCAGATGGAGGAGCGCGGGCGCGCGCTGCTCGAGCAGGCCGAGGCGCAGAACTCCATCGCCATCCTGATGCTCGGGCGCCCCTACCACCTCGATCCGGGGCTCAACCACCTGATCATGGACGAGTTTCAGGTGCTGGGCTACCCGATCCTGACCATCCGCTCGATCCCCAAGGACAAGGCCTGGCTCCACCGCTTCTACGCGGACGGGCTGGCGAGCGGGACCATCGCCGACGTGCTCGACGTCAACGATCTGTGGCCCGAGAACTACTCGACGAACTCGGCGCTGAAGGTGTGGGCGGCCCGCTTCGCGGCGCGGCACCCGAACGTCGCCGTGCTGGATCTCTCGAGCTTCAAGTGCGGCCACGACGCGCCCACCTACGGCATCATCGACAACGTCATCAACGCCGCCGGGACGCCGTACTCGGCGCTCCACGACATCGACGCGAACAAGCCGACGGGCTCGATCAAGATCCGCGTCAAGACCTACGCGCACAGCCTGCGCCTGCACGAGGAGCGCCTCGAGGACGTCGCGCTGTCGAAGGCCGAGCTCGCGCTGCGCGTCGAGGAGAAGCGCGTCATGCTGCTCGAGCTCAAGCAAGAGCAGCTCCGCGAGCGCACCGGCCGCCACTCGCCCGAGCTCGCCCAGCAGCTCGCCGCCTCGCGCCAGCGGATGGGCGACTACGAGGCCAAGTACCGGGCGCTCCTGCCGCAGCCCAAGCCGAGCGGGTCGCTGATCTCGCTGGGCAAGCTCGCGATCGCCAACCGCATGGTCCGCCCCGAATCCACGCAAGGGTTCGAGACGGCGCCCAACAGCGCGACCGCCTGAACCGCAACAACCCGTTGATTACATGAACCATTCTCACCACGGAGAGCGCGGAGAACACGGAGAGGATTCGGGTACGCCCGGACTCCCTCCGTGTCCTCCGTGTGCTCCGTGGTGAAGACCGGCCCCTGAGGCGTCGCGCGCAAACCGCAGATGGGTTTGACCACTCCGCCGGGACCCGCCTCCGCCCCACCCTCCTCCGACCAGCCAGGAGCTCCGTGATGGCCATCACCCACTTCCCGAACCGCGGCAGCTTCGTGCCGCTCACGGCCCTCGGCAAGCGCGCCGCGGGCGGCGACGTCGCTGACCTCGACGCCGGCCTGGATATCGACGCGGCGCTCGCGGCCTTCGAGGCCGAGGAGCGGGCGCGGCTCGGGCTGCCGGCGGACGACACCGTCGCTCACTACGTCGAGCCGCTCTTCGACGACCCGACCACGGCGGACAAGGCGCACACGACCATCCTCGTGAGCGGGCTGACGCTGGCCCAGGACCACCTCGTCGCGGGCGCGCTCAAGGGGCTCGGCTACAAGGTCGACGCCCTGCCCTGCCCCGACGAGACGGCGCTGCGCTACGGCAAGGAGTTCGGCAGCCGCGGGCAGTGCAACCCCACGTGGTTCACCGTCGGCAACCTCGTCAAGCACCTCGTCGAGCTGCGCGACCGCCACGGGATGGCGACCGCGGAGATCATCGACAAGTACGTGTTCCTGACGTCGGGCTCGTGCGGCCCGTGCCGCTTCGGGATGTACGTGACGGAGTACCGAAAGGCCTTGCGCGACGCGGGCTTCGAGGGCTTCCGCGTGATGCTCTTCCAGATGAACGGGGGCATCAAGCAGGCCAGCGGGGACGACGAGGGCGAGGCCAAGGGGCTGGTCTTCGACCCGAAGTTCTTCTGGTCCATCGCCAAGGCGCTGTTCATCGGCGACGTGCTCAACGTCATCGGCTACCGGCTGCGCCCGTTCGAGGTCGAAGACGGCGCGACCGACCGCGCGCTCGAGGCGGCCAAGGGGCTCATCTACGACGCGCTGCACCAGCGCACGAACCTGCTGGTGGCGATGGTGAAGGCGCGCCGCGTGATGGCGGCGGTGAAGCTCGACCGGCTGCGCGTCAAGCCCAAGGTGTCGCTGCTCGGCGAGTTCTGGGCGATGACGACCGAGGGGGACGGCAGCTACAAGATGCAGAGCTTCCTCGAGTCCGAGGGGGCCGAGGTCGACGTCCAGACCGTGACCCAGTGGATCAAGTACATGGTCTGGGAGGCGCACCGCGACACCCTCCACCGCGAGACGCTGCGCGAGGATGACGCCGCGCGCAAGGGCCTCGCCGGCAAGAACCCGTGGAAGAAGCGCCTGATGCTGCGCGGGGCGGATCTCGCGCTGCGCGGGCTCTTTCAGGGGCTCGGCAACACGCTCGGGCTGCACGGCTACCGGCTGCCGGACATCCAGGAGCTGGCCGACATCTCGATCGACTTCTACAACCACGACGTGCGCGGCGGCGAGGCGTTCCTCGAGGTGGGCAAGCTCATCTCGAACGTCGCCCGGGCGAAGGTCAACATGACCATCTCGATCAAGCCCTTCGGGTGTATGCCGAGCTCGGGGGTGTCGGACGGGGTCCAGAGCGCCATCACCGAGCTGTACCCCGAGGGCATCTTCCTGCCCGTCGAGACGACCGGCGACGGGGCGGTCAACGTGTACAGCCGCGTGCAGATGATGCTGTTCAAGGCGCGCCAGGCGGCCCACCGCGAGCTCGAGCAGGTGCTCGACGCCTATCAGATGAGCGAGGACGAGGTGCAGCGGCTGGCCGCGCGGCTGCCGCTGGTGAACCGCGCGACCTTCAAGGCGCCCCACCGCTGGGCCTCGACGGCGGCGGACACGGCCGAGCTCATCGGCGCCATCCGCCACCCGGTCAAGGGGCTCAAGCGCTTCATCGAGCACGCGCGCCACAAGCCGGTGTTCAAGACACCGAAACACCAGCGCCCGGTGATGGCGACCGCTTAGGCGGAGTCGTCGACGCACGACTTGTGACTCTGGAGCCGCTCGTGTAGACCACCAAACGCGGGAGCGCTCGTCCGCCGGCCGGGCCGACTCCGCGATAGGTGCGCAGCGGCTCGCCAGGCCCTGTCGGGCGGTCGCTGCGATGCTTTCGGAGCAAGCGATGACCTCTGCGCGCGCGGCCACGCCTTCTGCGACCGTGTTCGGCCACCCGGCCGGCCTGTACACGCTGTTTTTCGCTGAGATGTGGGAGCGGTTCTCGTACTACGGTATGCGAGCCCTGCTCATCTTCTACATGACCAAGGGCTTCCTCGGGTACGGCGACAACACCGCCTACGGCGTCTACGGGGCCTACACGGCGCTCGTCTACGCGACGCCGTTCATCGGCGGGATGCTCGCCGACCGGCTGCTCGGGCCGCGCCGCGCCATCATCCTCGGCGGCCTCCTGATGATGGCCGGCGAGTTCGTGCTGATGGTCCCCGAGGAGCTACCGTTCTACCTCGCGCTCGGGCTCCTCATCATCGGCAACGGCTTCTTCAAGCCGAACATCTCGACCATCGTCGGCGGCCTCTACCCCGAGGGGAACACCAAGCGCGACGGCGGCTTCACGATCTTCTACATGGGCATCAACCTCGGCGCCGCGATGTCGCCGCTGCTGTGCGCCTACATCGGCGAGACCTACGGCTGGGAGTACGGCTTCGGCCTCGCCGGCCTCGGCATGATGTTTGGCCTCATCACCTTCGTGGCGCCCCGCGGGCTCGCGCGCATGGCCATCCTGCTCGGCGCCATCGGCGGCGCCGTCGCCATGGCGCTCGTCACCGACAACAGCTACCAGCTCATCGCCAACCTCTTCGTCGGCGTCGCCCTCGTCGTCGCCGCGATCGTCGCGTTCATCGCCATCACCCGCGGCGGCGTCCCCGACGGCGCCGGCGCCCCGAAGGACCCGGCCCGGCTCGAGGCCCTCGGCCTGCCGGGGATGAAGACCCAGTCGACCGCCTACTACCTCGGCCTCATCGCGGTCGTGCTGCTGTTCCAGAACATCATCGTCCCGGGCTCGGTCGAGGGCTGGATCATCCTCGCGGTGGGGCTCGCCGCGGTCGCGCTGCCGTGGGTCTCCGCCAAGAACGCCGTCTACATCACCTCGGCGGCGGCGGTGCCCGTCGTCGCGATCCTGGTGCAGCACAGCAGCGCCGCCGGCGTCCTGCTGGTCGTCCTCGGGTTCATCGCGCTCGGCTCGCTCGTGCTCGAGGCCGTCCGCTCCGACAAGGTCGAGCGCGAGCGCCTCTATGTCGTGCTCATCCTGATGTTCTTCTCGATGCTCTTCTGGTCGTTCTTCGAGCAGGCCGGGAGCAGCGTGAACAACTTCACCGACCGCAACGTGGACCGCGTCGCGGAGAGCCGGGTCATCACCCAGGCCGACGTCGGCACCACCGTCACGATGCGCGTGCTGCCGAAGGACGACGACCCGGCGCACGCCGACATGCCGCTGCTGGGCCCCGAGCAGCTCGGCTACCCGCAGGACGGCAAGGTCTTCACGATGGACCAGCTGACCGAGCTGCGGAAGGTCGCCAAGGAGGGCCCGGCGCCGGCCGCAGAGGGCGCCGGCGAGGCCGCCCCGCCCGCTGGGGACACCGCCGCGGCGGGCGCGGACGCGGCGCCCACCCCGGGCAGCGCCAAGCCGGACGTCCCCGCGATCACGCCCGCGATCGCGAAGGCCCAGGAGGAGCACATCTTCGAGTGGAAGGTCGCCCCCGAGCACGTCGGGATGGGCGTCGCCTTGGCCTCCGAGGAGATCCCGGCCAGCGTCTTCCAGGCCGCCAACCCCATCTACATCGTGATCTTCGGGCTCTTCTTCACGGCGCTGTGGGGCTTCCTCGGCAAGCGCGGCCTCGAGCCGAGCACGCCGGTCAAGTTCGCCCTCGGCCTCGTCCAGCTCGCCCTCGGCTTCGGCGCCTTCTGGTACGGCGCCGAGCAGGCCGGCGACGGCGGCATGGTGTGGCTCGGCTGGCTCTTGCTCGGCTATCTCCTGCACACGACGGGCGAGCTGTGCTTGTCGCCGGTCGGGCTCTCGATGGTGGTGCGCCTGTCGCCCAAGCGCATCGTCAGCACGGTCATGGGCGCGTGGTTCCTCGCGACGGCGTTCTCGCAGGTGCTCGGCAGCGTCATCGCGTCGCTGACCGGCGTCGTGACCGAGGAGGGCGCCGCGCAGGTCATCCCGCCGCCCCAGGAGACCGTCGGCGTCTACGGCTACGTCTTCGGCACCATCGGCATCGTCGCGGCGGGCGCGGCGGTCGTGCTGTTCGCCCTGGCGCCGCTGCTCAAGAAGTGGATGCACGAGGACGTCGTCCTCACCGACCCGGAGCCCGAGGCGAGCGCCGAGTAGCGGTCGCGCGGGCGGATCGCCGACGCGTCGCGAGGGCTCGCGCGGTCCGAGGATCGCGCGCCGCGACGCGCGAACGCAGCTGAAACGCCGGTGAGCGCCGCCTGGGTGCTCACCGGCACCGGGCGCGGCGCTTGTGGCTGACCGCGCGGTCGTGTACCCACGTGGGACGCGCCGCTTGTGTCCAAGCCCTCGGCGGCCATCACCCGAGGCACGATGTTGCATTGCACCATTGTGCCGCGATCGCCCCAGCAGGCGTTCTCCGAGGTCTTCGGATGGAACAAGCACCCACCGCACGCCCGCCCGATGGGACGGTGTTCGGCCACCCCGCCGGCCTCTTCACGCTCTTCTTCGCCGAGATGTGGGAGCGCTTCTCGTATTACGGGATGCGGGCGCTCCTGGTCTTCTACATGACCAAGGGGTTCCTCGGGTACAACGACAACAAGTCGTACCTGGTCTACGGCGCGTACACCTCGCTCGTGTACATGACGCCGTACTTCGGCGGGATGCTGGCCGACTACGTCCTCGGGGCGCGGCGGGCGGTGGTGCTGGGCGGCCTGTTGATGGCCGCCGGCCACCTGTTGATGACCGTCGAGAACGAGACCTTCTTCTTCGCGGCGTTGGGCCTGCTGATCGTCGGCAATGGCTTCTTCAAGCCGAACATCTCGACCATCGTGGGCACGCTCTACCCCAAGGGCAGCCCCAAGCGCGACGGCGGCTTCACGCTGTTCTACATGGGGATCAACCTGGGCGCCGCCATGTCCCCGGTCGTCTGCGGCTACGTCGGCGAGACCTTCGGCTGGCACTACGGCTTCGGGCTCGCGACCGCCGGGATGCTCATCGGCGTGGCGACCTTCGTGGCGCCGCGGCGGCTCACCCAGCTCCTGATCCTCGCCACCGCCCTCGCCACCGCCATCGCGATGCCGTTCTGGCAGGACACGGTGCTGCAGCTCGCGGTGCGGCTCATCCTCGGCGCGGCCCTGCTGACGGCTGCGCTCGTCGCCTTCGTGGCGCTCAACCGGGGCGGCATCCCGAAGTGGGCCGGCCAGCCGGCCAAGCCCGAGCGCCTCGCCCAGAAGGTCGGCGGGCTCCTGCGCCTCGACGTGCTCGTCTACCTCGGCGCCGTCGTCAGCGTCCCGGTGTTCGCGCTGCTGGTGCAGAAGAACGAGCCCGCGGCCTACATCCTCTACGCCACGGGCGCGCTGGCGCTCGCCTACATCCTCTACGAGGCCGTCTTCAGGAGCGCGCGCGTCGAGCGCCACCGGCTGTTCGTCGTCGTGATCCTGATGTTCTTCAGCTTCCTGTTCTGGACCTTCTTCGAGCAGGCCGGCACCAGCGTGAACAACTTCACCGACCGCAACGTGGATCGCGTGGTCGAGCTGCGCGCGGTGACGCAAGACGACGTCGGGACGACGATCCAGATGCGGGTCGCTCAGAAGGTGACCGACCCGGCGCTCGCCGACCTCCCGCTGCTGAGCCAGGAGCAGCTCGGCTACCAGCAGGGGGGCCAGGCGTTCTCGATGGACCAGCTGTCGGACCTGCGCGAGGCGGCGCTGGCCGAGGGCGCGCCGGACTCGGCCCAGGTGTTCGCCTGGCGCGTCGACGCCGAGCAGGTCGGCATGGGCCTCGGCGGCGGCGAGATCCCGGCGTCGGAGTTCCAGGCCGCCAACCCGATGTTCATCCTGATCTTCGGGCTCCTGTTCACCGCGCTCTGGGGGTGGCTCGCCGCGCGGGGGTGGGAGCCGAGCACGCCGGTGAAGTTCTCGCTCGGGCTGCTGCAGCTCGGGCTCGGCTTTCTCGCGTACTGGTACGGCGCGCAGGTCGCCAACGAGCGCGGCATGGTCGGCGTGAGCTGGCTCCTCGTGGGCTACCTGCTGCAGACCACGGGGGAGCTGTGTCTGTCGCCGGTCGGCCTGTCGATGGTGACCCGGCTCTCCCCGCAGCGCATGGTGAGCACCGTCATGGGCGCCTGGTTCTTGGCGACGGCCTTCTCGAGCAAGTTCGCGAGCCTCATCGCCACCCTCACCGGCGTCGGCGGCGAAGGCGCCGAGGAGGGCCTCATCCCCCCGCCGTCGGAGACGCTGAACACCTACGGCGACGTCTTCTACACCATCGCCATCGCCGCCGGCATCGCCGCCGTCGTGCTCTTCGCGCTGTCGCCGCTCTTGACGAGGTGGATGCACACCGAGGTCGACGACATCGAAGCGGCCGCCAAGCACTTCGAGTGAGCCGGCTCGCGCCCGACGGCGGCCGGTGGTTGGCCTCCCGCCGCCGCACGGCGACCTTCGCGCCCTGTCCGCCGCCGCACCGCCCGCCGACGCCCGGCTGAGTGCGGAGACCGCCGTGGCCCGACCGATACGACACCGTTTCGCGCCCCGAAAGGCCCGCCTGGCCAACGCGAAGCGGGCCAGGCGGTGGCGAGACGGGTCAGCGAGGAGCGACCGTGGCGCCGCCGAACGTCGGGAGCTGGGTCATCCAGACCTTGGTGGCCTTCTTCTTCGCCGGGATCCCCTCGCCCTTGCCCTCGACCGCGCCGAGGGCGAGGTGGACGCCGCCCTTGTCGGCGATCTTCCACGTCCGCTTCCAGCCCCGCTTGCGGATGGGCTTGGGCCCCTGCCCCGGGCCGCCCGGGACCGTCGTGACCTCCTCCGAGCCCGCCACCGGCACCCCGTAGCACGCCGCCCTGTCGCGGCCGTCGGGCGCGAAGCAGGCGACCACCACGTCGGTCTCCCGGGTGATGAAGCGGTCGCCCGCGATGTCCTGGTTGGTCCACATCGTGCTGAGCGTGAAGAAGTGGACGAGCCCGACCGCGTCGTGCTCGCACGCGCCGGGGCAGAAGTCGTGGCGCTGCCCCTCCCCCGAGGCCACGACCTGAGCGTCTATGCCGTTCTGGTTGTCCTGGGTCTGCGCCACCACCCGCCCGGCGTGGACCAGCCCCTCCGCGGCCCCGAGCGCGACGTGCGCGTTCTCGATCTCGCGGCCCTGCGCGTCGGTCCCGAAGACGCGCAGCGCGATGGCGTAGCGGATGTCCGACGACTCCGCTTCCGGCGTCGGCGAGGTCGACGTCAGCGGCTCACACTTGCACTCGGGGCAGGCGTCCTGCGCCTTGGCCACCCCGCACACGCCCTCGACGAGCGCGTCGGGGATGTCCGGCAGGTCCGCGCGCGCCGCGCCTCCGACGACCCCGAGCGAACCGAACACGAACGAGCACACGAGCACGACCCGACCGTTCACTGACGTCCTCCTGGCTGGATGGACCCGGCGCGACCCAGCGTCACCGAGCCGTGATCTCATAGCGCGAGACGCGCTCCAACGCCGCACTCGAGCGCGCGATTTCGTGCGCCCGTGCGCCGGCACCCTACAGGCACGCGACCAGGGCGAGGCTCAGCGACTGCGGCTCGTCGGTCACCAGCCGCAGCGCGCGCAGATAGTCGCGCGTCGCCGCGACGCGCTCGGGTGCGAGCCCCGGGAGCGCCGCCACGAGGTCCCCCTCGAGCACGAACGCCCCTTCCTCCGGGCAGCGGGCCGCGATGACCGTCTCCCCGCGCCGCCCGACCTCCGCCCGCGCCGCCAGCTCCGCCCCGCACAGCGGGCAGCGCCCGACCGCGCCCGCCAGCTCAGTGCTTGCCATGTTCCGCCCCCGGCGCCTCGAACTCGTACTTCGTGCCCGCCTTCGCCTCGAGCTCCGAACCCAGCAGCTCCGCCTTGGCCAGCGGCTTGACCAGCTTCACCTCGCACCCCTCGTACTTCCACGGGCTGTGCGCCCACTTCACCGCGAAGGACACCTCCGCCGGGTGCGCGTGGCCGCCCCCGTGCGCTCCGCCGCCATGAGCGTGCGCGGCGGCCGCCTTCTCCTGCGCCTGCTGCACGCCGATCGCGGCCAGCGTCATCGCGTGGACGAAGACCCCCTGTCCGAAGCCGTCGAGCCCCCCGTCGTTGTCCTTCTTCGGGGCCACGAGCGGGAAGACGGCCTTGAAGAGGCTCGCGCCGATGCCGACGGCAAGCGCCCCGAGGTTGCCGACCCCGCCCTCGAACTCGGCCTCGAGCTCCCCGTGGGCCGGGACCGCGCCGAACTCCCGCTCGTAGGCGACCTTGCCCTTCAACCCCGCGAGCTTCGAGAGATCGAGCCCGGCCTCCGCCTTGAACACCTTGTGCTTGGTCTGGGTGCCGCCGGTCAGCGCGTCGTCCTTGGTCAGCGTCGTCACCGTCGCGCCGGTCACGCCCGCCTCGGCGCTCGCCTCGCTGCCGAGCACGCTCCCCTCGGCGCCGACCTTGCCCGCCTGGCTCTTCGTCACGCTCACCGTGTCCTGTTCGTCCATCCCCGCGACCGCCTCCGCGGCGCGCACGTCGTAGCTCTCGCCGGCGTCCCCGTTCCACATCAGATCGAGGAGCTGCGACATCCGGTACTCCGCGTGGTCGTCCGGCGCCAATATGGCCGTCGCGGCGCTCCGGAGCTTGCGCCACGTCCACCGCAGGGCGCCGAGCAGCACCCCCGACTGCTCCTCCTTGCCCGCCCGCAGCGCCGCCAGCTTCTCGGCCTCGTCAGCGGTGATGAGCACGTTCGCGTCGGCCCGCATCGCCGCCCGCACCCCGAGCTGCATCAGCTTGAAGCACTCGTTGGCGTCGTCGCCCACCGCGGTCACGTCGTACGCCCCGCCGAAGGTGCCCTTGATCTTGGCGCCAAACGCCTGCAGCGCCGCCGGCCCGAGCGCCATCGAGTTGGCGAAGTCGATCTTGCCCTTGACCGTGGTCTTTCCGCCCTCCTGCTTGCCGACCTCGAAGGCGAGCTTGGCGCCGAACCCGAGGACGCCGAGGACGTTGAGGATGCCGGTCACCTCCGCGAAGTGCTTGGCCCCCTCCGGCAGCGTGCCCTGCACCACCCCCTGGACCATCGACCACAGCTCGGTCAGCGTCGTCCCGGTGCCGACGTCGTACTTGCCGTAGATGTCGGCGATGGTCCCGTCGCGGTTCTTCCCCTCGAGCAGGTTCTCGAAGGCGTTGTTCTTCTGCTGCCGCTTGCCCCCCTGCTTGCCCGGGAGCTCGATGCCCATCCCGTAGCCGCCGTAGTTGGCCCCGTACCCCATCTCCATCAGCTGGACCGGGGCCAGGGCGGTCTCCCCCTCGACGAACGACATCGTGCGGAGCTGCTGCTTCAGCCCGCCGCCGCCGGTCGACTTCTCGCCGCCGGGCTTCGTGGACGTGGTCGTCTCGCGCGTCTGCTGGACGGGGTTCTCGTGCATGTCGGCTGCTCGCTGGATCGAAGGTGGGGGTCGGCCGGAGGAGGCACGCCACCCGCCCGCACGAGGTCCGCGCGGGGCAACGACGCACGCGCTCGCCCCGGGGACCGATGTCCAGGGTGGGTGGGCCGGCGGGCGCCTTCAAGGCCCGAGCCGGGGTTGTAAGATCGGTGTGGGATCCGCCCCCGGCGGCCCGCGCCCCCCAACCTCACCGTTGACGCACGCGCCCGGGGGCAGGAAACTCCCGTGGAATGCTACCAAGCGCGAGTTTCACCCTCATCCACGACGCCCAGCCGGGGTCCGCGCGCCGCGTGGAGCTCGGGCCCGGGGACCTCATCGGGCGGCTGCCCGGCGCGGCCTTGCAGGTCGCCGACCCACGCGTCTCCGAAGCCCACGCCATGGTCAGCCTGCGCGGCGGCGAGCTGGTGCTGCTGGCGCTGCGCCGACGCTTCACCATCGGCGGCGAGCCGCGGACCCAGGTCGTGCTCGAGCCGGGCCTCGAGCTCGACCTCGCCGAGGGGGTCTCGCTGCACTGCCGCGAGGTGATCCTCCCCGACGCCGTCCTGGCGGTCCGCGCGCCGGGCCTGCCCGACATGCCGCTGCCCCCGGTCGCGACCTTGCTCCCCGGCCCCCCGCCACGACTCCTCGGCGCCCCCCAGGCCGGCGCCACGGTCGTCTGGAGCGAGGGGGCGCGCTTTATGTTGCAGTGCAGCAGGACCCCCGCCCGCCCGGTCGCCGCGGGCGACACCGTCGACGTCGCCGGGGTGACCTTCGCGTTCTTCGCGCTGCCGGTGTCGCAGCTGATGGCGACGGAGACGGCGTCCCTCGACCGTCACCCGCCGCTGACCCTCGAGCTGTTCTACGACGTGGTCCACGTCCACCAGGACGGGCAGCCGCGGGCGACCGTGCGCGGGGTCGGCGCGCGGCTCCTGAGCGAGCTCGCTTTGCTCGGCCAGCCGGTGGCGTGGGACGTGGTCGCCGCCGAGCTGTGGGACGCCGACACCGATCGCGCCCTGCTGCGCGGCCGCTGGGACATGGCCGTCGGCCGCCTGCGCCACCGCCTGCGCGAGGCCGGGCTGCCCCCGCACCTCGTCTACACCGACGGCACCGGCAACATCGAGCTGCGGCTGCGCCCCGCGGACGTGATCGAGGACCGCACCTGATGCCCGCGGAGGACGCCGGCCCACCGTGGGACGAGAGCGGCGCCGGGTGGTCGCTCCCCGACCCGGCGCCGGGAGCCGAGAGCGCCGACCCGCCCGCGCCGCCCGCGGAGCTGCGCTACCGACCCGGCCCGCTCCTCGGCCAGGGGGGGATGGGGCGCGTGGTGATGGCCCACGACCCGATCCTCGACCGCGACGTCGCCCTCAAGCGCGTCCGCCCGGGCGCCTCTCCCGACGCCGCCGCCCGCCTCCTGCGCGAGGCCCGGGTCGGCGCCGCCCTCGAGCACCCCGGCGTCGTCCCGGTCTACGACGCTGGCACCGACGCTGAGGGCGCGCCCTGGGTGGCCATGCGGGTCGTGCGCGGGCGGACCCTCGAGGCCATGCTCGCCGACGCCCGCGACGCCGCCGCGCGCCTCGGGCTGGTGCGCCGCCTCGACGCCATCGCCGAGGCGGTCGCGTACGCCCACCAGCGCGGGGTCGTCCACGGCGACCTCAAGCCCGCCAACGTGATGTTCGGCGAGCACGGCGAGGCCCAGGTCCTCGACTGGGGGCTCGCCCGCGACGCGCCCGGCGGCGGCGGCGATGCCCCCGCCCCCCACCGCGCCCCGGCCGGCACCCCCGCCTACATGAGCCCCGAGCAGGCGGGCCTCGTGGACGCCCCGGTCGACGCGCGCACCGACGTCTGGAGCCTCGGGGCCATCCTGTTCGAGCTCCTGACCGGACGCCGCCTCGTCGACGGGCGCGGCGACAGCGCCCTCGCCGAGCTCGCGAGCGGGCCACCCGACCTCTCCGCCCTCGCCGCGGCCCCCGCCGAGCTCGCCGCCATCACGCGCCGCTGCCTCGCGTGGCGGGCCGACGACCGCTACCCGAGCGGCGAGGAGCTCGCCCAGGACCTCGGGAGCTTCCTCGACGGGCGCCTCGTCGCGGCCCACCCCTACTCGCTCCTCGACCACGCTCGGCGCTTCGTCCGGCGCTGGCGACTCCCGCTGGCGATCGCGGCCGTCGGCCTCGTCGCGCTCGCGCTCGCGGTCGCCCGCGGCCAGGATCGCGAGGACGCCCAGCGCGCGGGCCTCCTCGGCGAGCTGGCGGCGGGGCGGGCGGTGGCGGGCGAGCGGGTGGGCGCGGCGCAGCTCGCCCTCGACGCGCTGGATCTGGCCGACAACCCAAAGGCGCGAGGAGCGCTGGCCGCGACCCTGGCGGGCGCCCTCCCCCGGCTGACCCACACCCTCGATCTGCCCGCCGGCTGCGACGGGCTGGCGCTGAGCCCGGACGGGGCGGCGCTGGCCTGCCGCGACGGCGCGACGCTGACGGTCTACGACTTCCCGGCGCTCACGGCGCGCTGGCGGCGCGCCGTCGGCACGGTGGGCGGCGTCGCGGTGACGGACGCCTGGGTCGTCGCCGGCCCCCTCGAGCCGCGCGACGCGCGGGCCTACCCGGTGGACGTGCTGGCCCTCGGCGACGGGGCGACGCTCCTCGCGGCGAGCTTCGAGACCCGGGGCCACCCGCGCCGCTTCGGGCCCGCGGTCGCCGTGATCCGAGGCGCCGAGCACCTCTACGTCGGGCGCGGTGACCCGCCGGCCTTCGAGGTCAACGACTGGTGCCCGGGCGCGGTCCCGACTGCGGTGGCCGCCGACCCAGGCGGGAGCAGGCTCGTCGTCGCCTGCCCCGGGGGGCCGGTGCTGTGGGGCGCGCTCGGCGGCCCGCCGACCCGGCTCGAGCTGGGTCTGAGGCCCGACGACTGGGCCACCGCCTTCGCCTTCGCCCCGGACGGTGGCCTCCTCGTCGGCTCGCGCGCCGGTCGGGTGTGGCGGGCGGGCGCGGCGGGCGCGGCGGAGACCCAGCCGGCGGCGCTGGACGACGGCCCCATCGGCGGCCTCGATCGGGTCGGCGAGAGCGCGCTGGTGGTGACCGACAACGCGCTGTGGCTCTGGCAGATCGGGGCCGGCGCGCCCGAGCGCCTGCCGGCGAGCGAGCGCGTGCTGCTCGGCGCCGACGGCGGCGCGCTGTGGACCAGCGACGGGCGCCGCGCGCGCCGCTGGGCGCTCCCCGCGCCGCGCGCCGCCCGGATCATCGCGGTGGGCGGGGTGAGCGCGCTCGCGGTCGGAGACGACGGCGAGCTCGTGGTCGGCGACGGCGCCGGCTGCCTGACGCTGTACGACCCGAGCGGCCGGGTCCGCCAGCGCGCCTGCGACCCGGGACAGGTGGTGAAGACCGCAGGCTACCTGCCCGTCGCGCGGGTCGCGGTGGGCGAGCGCCTCGGCCGCGGGCACCTGATGGCGCTCGACGTCGCCGCAGGGACGCGGCGGCCGGACGTGCCGATCCCCGGCTCCTTCGCCCGCGTCGCGGTGATGGCCGACGACTCGCTCTACGGGGTGTCCTATGGCGCCGGGGTCACCTGGATGAAGGGCGGCGTGGCGCACCCGCTGCCCCCGCTGTCGGGGGGGGCGGTGGACCTCGCGGCGTCGCCGGACCGCGCCTGGGCCGCCGCGCTCGACAGCGCGGGGGCCGTGACGGTCCTGCGCGCCGGCGCCGGCCACACGGCCTTCGTCGTCCCGTGGGCGCGGGTCGTCGCCCCGGGGACCGAGGGCACCCTCTTCGTCGGCGCGGACGAGCGCCTCGAGCGGCGAGCCCCCGACGGGGCGCTGCTGGCGACGGCGGGGTTTCGCGGGGCGCTGGACGACGCCGCGGTCGATCGGCGCGGGCGGATCGCGACGGGCCACCGCGACGGGACGGTCCGCGTGTGGTCGCCCGAGCTCGCGCTGCTGAGCGAGCTGCGCGGCCACCGCGAGCGCGCTGCGCTGGTCGCCTTCGGACAGCGCGGCGAGCTGTGGTCGGCCGGCTGGGACGCCGTGGTCCGGCGCTGGGACGTCGGCGCCCTCGACGCGCCGCCGGGCGCGCTGCGCGAGCGCGTCGAGGGGCGCTGGGGCCCTCCGGCCGAGCCTTGAACCGAGCCCACCTCCGCGACCCGCCCGGTCACCTGCGGCGCGGCGGCGCCGTTGCTCCCGGCGGCTCGGCTGCGTATGCTGCAACGCGGTACCCGCGCCGCGGTCACCGCCACCTCGACATCGCAGCAACAGAGCGATCACCAGGAGTGCTGGAATGCGCCACTACCGCGCTACCTCATCGTTCGTTGCCGTCCTCCTGAGCCTCGCGGTCGCCGCCTGCAGCGGCGGCGACACCGGCTCCAACGGCACGAACGACAGCGACACCTCGGTCAACGCCACCAACGCCGCGCCGGTCGTCAGCATCGAGCTGCCCGCCGACGGCGCCGTCGTGGCCGCCGGCGAGGCGCTCACCCTGACCGGCTCGGTGAGCGACGACAGCGACGCCCCCGACGCGCTGCAGGTCGTGTGGACCAGCAGCCAGCGCGCCGCGCCCATCTTCGAGGGGCGGGCCAACAGCCTCGGCGGGACCACGGTCGACGCGGCCGGGCTCGCCGCGGGCACCCACGTCATCACCCTCGGCGCGACCGACAGCGGCGGCAAGGTCGGGACGGCGCGGGTCACGATCACCGTCAACCAGGCGCCCGGCGCGGCCGAGGTGACGATCAGCCCCGCCTCGCCGGTGACGAGCGATGACCTGGTGGCCTCTATCAGCCGCGACGCGGTCGACCCGAACCGCGCGTCAACCGCCCTGACCTACAGCTACCGTTGGTTCAAGGACGGCGCCTTCGCCAACGTCACCCAGGCCACCGTGGCGGCGGCGCAGACGAAGAAGGGCGAGGCCTGGGAGGTGCGCGTCACCGCCCACGACGGCTTCGGCGACGGCCTCGAGGCGACCGCCACGGTGACGATCGGCAACAGCCCGCCGAGCTGCCAGTCGGCGTCGATCTTCCCGACCGCCGCCAACACGACCAAGGACATCTCGTGTCTGTGCACCGGCTGGCAGGACCCCGACGGCGACGCGGCTGATGACCGCTGCGCCTTCCTCGACGGCGCGAGCCCGCTCCCGGGCGACGGCGCCTGCACCCTCCCGGCCTCGGCGACCGACAAGGGCATGGACATCCACTGCGTCTACACCCCGAGCGACGGCGACGACGACGGCCCCGCGGTCTCGTCGGGCAGCGTCCCCATCCTGAACGCGCCGCCCACGGCCCCCGAGGTCGCCCTGACGCCGGCCGCCGCCGACGCGCTGACCGAGCTCACCTGCAGCCTCGGCGCCCCGTCGACCGACCCCGACGGGGACTCGCTGACCTACGAGGTGGCGTGGCTCCTCGACGGCTTCGAGAACGCCGGCGTGACCGTCTCGCACGTCACGCCCAGGGACCTGGTCAACGGATCGGGGGTCTACGGGCGGCGCGGCGCGGCGGTCCGCTGCCGGCTGACGGCCAGGGACGGTCAGACCTCGTCCGCGCCGGCGACCAGCGCCGAGGTCGTGCTCGGCAACGCCCCCCCGGCCATCGACAACGTCGCGGTCATCCCGGTCGGCGGCGCGGCCCCGAACGAGAACGCGGTCCTGCGCTGCCAGGTCAGCGGCACCAGCGACGCCGACGGCGACGGCGTCACGCTCAGCTACGTCTGGTACGTCGGCGGGGTCGAGGTCGCCGGGCAGACGGGCCAGGACCTGACCGGCGCGTCCTTCGCCAAGGGGGACTCGGTCACCTGCGCGGCGGTCGCCGACGACGGCCAGGGGGCGACGAGCGCGCTCGAGGCCTCGAAGACCAGCCTGACCATCGGCAACGCGCTGCCGACGCTGCTCGGCGCGGCCCTCGACAAGACCGAGGTGAGCGCCTTCGGCGAGCTCACCTGCATCCCCGAGGGGTGGAGCGACCCGGACGGGGACGCCCTCGAGGTCGCCTACGCCTGGTTCGAGGTCGACGGCGCCACGCTGATCCTCATCCCCGGCGAGAGCGGCGCCAAGCTCACCCCCGACACCCTCGACACCGGCGACAAGGTCGCCTGCCAGGTCACGCCGAAGAACGGCAGCGAGCTGGGCGCCCCGGTGACGAGCCCGGCGGCGACCATCGTGCCCCCGGCGCCTAGCGCGCCGATCGTCCAGGTCGCGGCCCCCGACGGGGCGAGCGGGGCGGTGCGCTGCGACTTCGTCGAGCCGGCCCAGCACTTCGCCGGGGCGATCAGCTACACCTTCTATTGGGCGCTCAACGGCGGCGCCGAGACCACCGGCAGCGCGACCATCAGCGGGCTCCACGACTGCGACCTGGCGGCGTGCCGCGCGGCGGCGAGCGACGGGACGACGACGCTGTCGAGCAACACCTCCGGAATGCAGCTCCCGGTCGGCGACGACTGCGACACCGGCGACGCGTGCAAGACGCCGACGTGCCAGGCCGGCGGCGGCTGCGACTTCGTGCTGGCGAGCGACATCGCGTGCGACGACGGCAACGCCTGCACCACCGGGGACCGCTGCGAGCTGGGCTTCTGCGTCGCGGGCGGCTTCGCCGGCGAGACCGCCGCGTGCGAGGACGGCTCGTTCTGCACCGGTGGCGACCGCTGTAACGGCGCTGGGGGCTGCGTCGGCGGTGCCGACCCGTGCACGACCGGGGCGAACAGCTGCCTCATCGGCTCCTGCGACGAGCTCGAGGACCGGTGCCTCGCGGCGCCGAAGACGCCCGGCAGCGCGTGCAGCGACGGCAACGGCTGCACGGTGGGCGACGGCTGCAGCGCCAACGGGGTGTGCCTGCCGGGCTCGGCGGTAGACTGCTCGGGCGAGGGGGACGCATGTAACGCCGGGGTGTGCGTGAGCCTCGGGGCCAACGACCACACCTGCGACAGCGAGCCGAGGCCGTCCGGGGCGCCTTGCGACAGCGGAGACTTCTGCGTCGTCGAGGCGAGCTGCGACGGGGCGGGGAGCTGCGCCGGCGGCACCGAGCGCGACTGCGCCGCCGAGGTGGGCGACGACTGCAACACGGCGTACTGCGACTCCGACCTCGGGCGCTGCTCCAAGTCGCCGGCGGACCCCGGGACGCCGTGCGACGACGGCGACAGCTGCACCCTCGTGGACACCTGCTCGAACGGCTACTGCGTCGGCAGCGGCGACGCCTGCGTCGAGGAGCAGCTCAACGCGAGCTGGGCGGCGAGCCAGACGCCGTCGATCGTGCCGCTCGGGTTCGGCCGCTACGCGACCCAGTGGTGGCGGGCCGACGCGCCGCAGGTGGCGCTGCGCCTGAGCGACGCGCGCGGGAGCCGTGAGAACGAGGAGATGGTGCTGGCCAGCAGCGGGCGGCCGACCGAGTGGCACACGCGCATGGCGGTGCGCCCCGGCGGTGACTTCGGGGTGCCGTACTGGAACAACTCGCCGACGGCGGGGTGCAGCTACGGCAGCTGCTGCGGCTGCGGCAGCGCCGGGCAGTGCTACTCGACCTACAACGGCTGGGTCGACGGCGACGCGTTCGACTTCGCGGGGACGCGCAAGGTGTCGAACCACATGATCGACGCGAACCTGCAGATCACCGCGTGCAGCGGCTCCGCCTACGTCACCATCAACCCGACCCGGATGATCACGCTGGCCCTCGGCGGCGACTTCGGCTTCGTCGTGTCCGAGGACCTGACCCGGACCGGGACCATCACCGCGCGGAGCAACTGGCTCATCCCGTTCGTTGACGACCCGGCCAGCGCGGCCTCGCAGGCGACCTCGAAGAAGATCCGCTTCTTCCCGGCGACCGGCCTGATGAGCGTGGGGACCCCGGTGACGCTGGTGGACCACACCGAGATCAACGGCGTGATGTGGGACGCGCGGGTGACGACCGACGGCAGCGGGACCTTCCTGGTCGCGTGGGTCGCCACGGGCCAGACGGCGATCCAGGTGCGCCGCTACCAGGCGACCGGGGCGCCGGCGGCGGGCAGCTCGAACCCGTGGACCGTGTATACGGCGGGCGCGGGCGAGACCATCCAGGCGGTGCGGATCGTCGGCATGAGCGACTCGAAGTTCGTGGTCGCGTGGGACTCCGCGGGCCCCGACGGGAGCGGGCGCGGGGTGTACTTCCGGCGCTACGACGGGGCGGGCAACGCGCTCGACGCGGCGCCGATCCGCGTGAACTCGGCGACCAACGGGGATCAGCGGCTCGGCGACGTCGACCGCTTCTCGGACAACGGCGTCGTCATCGCCTTCGACGACCAGCACGGCGACAGCGACGGCTGGAGCGTGAAGGCGCGCCTCTACGCGGCCAACGGGTCGCCTCGGGGCGGCGTGATGGACGTCAACACGAACACCGCCGGGAGCCAGTACTACCCGACGGTGGCGGTGCTCGAGACCGACGAGTTCGTGGTGGCCTTCATCGACAACCTCGGGCGGGTGTGGACCCGGCGCTACCTGTCGGACGGGACGTCGTCGGTCGGGCGCATCGAGTGGCAGCTCAACGCGACGACCGAGGGCGGGCAGAAGGCGGTTCAGGGGGCGCGCGGGGGCAACGGGATGGTGCTCGCGGTCTACGAGTCGCCGGTGTACGGCAAGCCCGAGGGGGAGATCCTCGCGCGGCTCGTGAACCCGACCGGGCCGAGCGTCGGCCCCGAGCTCCAGGTGAACGAGACCGAGGCCGGGGCGCAGCTGCTGCCGGCGGTGTCGGCGGGGGGCGGGCACTTCGCGGTGGCGTGGCAGTCCGCCGAGCAGGACGGGAGCTCCGAGGGGATCTACCTGCGCTTCTTCGACGGCGCGGCGAGCCCGGCGAGCGACGAGGTGGCGGTCAACGTCACGACGGCGGGCTTTCAGCGCAACCCGGCGGTGGCGTCGGCGGCGTCCGACGGGACCACGGTGGTCGCGTGGGGCGGCCAGAACGCCGCAGGGGGCTCGATCGGCGACGTCTACGTGCGCGCCTTCGACGTCGACGGGACGCCCCTCGGCGGCGAGCTCCTGGCGAACGTCGAGACGAGCGGCCTGCAGGACTTCCCGGCGGTGGCGTTCGGGCCTGACGGCGCGGCGGTGGTCGCGTGGCAGTCGGCGGAGCAGGACGGCTCGGGGTACGGGATCTACCTGCGCAAGCTCGACGCGAACGGGGTGCCGAGCGGCGACGAGGTGCGGGTCAACACCCAGGTCGACCTCGACCAGACCGGGCCGAGCGTGGCCGTCGCGGGCGGCGGCGACCGGATGACGGTGTGCTGGAGTTCGTTTGGGCAGGACGCGCAGGGATCGCTCGGCGTGTACTGCCAGGTGATGGTCTACACGAGCCTCGCGAAGCTCGGCGCCGAGGTGCTGGTGAACGCGGTCAAGGCCGGCGAGCAGCGCAACCCGGCCGTGGCGTACCTGGCGACCGGGGACATCGCGGTGGCCTGGGACTCCGAGGGGGTCGACTCCGACCGCTTCGCGGTGCAGGTGCGCAAGCTGACGAGCCTCGGGCTGTCGAACGGGCCGCGGGTGGTCGCCAACCGCAGCTGGTCGGGGACCCAGGAGAGCCCCGCGCTGGTGCCCCTGAGCAGCACCAACGTGATGGCCCTGTGGGAGGGCTCGGACCACGACGGCAGCGGCAAGGGCGTGTACTTCCGCATCATCTCGGGGCTGTAGCGCAAGGCGCGCGAGCGGGTGCGGGAGGCGGCGCGATCGAGCCTGGACGGCGTGATGCTGCAGCGCCGCATCTCCAATCATCATTAATGACAACACATTGCCCTTTGTCGGGGTGCGCTGCAGCATTCTGCTTCGGCCGGAATCGGCGACGGCCCGCCCGCAAACGCGCTAGACTCCGGCGCGCGCCGGGCACGGTGCCGGCGCTCCGGGGGAGGCAGGGATGCGCATCCTGGTGGTTGAGGACGAACCGAAGATCGCGGGCTTCCTCCTGCGCGGACTCGACGAGGAGGGGCACCGGGTGGACGTGGTCGCCGACCTCGCCGCCGCGCGGCTCGCGGTGCGGGTCGAGCGCTACGACCTGCTGCTCGTCGACCGCATGCTGCCCGATGGGGACGGGCTCGCGGTGGTGCGCGAGCTGCGCCGCGCGCGCGACCGCACGCCGGCCATCTGCCTGACCGCGCGCGACCGCGTCGAAGAGCGCGTCGAGGGCCTGTACAGCGGGGCCGACGACTACCTCGTGAAGCCCTTCGAGTTCGAGGAGCTGCTCGCGCGCATCGCGGCGGTGACGCGGCGCGGGGTGGGCGCGGAGCGGCTCGAGGTCGGCGATCTGGTGGTCGACGTCGAGGCCCACCGCGTGACCCGGGCCGGCGCCGAGCTGACGCTGACCGCGCAGGAGTTCGCGCTGCTGCGCTACTTCGCGGAGAACGCCGGGCGCGTGCTGTCGCGCACACGCCTGCTCGACGCGGTCTGGGCGACCACCCACGACCCCCGCACCAACGTGGTCGATGTGTACGTGAGCTACCTCCGAGCCAAGATCGACAAGGGCTTCCCGCAGCCGCTGCTCCACACCGTGCGCGGCGCCGGCTACGTGCTCGAGGACCGCGCCCGGTGAGCGCCTCGGTCGCCCGGCGGGTCGCGACGAGCGGCGCCACGCTGCTGATCTCGACCCTCGTGCTCGTGGGCGCCGCGACGGCCATCGTGCTGCACACGCGCCAGGTCGACGGGCTCGATCAGGCGCTGCTCGCCGCCGCCCACGGCCGCGCGCACCCGGACGTGGCCGCCGACGTAGAGGTCGAGCACAGCCACTCGCCGGTCGAGGCGTGGCTGGTGCGCGCCGGGGACGGCCGCGTCCCCGATGCGGCGATCGCGCGCGCCGTCCGCGCGGAGCGGCCGCTCTTCGTCGATGTCGGCGAGCGGCGCCTCGTGCTGCTCCCCTTCGAGGTCGAGCACGGCGCTGGCGCCGGCCGCGGGCTCGCCGCCGCCGCCGCGCCCAGGGTGACCGTCGGCCAGAGCGTCGGCCCCTTCGCCCTCGCCTATGCCCTGCTCGCCGCGCTCGCCGCGCTGATCGCGACCTTCATCCAGGTCCAGGTCGTGCGCCGCGCCTTCCGCCCGCTCGATCAGGCGCGCGACGAGGTCACCCGCGTCCTGGCGCTCGGCGAGGGCAAGCGCCTCACCGAGGTAGGGCCCATCGAGGTCCGCGCCCTGCTCGTCGCCACCAACGACCTGCTCGCGCGGCTCGAGGCCGCCCACCGCGCCCAGAGCCGCTTCACGGCCGAGGCCGCCCATGAGCTGCGCACGCCCGTCACCACCATGCTCGGCGAGCTCGACGTGGCGCTGCGCGCGCCGCGCACCGCCGACGCGTACCGCGAGACGTTGGTGTCGACCCGCGAGGAGGTCTCGCGGCTGCGACAGCTCGTCGAGGGGCTGACCGCCCTCGCGCGGATCGACGCCGGCCAGGTCGACCAGGGCCGCGAGCGCCTACGGGCCGCGGAGCTGGCGACCGCCGCCCTCGATCACGAGGCCAGGAGCCTGCTCGCGGCCGGCGCCAGCGCGCAGCTCGAGGTGACCACCGACCCGGAGCTCGACGGCCACCGCGCCCTGCTCGAGGTCGCGCTCGCGAACCTGCTGCGCAACGCCGCCCGGCACGCGCCAGGCAGCACGATCGCCGTGCGCATCGGCGAGGCCGACGGGTGCGCCTTCTTCACCGTCGACGACGCCGGCCCCGGAGTGCCCACCGGCGAGCGCGAGGCGTTGTTCGACCGCTTCACGCGCGGCGCGGACGCCCGCCACCGCGATCGCGGCGGCCTCGGGCTCGGCCTGCCCATCGCCCGCGAGGTCGCCCGGCGCCACGGCGGCGACTGCGTGCTCGA
The DNA here is from genome assembly GCA_002841945.1 of Deltaproteobacteria bacterium HGW-Deltaproteobacteria-14. GTDB lineage: Bacteria > Myxococcota_A > UBA9042 > PHBI01 > PHBI01 > PHBI01. The sequence continues at coordinate 25,585 of PHBI01000043.1, forward strand.
CACCGCCCCCGGCGGCGGCCTGCGCGTCACCCTCAGCGTGCGCGCCCTCGCACCGCCGCGCACGACGCCCGGCGCCTGACCGGGGCCGTCGGCAGAGACGCGCCGCCCGGGCGAGATCGCGGCGCCGCCTCTCTTCGAGACTCCTAAGGCGGCTCTCATCATCCTCCCATGTTCGGGGCGTAGCTTCCGTCTGACTTCAACGCGGAGGACACGCACCATGAATCGTCAGATCGCCCTCGCCTACGCGATCGCCGGCCTCGCCGTCGCGGTCGCCCTGATCGTCATCGTCGGCACCACCGGCGGCCTGTTCGGCGGCTCCGACCCGGCCCCCGAGGTCATCGCCGAGGCCGCCCCCGGCGCCCTCACCGCGCCGCTCGCCCCGAGCCAGCCCCTGCCTCTGCCGGCCTCCCCCGACGGGGCCGCCCCCGAGATCGTCTATGTCGACGCGCCCGCTGCGGGTGGCCGACGCGGTGACGACGACGACGACCACGAGCGGCGCGAGCACGGGGGCCGGGGCCGCAAGCACCACGATGATGACGACGATGACTGAGCCACGCCCGCCTCGCGCCGGCCGCGCAGCCAATGGCGGCGCGCCCTCCCCCCGCAAGCCGGGCGCGACCCGTCGCCTGCTCGTGGACCTGTGGGTCCTCGCGCTCTCGGCGCTGACCCTCGGCGGGGCCTTCCTGGTGGTCGCCGAGGTCGACGGCGCGCCCAAGGCCGTCTCGCTCGCCGCCCCTGCAGCCGCCGCCGCCGCCGCCAACGCCGCGCCGGTCCCCGGCCTCGTCGCCGCGCCCCGCCCCCAGCGCCGCGTCGTCGTCGTGCGGCGCTCGAGGGCGTCGTGAGCCCCCGCGCCTTCAAGGCCATGGGCACCGACTGGTGGCTCGACGCCGATCGACCCGACCTCCTCGCGGGCGCCGAGGACCTCGTCCGCGCCCACGAGGCCCGCCTCTCGCGCTTTGTCCCGACCTCCTCGCTCAGCGCCCTCAACCGCCACCGCGTCGCGACCTGCCCCACCCTCGCCGCCGTCGCGCGCCTCGGCCTGCGCATGCGCGAGGCCACCGGTGGCGCCTTCGACCCGACCCTCGGCGCGCGCCTCGTCGCGCTGGGCTACGATCGCACCTTCGCCGCCATCGCCACCCCCGCCCCCGCCCCCGACGGTCCCACCGCGAGCGCCCTGACCGTCACGGTCGTCGGCGACGAGGTGCGCCTCGACGGCCCCGGCGCGCTCGACCTCGGCGGCATCGCCAAGGGCTACACGGTCGACCGCACGCTCGCCTGGCTCCTCTCCGGCGGGGCGCAGGCCGCCTTCGTCGACGGCGGCGGCGACCTGCGTGGCGCCGGGGCCGACTGCGCCTACGGCGTCGGGGACGGCCTCGCCGTCGAGGCCCGGCACGGCGCCGTCGCGACCTCCTCGACCAGCGCCCGCCGCTGGCGTGACGCCGTCGGCCGGCCGCTGCACCACCTCCTCGATCCACGCACCGGCCATCCGACCGTCGGCCCCCTCGAGACCGCCACGGTCATCGCGCCCGACGCCGCCACGGCCGACGCCCTCGCCACCGCGGTGCTAGCCGCGCCTACCACAGCCCTGCGCACCCTCACCGCGTTCGGCGCCCACGCCCTCGTCCGCGACCAGGGCGGCGCCTGGTGGATCACCCCCGGCGCGCCGCTCGACGCGGCCAGCGACTCCCCCCGCCACATCCACAGCCACAGCCACAGCCACCTCGCGGAGGCGCGATCATGAGCGGAGCCTTCCCGCGCGCGCTGCGCGTCTTCCTGCTGCTCGCCGCCGGCGCGCTCGCGATGCGCGCCGCCGTCCCCGTGGCCGAGGCCCTCGCCGGCCCCGGCGTGCCCCTGGTGTGGTGGACCGCCCGCGCCTTCGGCCTCCTCGCCTGGGTCGCCCTGTGGCTCTCGGCCCTCTTCGGTATCTTCATGGCCGGCAAGGGCGCCGGCGGCCTGCTCGACAAGGCCTGGATCGCCGAGCTGCACGGCCGCTGGTCGGTCGCCGCGCTGGTCGCCACGGTCGTCCACGTCCTGGCGATCGTGGCCGATCCGGTCTCGGGCGTCACCCCGATCGCCGCGATCGCCCCGTTCACCTCGGCGACCCTGACGGGCCCGGTGGCGCTCGGGACCTTGGCGCTGTGGGGCCTCGCGCTCGTGGCGGTGAGCACCGCGCTGTCTCGACGGCTGTCGCGCGTCGCCTGGCGCGCCATCCACGCCGGCGCCTTTGGCACGCTGCTGCTCGGCCTGGTCCACGGCATCAGCGCCGGCACCGACACCTCCGCCACGCCGGTGCGGCTGCTCTACCTCATCACCACGGGGCTGCTCGTCGCCGCCGCCACCCAGCGGCTGTTGCTCGCCACGCGAGGCGCGGGCCGCCCGGCTCGCGAAGCGCCGCGACGGTCACCGTGATCGCGGCCCGGTGCGAGAGGGTGTTTCGATGGTCGTCGCGGCCCGCTGACCGCCGACGCCGCCGCGGCGGCCGGCGTCAGGGACGGATCCTGGACCTCGACGAGCCCGCTACGCCTTCGGCCCAGAACCCGCCCCGGCCCGAGACATCTCAATCAAAGCTCGCTTCGCGCCGCCCGGCGCGTGAGGGGCGTCGGCGAGCAGCTCGCGAGGCTCGCGGGCTGTCAGCGGCGGATGAGCCCGGCGACGAGCCCGCCGGTGGCCTCCCGCGCGACCGCCTCGGGATCGACGGCGCCGGGGTCGAAGAAGGCCTGGGTCACGACGCCGATGACCGTGCCGACCATGTGGGCGGCGACGGCCTCGACGTCGCAGTCGTGGCGCAGCTCGCCGGTCGCCTGCCCGTGGCGCACGAGGATCGCCGACTGCTCGCGCCAGCGGGCGTAGAGCGCCGCGTTCTTGGCCGCGGCCGCCGGATCGTCCGGCAGCCGCCCCCAGAACGACAGCAGCACCCGCGCCGCCTCGCGCTGCGCGAGGAAGCCCCGCACCATCCCCGTGACGGCCGCCGCGAGCTTGTCGGCCGCCGTCGCCTCGGCGCTCACCGAGATCAGCGTGGCGGCGTCGATCTCGGCGATGGCGTCGTCGAGCAGCGCCTCGACGATCTCGTCCTTGTTGGCGAAGTGATAGGTGATGACCCCGCGGGTAAACGCCAGCTCCTTCTCGAGGGTCCCGAAGGTCAGCGCGCCGACGCCGCGCTCGGCGACGACGCGGCGCGCGGCCCGGATGATCTGCGCGCGCCGCAGGTCGCGGACGGTCTCGATCTTATGCATGCGCGACCCGCGGCGGGGCGACCTCGACCGGGCGCGGCGGGGTCGCGGCGCGCGCCTGGGGCTCCGCCTGCGACACCTTCAGCGCCGGGCCGCCCTGCTTCAGCAGCTCCGAGGCGCGGCAGCCCAAGACGGCCTTCGCCGCGTCGAGCCCCGAGTAGGTGACCCCGAGGACCCCGTGGCCGGCCGACGTGCTGGCGCCGCACAGATACAGCCCGGCGACGGGGGCGCGCGGGGCGAAGGCGAAGGGCCCGATCTGGCCGAGCCGCTTCTCGATGCCGTAGAGGTTGCCCGCGGTGGCCGCGACGTAGTGATCGTTGGTGAGCGGCGTCCCGAGCTCGGAGAACACGACGCGCTCCGACAGGCCGGGGACCGCCTGGTCGAGGGTCGCGAGCATCCGCTTGGTGATCTCCCCCTTGAACGCCACGTAGTCGTCGGGGCGCGCGCCGAACTTGGTGTCCGCCCAGCGCGCGAAGGCGTCGTAGCCGACGAAGGCGAAGGCCTCCATGGTGTGATGCCCGTCGCGGCCGAGCTTGCTCGGATCCTTGAGCGTCGTGCAGGTCAGAAACGCCCCCGGCGGCTCCTCGGCCCCCGTGCGGAGCGGCGACAGCATCCGGTCGATGTCCGGGGTCTTCGAGAACCACAGGTTGGCCGACGTCAGCCCGGCCGCGCGGACGTCCATGTCCACCGCGAGGAACAACGACAGCGCGCTGACCGAGTAGGTCGTCTTGCGGACCCGGCGCACGAAGCGCGCGGGCAGGTCCTCGGGGCGCATCAGGCGCCCGAAGGTCACGCCCGGATCGGCGTTGGAGATGACGCTCTTGGCGCGGATCTCGGTCCCGTCGGCGAGGCGCACGCCGACCGCGCGGCGCGAGCTCCCGGCGCCGGCGACGAGGATGCGCTCGACCCGGGTCTTGAGGTGCAGCTCGCCCCCGGCGCGCTTGAGGGCCCGATGAAACGCCCGCGGGATGGCGAAGCCGCCGCCCTTCGGGAAGAAGCCGCCGCCGAAGTAGTGGTGCTGGACCGCCGCGTGGACGACCGCCGGCGCACGCGACGGGATGACGCCGTGGTCGCCGGACTGGATCGACAGGATGGCCCTGCAGACGGGGTCTTTGACGCCGTGGCGGTCGAGCATCTGCGTGAGCGTGATCGGCAGGTGAGTCAGCAGCGTCCTGGCCCTCCAGGGCAGGCTCAGCTTGCCGGTCAGCCCGCGGGCGCTGCCGAGGCCATCGAGCTGGTCGCCGATGCGCTGCACGGCGTCGAGGTAGCGGTAGACGGCCTTGGCGTCCCCGGGGAAGCGGGCGGCGAGGCGCGCGGCGAAGGCCGCGCGCCCCTTCGGGATGTCGAAGCGCTCGGCGCCGATGACGACCTTGTCGAAGCCGTCGGGATCGAGCTCGAGGAACTCCATGTCGCCCGAGACGCCGAGCCCCTCGTAGATGCGGCGCATGCGCCCGCCCTCGCCGATCTCGCCGACGTAGTGGACCCCGGGGCTGAAGCGGTAGCCGCCGATGGTGAACGACTGACACCACCCGCCGGGCAGCTCGTGCTGCTCGAGCACGACCACCTTCTGCCCCGCCTGGGCCAGCGCCACCGCCGCCGTCATCCCGCCAGCGCCCGACCCGATCACCACCGTATCCGCGTCCATCATCGCCCTGCCCTCCGTCGTCTGCGCCGCGCGCCACGGCGCCGCGCTGCAGAGTGATTATAACAGACGTTATCGCAACACAACGCTCGTCACGAATGACGCGAGCATGCCGCAACGCAAAAAAGCGGCCCGCGCGCTCTCGCTGTTCGAGAGTGGCGGGCCGTTTGGCTCATCGCATTTTGCGGATGCTCAAAGGCACCCTGTCAGGCTACCGGGCCGTGCGCGGCGGGCCCCCAAGGCTCACGGACACCACTGACCGAGGTCGGTGTAGATGTTGGTGCCGAGGTTGTCCCACGCGTTGGGGTCGAACGCGTCGGTCGCGTCCAGGTCGCCGACGGTGGTCCCGCACTTGCGGCTCAGGGTGACGTTCTCCGCGAACATGATGTTGGCGCCGGGCTTGCCGATCAGGTCGAGGCGCGTCCCGCCGCACACCAGCTCCATCGCGTCGTTGCCGTTGAAGGTCATGACCTGGTTCGAGGTCGACAAGCCGCAGAGGCTGGTGGCGATCACGGCCTGCTGGGAGTTGCAGACGACGAAGGTGCTGTGGGCCCCGATCGTCTTGCCGGTGAGCGCCACGGAGTAGGTCACCGTCGTGTTGGCGTTGTTGTACTGGTTGATCACGCAGTTCGAGAGGTCCACTTCGGCCGCGCCGGTGTTGTAGATCTCGAGGAATTTGTTGTTGCCGGAGCTCGGCTCGACGTACTCGCTGAAGAACAGGGTCCCAGCCGAGGCGACGGTGAGGACGCCGGCCTGACCGGGGTCGTAGCTCAGCGGCGTGGTGGCGCCCGGCGGGGTGACGCCGTCCTTGTCGCAGTAGAGCCAGGTGCTGCCGCCGTCGCCGCTGAAGCGGAAGGCGTAGTCGTAGACGCCGCCGGCGGCGGGGGCGGTCAGGGTCGCCACGTACTCGTCGTTGTTCTTCTCGTCCACCGGCTCCGCGGGCGGCACGTAGCCTGCGTTCGGCCCGCCGGCGGCCCACACCCACTGATCGCTGGTGGCGGGATCGCTGCCGGTCGGGCCGTAGCCCACGGCGCCGATGACGTTCGCGTCGGGATCGTTGCCGGTCTGGTCGACGTCGGTGAGCCCGGCGATGTAGACGCGGCCGTAGACGTCCGCGGTCGCGCCGGACGCCGCGTCGAGGGTGTAGGGCCACTGCAGGCGGCAGAAGCCGACGGCCCAGGTGGTCAGGCAGGCGTCGTTGGCGGCGCCCGGCGTCCCGAGGGTCCCGCCGCCGCCGTAGCTCGAGGTCGCGAGGCACCAGCTGCCGGGGACGTCGTTGGTCGCCTCGGCGCTCGCGCCGGTCGCGACGACGTCGGGGTTCAGGCTCACCGCGGCGTCGGCCCCGGTCGGCCAGGTCCCGTCCCACGCGACGGCGTCGAGGTCGGCGATGCCGAGGTAGGACAGGGCGATCTCGTCGCCGTCCGAGTCGAGGGTGAAGTTCGTCCAGACGTAGTCGACGTTGACGCCGCCGTTGGCGCCGGTGTCCGACGACGCGCCGAAGACGAAGTAGGCCCCCGGCTGAACGATGACCTCGCCCGCGACGGTGAACGTGTCGCCGGCGACGAGGTCGAAGACCTCGACGTCGGCCAGGTTCAGCGGGTCCGTCGTGGGGTTGTGGACCTCGAACCAGGCGCCGGCCGCCGGGTCGGCGAAGTACTCGGTGATCACGAGGTCGCCGGCGTTCTCCGGGTAGCGCCAGTCGGTGCACGCGCCGTCGTTGCAGAAGGCCGCGCACATCGTCTCGACCTGGTTGGTCGTGTAGTCGCAGGTGAAGCCGCCCGCGCCGTCGGCCGCGCAGGTGCCCGGGTCCTCGGGGGTGAACAGGCTGCCGGCGTTGCAGATCGCGACCGGCGCGTCGCTGCACGGGTTGGGCACGCACGGGTCGTTGGCGAAGAGCACGGTCATGTCGTAGGTCGCCGCGAGGTCCGCGCCGGCGCCACGCACGACGAAGGTGTAGTCGCCAGCCTCGCCGACCGGGACGGTGTAGGTCACCGCGACGTCCAGCGCGGCGGCGGAGTCGCTCGCCACGGTCGTCGACCCGTCCGGGGCGTAGACGACGAGCTCGAGGTTCGACGCGCCGCTCGCGACGGTGAACTCGACCAGCACGTCGAGGGTGTCCCCGGCGACCAGCGCGACCTTGTAGAAGTCCTCGGTGCCGGGGCAGAGGACCAGGTCGGTCGCCAGCGTGTCGGTCGCCAGCGTGGCCGCGTCCGCCAGGCTGTGGTTCGACCCGTAGCCGTCGTCGACGCAGTCGGCCTGGCAGGCGTGGCTCGCCGTGGCGTCGCAGGTCTCGAAGGGCAGCGCGCAGTCGGTGTCCTCGAGGCACTCGACGCAGGTCGCCGAGGTCGGCTCGCAGCGCCCGAGCGTCGTGGTGCAGTCGGTGTCGGTCGGCGCGCCGTAGTCGCAGGCGAAGGTGGCGCCGTCGACGCTGCAGGTGCCGGGGCTGGCGTAGGTGCTCAGCACTTCAGCGGTGCAGACGTCGGGCGGGTCGGTGCACGGGTTCGTGGCGCAGGGATCGCTGACGGTGATCTTGCCGGCGTCCGCGATGGCGAAGTCGTCCTCGGAGCCGTCGTGCAAGGCGCCCTTGTTGAGGTCGCAGTAGGTCCAGGTCTGGCCGCTGTCGCCGCTGACGCGGAAGCCCAGCAGGTAGGCCCCCGGCGTCGCCGGCGCGGTCAGGCTCTTGGTCCACTCGTCGTTGTTGCCCTCGAAGCCCGGCGAGCTCGTCCCGTAGCCCGCGTTCAGGTCCGCGTACGTCCAGGTCCAGTTGGCCGGATCGTTGGCGGGATCGCTCTCGTCCACCGGCGGCGCGCTGATGCCGAAGGCGCCGCGCACGAGCGGGCTCGGGTCGTTGGTGGTCTGGTCGACGTCGGTCAGCCCGCCCACGTAGTAGCGGCCGTAGGCGTCGAAGGCCGTGGTCGGCGCGTAGGTCTCGTCCACCGGGTACTGCAGGCGGCACCAGCCGACGGGGATCCAGCAGATGCCGTTGTCCGTCCCGGGCGTGCCGGTGTTGTCGCCGGTCCCGTAGGGGGCCGTGCCGTCGCACCAGTCGTGGGCGTCGCCGTTGTCGGTCGCGCCGCGGTGGAGCTGGAGCGAGGCGCCGGAGTGGACGCTCAGCGGCAGGCCGCCCGTGCCGTACTGCACCTGGTCGATCACCGTGTCGCCGACCTTCAGCCCGAGCAGATCGTTGCTGTTGGCGAGGGTCAGGTCGGGGGTCGTGAAGGCGACGGTGACGCCGCCGTTGAGGCCGGTGTCGGTGGACCGGCCGAAGACGACGTAGCCGCCGGCGTCGACGAGCAGATCGACGTCGACCGGGGTGTCCTCGGAGCCGTTGTTGCTGAAGATCAACAGGCCGCGCAGGTTGAGCTGGTCGCCGGTGACGTTCTGCACCTCGAACCACTCGGCGTCGCCGTCATTGACCACCGCCGGGTTCGGCATGAGCTCGGTGATGAGCAGGTCGCCGACCTGGCTGACGAAGCGCCAGTCGTGGCACGCGCCCTCGCCGCAGAACTGAGCGCCGCAGTCGGCGCGGCTCGCCTCGGGGTAGTCGCAGACGACGCCGCTGTCGACGGTGCAGGTGCCGAGCGCGGCGTAGGTCACGACCTCGTTGCCGACGCACTCCGCGGCCGGCGGCGCGTCGCACGGGTTCGGCGTGCACGGGTCGGCGACGCAGTCGAGCGCCCCGAGGTCGCACAGCTCGCTCGTGAGCGTGCAGTCGGTGACCGTCGGGGTGCCGAAGTCGCAGCTGGCGTTGGCGCCGTCCGAGGTGCAGGTCCCGGGGGTCGCGTAGACCGTCAGCGCGTTGTCGACGCAGGCGTTCGGCGGCACGGTACACGGGTTGGGCGAGCACGGGTCGGCGACGACCGTCAGCATGCCGGCGTTGGCGACCTGGTAGCCGTCCTCGGAGCCGTCGGAGCCGGCGCCGGCCTCACGGTCGCAGTAGACCCAGGTGGCGCCGCCGTCGCCGCTGAAGCGGTAGGCGAAGTCGTAGGTCCCGGCGGTCAGCCCGGTCAGGGTCGCGACGTACTCGTCGTTGTCGGCCTCGACGCCGGTCGCCGTGTCGTTCGGGGTCGCGTCGAACCACAGGGTCCAGCTGTCGGGGGTGTCCCCGGCGGCGCCGAAGCCGGCGGCGCCGACGAGCAGCGGGTGTGGGTCGTTGCCGGTGGTCTGGTCGGTGACGCCGGCGACCCAGACGCGGCCGAAGGTCATCAGCTCGGTGCCCACCGCGACGGTCTCGTCGAGGGGCCACTGCAGGCGGCACCACAGCCCGCTCAGCGCGCAGGCGTCGTTGGCGGCGCCGGGCGTGCCGAAGTCGACGTCGTTGTAGCCGGTGTAGGCCGCGCACCAGTTGGCGACGTCGGCGTTGTCGCCGTCCGTCTTGGTCGGGTCGAGCTGCAGCGCCTTCGCCGGCGCGGCGGGCCAGCTGTCGCCCCAGGTCACGACGTCGACGACGTCGGCGCCGCGCTTGATGCGCAGGGTGTCGGTGCCGCTGTTCGACAGCGCCATCCCGGTGTAGGCGTAGTCGACGTCGACGCCGCCGTTGTTGGCCGAGTCCGCGAGGCGGCCGAGGACCGCGTAGGCGCCCGGCTCGACGATGACGTCGCTGCCGACCGTGAAGTCGTCGCTGCCGGCGTCGCCGTCATCGATGACGAGGCCCCACAGGTTCACCTCGACCGCGGCGACGTTCTTGACCTCGAACCACTCGCCGGCGCTGTCGACGACCTTCTCGGGGTTGGGCATGATCTCGGTGATGACGAGGTCGCCGACCCCGGCCAGGCGCCAGGTGCGGCAGTCGCCGCGGGCGCAGAAGCCGGTCGTCGTGCTGCAGTCGACGCGCCCCGCCTCGCCGTAGGTGCAGGCGGCCGTCCCGGTGGTGTCGTCGCAGGTGCCGGGGGCGGCGTAGGTGACCTTCTCGCTGCCCTCGCAGACCGGGTCGGGGGCGGGGGTACACGGGTTGGGGGTGCAGACGTCGTCGATGCAGCTGAGCGTCGCGGCGTCGCAGAAGGCGCCCTGCGTGGTGCAGTTGGTCGAGCTCGTCAAGGCGTAGCTGCAGTCCGCGGTCCCGGCGTCGTCGACGCAGGTGCCGGGGGAGCCGTAGATCTCGAGGGTGCCGCCGTCACACCCGCTCGGCGGGGAGATGCACGGGTTGGTGGCGCACGGATCGGCGACGACCGTGGCGTGGCCTGCATCGTCGGCGTGGTAACCGTCGGCCGAGCCGTCCTTGGCGGTGCCGGCGTCGCGGTCGCAGTAGGTCCAGTTCACGCCGGCGTCGAGGCTGAAGGCGAAGGCGAAGTCGTAGTCGCCGATCGCCGCGAAGCTCGGGATGGTCGCCGTGTACTCGTCGTTGTTCGGCTCGCCGGCGGTGGTGGCGTTCCAGCTGGTGTTCGGCGTGGCGTCGAACCAGCTCGCCCAGGTCGTCGGGTCGGTCCCGGTCGCGCCGAAGCCGATCCGGCCGACGAGGTCGGCGTCGGTGTCGTTGCCGCTGGTGACGTCGGTCAGCCCGGCGACGTAGACGCGCCCGTAGGTCGCGACCGCCGTGGCGGAGCCGACGGTGACGTCGAGGGGCCACTGCAGGCGGCACCAGTCGACGTAGCGCGGCGGCTCGACGGTGTCGGTCGTGTCCACCGTGGTGGTGTCCTCCGCGGTGTCGACGACCGTGGTGTCGGGCACGACGGTGTCGGGCACGACGGTGTCGGGCACGACGGTGTCAGGGGCCACGGTGTCTGCGACCGTGTCCGGGGTCACGGTGTCTGCGACCGTGTCTTCACCGACGGTGTCGATCGGGACATCCGGGAACGTCACGTCCGCGTCCACTTCTCCGTCCGCGGTGTCCCCCGTCGAGATGGCCGAGCCGTCACCACAAGAAGCCGCCAAGAGCTGCGCACACACGAGTGCGGCGCTGCCCACTGCAAGCATCCAACGTCGTTTCATCACTAGGTCCCCTTGACATGGCGCGCTCTGCCCGCGCGGCCGCACCTTACCAGCGTCACCACGTCGAGTGAACGCATACCGACACCGACGGGTGCGAAATCGCACGGTGCGGCGGAAGCTTGATGCAGCGCAACAATTCGCCGGCCAGCCGGACTTCCGTGGGCGATCACCGGATGCTGCAGCGCACCGGCGACGGCTCAGGCGGCGAGCAGCTCTTCGGCTCGGACGCGGGCCAGCGCCATGATCGTGTGCTGCGGGTTGACGCCGAGGGTCGTCGGCAGGGCGGAGGCGTCGGCCACCACGAGGCCGTCGTAGCCGTGGACGCGACCGCGGGGGTCGCAGACGGCGCGGCGCGGATCGGCCCCCATGACGCAGCCGCCGAAGAGGTGGGTCATGATGGCGGTCCACGCGCGGGGGTCGGTGGGGCCGGCGGCGAGCTTGCCGAGCTCGTCGGGGGCGAGGCTGTAGGGCAGCCCGAACACGCCGGGGAGGATGGCGCGGGCGCCGGCGGCGGCGTGCATCTGCGCGATGACGTGGGCGCCGTCGCGCAGGCGCTCCATGTCGCGGCGGCCGATGTCGTAGAAGACGACCGGCTTGCCGGTGGGCGTGGTGACGACGCGGCCGACCGCCTCGGCGCGGACGGCGACGGCCCACATGGCGAGGTGGCGGTAGTCCCCGAGGCGCCCGATGAGCTGGCTCCCCGCGCCGCCGAGGCGGCTCGCGACCAGCTCGAGCGGGATCGCCAGGGTCTCGAGCTTGAGGCCCTTGGTGGCGCGCAGCGCGGTGCTCGACCAGCCCTGGGTGGCGCCGCTGTTCATGTCCACCGGGGTGTCGTAGACGCCGAAGACGCCGACCCCGGGGTGGGCGCGGAAGTGGCGGCCGAGGGCGCGGGAGCGGATCCCCGAGCGGTGGAGCAGGGCCGGCGAGTGGGTGGCGGAGGCGGCGATGACGACGGCCTTGCGCGCGCGCACGACGAAGCGCTTGCCGCGGCGCTGGTCGGTCGGGTGGACGAAGGCGCCGCGGACGCCGACGGCGCGGCGGCCGCGCAGCTCGACGCGGGCGACCGGGGCGCACGAGAGCAGGGTCGCGCCGGCGGCGAGGGCCTCCGGGACCCAGGTGACGTTGGTCGAGCGCTTGCGGTCGTGCTTGCACCCTTGCATGCACGCGCCGCTGCCGGCGCAGTCGCGGATGGCGCGGTGCATGGCGTGGTCGTTGAGGTCGAGGGCGGCGCCGGCGCGCGCGGCGAGGTCGTTGCTGCGCCCGGCGCTCGCGCGCGGGGTCGGGCTGACGTGGAGCTCGGCCTCGATCGCGTCCTGGTGGCGCCAGATGGCGGCGGCGAGGGCATCGCTGTCGGGGAAGCCGTGGTCGTCGCGCCACTCGCGGACGACCTCGCCCGGGGTGCGGATGGCGATGGCGCTGTTGATGACGGTGGTGCCGCCGACGAGGCGGGCCTGCACGATGGGCCACAGGGCGCGGCCGATGGCGAGGTTGACGCCCCAGCCGTCCATCATGTCGCGCAGCGTGCCCCACATCGAGGCCGGGTAGTCGGCGGGATCGCGCCACGGGCCGGCCTCGACCATCGCGACCGAGGCGCCGCCGCGGGCGAGGACGACGGCCGCCGCGGCGCCGCCGGCGCCGGTCCCGACGACGACGTAGTCCGCCTCGACCTCGACGGGGCGGTCGAAGCGCGAGCCAGCCTGAAAGGCGAGGTGGGTCACGGGGGCTCCTGCGCCGCGCCGGGAGGGGCCGGGGCGGCGGTCAGCGGCGGGCGGCGGCCCAGCGCCGGAACGCGTCGAGGGAGATGACACGCTCGCCGAGCTTGGGGGGCTCCGGGGAGCGGGCGGCGTCGCCGCGCCAGGTGCCGGGGTCCGGACCGAGGGGGGTCACGCCGAGGGTGGCGCGGATGGCGGGATCGGCGCCCCAACACATCCCGGCAATCATCTTGACGAGGAAGAGCGACTGCCGCACCGGATACAGCGGGTGGTAGGCGAGGCGCTGAACGTGCTGATCGAGCTGCTCGGGGGTGAGCCAGCTCGCGGGCACCGGGCGGCGCAGGGTCAGGACCGGCGACGCCAGGATGAGCGCGCCGCCCGCGACGAGCCCGATCCGGAAGGCGGCCGGGCCCTCGCGGTGAAAGCGATCGAGGAAGGCGTCGAGGTTGGTCGCCTCGATCCCGGGGAGGGCGCCGCCGGCGGGCATGACCGCGCGGAGGGCGAATCGCTCGAGCCATCGCATCGCCGCAGACGCTAGCAGAAGCACGAGCGAGGCGCCATCGACGGCCACAACTCGCCGCCACGGGCGCCCAGGTCAGGAGTCCGCAGACCTGACCCCGCCGTCGCCCGCGCCCCCCACCCGGACGGGCCGCGCGGGGATCCCGCCACAGCCTCGCCGTCCGGGGGACGGCCGCGCGCAGGGGCAGCTGACTCCGAGGGGGACACACCGACGCGTGTCAACGCTGACACGCCCGCGGGTCTGGAGAGCCGCTCAGCGCGCGGTCCGGGCGACGAAGACCCAGGTCTCATCAGGGTCCGCCGCGCTGGCACGGGTCTTGGATTGTCACCGGGCAGGAACCACACGGAGGCTCCCATGCTCGTCCGCACCCTCATCGCCCTCGCCGCCCTCACCCTCCCCGCCGTGCCGGCCTGCCTCCAGCTCGGCCCCGAGCCCGCCGCCGCCGACGTCACCGACGCGGGCGCCAGCGACGCCCTCGACGCCGTCCGCCTGACCGCCGGCGCCCTGAACGTCGGCGTCCCCGGGCAGCCCACGCCCACCCCGTCGGCGCGCGTCGCGGAGGTCACGAGCGCCGAGAGCGCCGCGGCGGTCGGTCGCCCGGCCGCCGCCGCGACCGTCGACCGCGGCGTCTCCAGCGACATCGCCCACTGGGTCGAGGTCTTCGAGGGGCGCCGCGCCGCACCGCAGCGCGACGCGACCGCCGACGCCGACGCCCCGGAGGTGAGCCCGCCCAGCGCGCCGCCCGAGGGCTGGTTCGGCGTCGTCCACGACGGGGATCTGGTGCTCGCGAACGAGGCGCCGGAGTCCTGGTGGGGCGGCCCGGCGGCCTTCGTGCGGCGCGGCGAGGACCACGGCCGCTTCCTCATCGAGCGGGCCGCCCGGGAGGAGTCCCTGCCGGCGGCCCACGCGGCGTGGCTCGGGCGCGAGGTGCGCCTCTTCGACCGCCGCGGCGAGCGCTGCGTCGCGCGCGTCGACGGCTTCGCGCTGCGGAGCGAGCTCATCGATGACAACGAGCGCCTGTGGGGCGACGAGAACCCGTGGAACGAGGCCGCCCCCGACCGCGCCGCGCAGGATCCGGACGTCACCTGGGGCGACGGCGGCCAGATGCTGCTCGCGACCCTCACGACCCTGAGCGGGGACTGCGCCGGCGCGATCGTCGCCGTCCCCGCGGCGCGCCCGGCGCCGACCGCGCTCGCCCCGGCCAAGGTCGACGCCGGGCTCGCGAGGCGCGCGCTGGCGGCCTTCCGCGCCCTGCCGGCGTGGGACGAGGCGCAGGCGGAGTACCGCGACGCGATCGCCGCGCAAGGCGGCCGCGAGGCGAAGACCTGGGACCGCTACGCCGGCGCCAAGCCGGTCGTGAAGCTGTTTCGGGGCCGCGACGGGCGCGAGGTGGCGCTCGTCACCGCCGACTCGGTCGACGGCTGCGGCTCGCCCGGCTCACAGCTGACCGCGGCCTTCACCGTGGCCCGCGAGCGCGGCCGCGTCGACCTGACGCGCCTCTACGCCGAGCGCTGGGCCCCCGAGCTCACCGGCTTCATCGACGTCGACGGCGACGGCACCCTCGAGGGCGTCGGCGCCGGCGCGCCGGCCGCGATCCACGCGCTGACCCCGACCGAGGCGCCGATCCGGGGCGCCGCCGAGATCCCCGACCTCACCGACTACGGCTGCCCCTGCTGAAGCCCACGTGCGCTCACGCGGGCGCGCTCCGAGTCCGCGGCGTTGGCTCCGCCTCGTCCGCCACCGCGCCACGCGGTTCGCGACGCGCAACGGGCGCCACCTCGAGGGGCTCGGCGTCGACGAGGTCCGGGACCCGCTCGTCGCGCGGTGCTCGGGTCGCCGGCCCCACCGGCGCGGCCCCCGCCAGCCGCGCTCGAAAGTCGTTGCGGCGCACGTCCTTTCGTAATACTACGAATTACGTAGGAGGGACCGTGAGCGACCGCTGCACCGTGGACTTCGTGACCCCCCCGAGCGTCGACGAGCGCGAGGGCGCGGAGCGCCTCGCGCGCTACGCCAAGGCCCTCGGACACCCGGCGCGCATCGCCATCATGCGGATGCTGCTGCGCCTCGACGCCTGCTTCGCCGGCGCCATCGCCGACGCCCTCCCCCAGGCCGCCTCGACCGTGTCGCAGCACCTGCGCCAGCTCAAGGACGCCGGGCTGATCCAGGGCGACATCGACGGCCCGCGCATCTGCTACTGCGTCAACCGCGCCGCCCTCGCCGAGCTCAAGGGGCTCGTCGCCGATCTGGGAGCGGCACCGGAGCGAGCAGCGGCCTGCGTGACACCGACGATCCCGGTGGTCCTCGACGACGCCCCCGGCCGCACCGGCAGGCCGTCATGAACGCGCCCCTCCGCCCCCGCCTCGCCTTCCTCGACCGCTGGCTCACGCTCTGGATCTTCCTCGCGATGGGCGTCGGGGTGCTCCTCGGCCACCTCGTCCCCGGGGTCGCCGCCGCCCTCGAAGACATGAGCGTCGGGACCACCTCCATCCCGATCGCCGTCGGGCTCATCGCCATGATGTACCCGCCGCTCGCCCGGGTCCGCTACGAGGAGCTCGGCCGGGTCTTCCGCGACCGCCGCGTCCTCGGCCTGTCGCTGGTCCAGAACTGGGTCATCGGCCCCATCCTCATGTTCGCCCTGGCGGTCCTCTTCCTCCACGACCGCCCGGAGTACATGGTCGGCGTCATCCTCATCGGCCTCGCCCGCTGCATCGCGATGGTCATCGTGTGGAACGACCTCGCCCGCGGCGACCGCGAGTACTGCGCGGGCCTGGTGGCCTTCAACGCGATCTTCCAGATCCTGTTCTTCTCGGTCTACGCCTGGCTCTTCATCACCTGGCTCCCGGCGCAGCTCGGCCTCGGCGGCGCCGCCGTCGCCGTCACTCTGGGGCAGATCGCCGAGAGCGTCGCCATCTACCTCGGCCTGCCCTTCGCCCTCGGCTTCGCCACCCGCGCGCTGCTCGTCCGCGCCCGCGGACGCGCCTGGTACGAGACCCGCTTCACCCCGCGCATCGCGCCCATCACCCTGGTCGCCCTGCTGTTCACCATCGTCGTGATGTTCTCGCTCAAGGGCGAGGCCATCGTCGCCCTGCCCCTCGACGTCCTGCGGGTCGCGGCGCCGCTGCTGGTCTACTTCGTGCTGATGTTCTTCGCGTCGTTCTGGCTCAGCCGCCGCGCCGGCGCGACCTACGCCCAGACCGCGACGCTGTCGTTCACCGCCGCGTCCAACAACTTCGAGCTCGCCATCGCCGTCGCGGTCGCCACCTTCGGGATCCACCACGGCGCCGCCTTCGCCGCCGTCATCGGTCCGCTGGTCGAGGTCCCGGTGCTGATCGGCCTCGTGAACGTCTCCCTGCGCCTCGGCCGCCGCTGGTTCGCCGACGCCCCGCTGGCCGAGGCCCGACCGTGACCGCGCCTCGCCCCCCCGGGGTGCTCTTTCTGTGCGTCGCCAACTCGGCGCGCAGCCAGCTGGCCGAGGGGCTCGCCCGCCACCTCTTTGGCGACGCCATCAGCGCGTGGTCGGCCGGCTCCGCGCCGTCGCGACCGCACCCCCTGGCCCTGCGGGCGCTGGCGGAGCTCGGGATCGACGCCTCCGGCCAGACGTCCAAGCCCATCAGCGCCGTCGATCCCGCCGCCATCGACCTCGTCGTCACCCTCTGCGCCGAGGAGGTCTGCCCCGCCTGGCTCGCGCCCACCCGACGCCTCCACTGGCCCCTCCCCGACCCCGCCGGCGGCCCTAACGACGCCCCGGAGGCCGCGCGCCTCGAGCGCTTCCGCGCCGTCCGCGACACCCTCCGCGAGCGGCTCACCACCCTCCCTTCGCACTTGCACAAACAGGACACCCCATGACGCTCAAGAGCGGCATCATCATCTCACTTACAGCGCTCGGCATCGTCATCGCGCTCGCTTACCGCGGCGCACAAAGCTCCGCGGACGAGGCCGCCCCCCCAGCCTCCCACGAGGGCGTCGCCGTCGCCAGCGCGCCCACCTCCCCCGCGCCCGCGCCCGCGCCGCGCGCCTTGCCCCGGCTCGTCGAGCTCGGCTCGGACAGCTGCGCGAGCTGCAAAGCGATGATGCCGGTGCTCGCGGAGCTGCGCCGCGCGCACCCCGACACCTTGAAGGTCGACTTCATCGACGTCTGGAAGCACCCCGACGACGCCGAGCCCTTCAAGGTCCGCATCATCCCGACCCAGGTCTTCCTCGCCCCCGACGGGCGCGAGCTCGACCGCCACCAGGGCTTCTACCCGGCCGACGCCATCCGCGAGCGCTTCCGCACCCTGGGCTTCCCCGTCGCGCCGCCCGCGGAGGGCTGAGGTGGACGAACTCTTCTCCGCCCTGTCCCGCGGGCTCGAGCAGTCCCCCGCGCTGGCGGTCCTCGCCGCCTTCGGCTGGGGCGTGGCCAGCGTCGGGCTGAGCCCGTGCCACCTCACCAGCGTCCCGCTCGCCGTCGGCTATCTGGGCGCGGCCCCGGGCGGCAGGCGGTCTCCCCTCGGGCTCGGCCTGGTGCTCGCGACCGCGGAGCTCCTCACCCTCGCCGCCATCGGCGCCATCACCCTCGCCGCCGGACGCATCGCCGGCGACGTCTGGGGGGTCGGCAGCTGGATCGCCGCGGCGCTGATGCTCCTCGCCGGCCTCGCCCTGCTCGACGTCCTGCCGCTCCCCTCCACAGGCGGCCTGCGTCGCGTCGTCAGCCGCGATCTGCGCGGCGCCGCCACCCTCGGCGCGACCCTCGGCGTGACCCTCGGCCCCTGCACCTTCGCCTTCATGGCGCCGGTGCTCGCCACCGCGATGATCGCGACGCCGGCCGCCGCCGTCGCCGTCCTCACGGGGTTCGCCGCCGGGCACGTGCTCGCGACGGTCGCCGCGGGCCTCCTCGGCGCGCGCGTGGGCGGCTGGCTGCGCTCGGGTCGCCGGTTCACCGCGATCGCCAAGGCGGTCGTCGGCGCGGCGCTGATCGCCGCCGCCCTCTACCTCGTAGCCACGGCCCCGTGAGACCCGCACATGTTCGAAGCCCTCGCTGACGCCATCGCCTTCGACCTCTTCGGGCTCGACCCCGCGAGCGCCGTCGGCGCGGCCGTCCACTTCTTCATCCAGGACGTCACCAAGATCCTGGCGCTGCTCGTGGGCGTCATCTACGCGATGGGCCTGCTGCGCGCCCTGCTCAGCCCCGAGCGCGTGCGCGACTACGTCCGCGGCAAGCCTCGCTGGCTCGCCCGCATCCTCGCGATCCTCCTCGGCGCCCTCACCCCGTTCTGCTCCTGCTCCTCGGTGCCGCTCTTCGTCGGCTTCGTCGAGGCCGGGATCCCGCTCGGCGTGACCTTCTCGTTCCTCATCGCGAGCCCCATGATCAACGAGGTCGCCGTCGTCGTCCTCGCGGGGGTCATCGGCTGGCAGCTGACGGCGCTCTACGTCGCGACCGGGCTGACGGTCGCCTACGTCGGCGGCGCGGTGATGGAGCGCTTCCGCCCCGAGCGCTGGGTCGAGCCCTACGTCTGGGATCTCCAGGCGGGCGTCGGCGCGCCCCGCCCTGGGGTCAAGGGGCTGCGCGCCCGCCACGACTTCGCCTGGGGCGAGGTGCGCGAGATCGTCGGGCGCATCTGGAAGTGGGTGATCATCGGGGTGGCCGTGGGCGCGGTCTTTCACGGCTTCGTCCCCGCCGAGTGGGTCGTCGCCAACCTCTCCGGCGACGCCAACCCGCTGGTGGTGCCCGCCGCCGTCGCGATCGGCGTGCCGCTCTACTCGAACGCCACCGGGGTGGTGCCCATCGCCGAGGCGCTGCTCGGCAAGGGGGTCGGCCTCGGCACGGTGCTCGCGCTGATGATGAGCATCGCGGCGCTCTCGCTGCCGGAGATGCTCATCCTGCGCAAGGTCATCCGCTGGCCCGCCCTGGGCCTCTTCGCCGGCGTCCTCGCGGTCGCGTTCACCCTCGTCGGCTGGTTGTTCAACGCATTGTCCTGAGAGGAGTCGTCATGCACGTCATCAAGGTCCTGGGCTCGGGCTGCGCGAGCTGCAAGCGCACCGCCGAGCGCCTCGAGAAGATCGCGCGCGAGCTGGACGCGTCCGTCGAGGTGGTCAAGGTCGAGGAGCTCTCGGAGATCATGGGCTACGGCGTGATGGCCACCCCCGGGGTCGTCATCGACGAGCGCGTGGTCCACGCTGGCGGGGTCCCGAGCGCCCTGACCATCCGTGGCTGGCTCGCGGAGCTGAGCTGACGCCGGCCGTCGGCGCGGCTCGAGGGCAACGGAGCGTTGACAGCGCGGGCGAAGCCTCGTGAAATGCGACCCATGTTGAGCCTCGACGCCCTCCCAGACTCCGACCGCTTCCTGCTCTGGACCCTGCTGCGCACCGCGCTGGCCGACGGCAAGGTCGCGCCGGTCGAGGCGACGTTCATCGAGAAGTCGATGGACGTCCTCGGGCTAGACCCGGCCTCCCAGGCGACGGTCCGCGGCATGCTGCTCGGCCAGGAGGCCGTCCCGGAGGTCGATCCGGGCGCGCTCCCGGACCGCGCCCGACGGCTCGAGCTGTTCCGCGACACGGTGCTGCTGGCCTACTCGGACGGCGCCCTCGACGAGCGCGAGCAGACCCGACTCGAGCGGCTCATCGTCGTCCTCGAGCTCGAGCGGGCCGAGTGCGAGGGCGTGTGGCAGACCGCGCGCGAGCTCTTCGAAGACGACGACTGAGATGACGCCGAGCCCCGCCGGGACCGACGCCGAGCCAGCGCCGACCCGACCGGACGACGCCCCCGCGGTCACCGACGGCCGCGTGCTGCGCGCCCGGGCGCTGCGCGAGCGCCGGCGAATCCAGCTCCTCGCGGCCGCGCGCAGCGTGTTCGCCGAGCGCGGCTACCACGGGACCTCGCTGCAGGACCTCTTGACCGAGGCCCGCGTCGCGCGCGGCACCTTCTATCAATACTTCGACTCCCGGCGCGCGTGCTTCGGCGCGGTCCTCGCCGGCTTCGTCGACACCCTGCGGGCCGCCATCGCGCCGGTCGACGTGGGCGCCGCGACCCCGCCGCGCGATCAGCTCATCGCGAACCTCGAGCGCGTCCTCGCCGTGCTCGAGGCCGACGCCGGGCTCGCCCGCCTGCTGCTGCACGAGGCCCGCGGCAGCGACCCGGAGTTCGACGAGCTCCTCGAGGACTTCGATGCCCGGGTGCTCGGCTTCATCAAGGGGTCGCTCACGACCGGCACCCGCCTCGGGCTCGTCCGCCCGTGCGACCTCGAGCTGCGCGCGACCTTCGTCCTCGGCGCCCTCAAGGAGGCCGTCTCGCAGACGCTGCTCGGCCGCGCCGCCCTGCGTCCGCGCGCCGCGGTCGCCCGCGAGCTCCTCGACTTCACCCTGCGCGGGGTCCTGACCGACGCCGTCGTGCTCTGAGGGGCGCCCAGGGTGGTCTCGCCGCCCGCCGTTCCAGGCCCCCGTCGCGCGGTGCGGGGCGCCGCGCCCGGGTATCGCGCGCGGCCCGCCGGAGGGTGTCGAGTCGAGGCGCGCGGCGTGATACGGTGCGCGCCACCTGCGACGTGACGAGGTGGAGATGACGGCCAAGCGTACGATGTTCGGGCTCCTGGCGGCCCTGGCGATGAGCGGCGGGTGCGGCGACGACGCGAAGCCGACCGACACGACCGAGGCGGACACCGCCTCCGACGTGGCGCCGGACGCCGAGGACGTCGCGGCGGACACGACGACCGGGCCGACGGCCGAGCAGCAGGCGATCCTCGGGGTCCCCGAGGCCGCGCGCTTCACCCTCACCGGGCTCACGGCGCCGGTGCACGTCGTGCGGACCGAGGCGGCCATCCCGCACATCTACGGCGCGAACGCCGTCGACGTGGCCCGGGTCGTCGGCTTCGTGCAGGCGCGCGACCGCTTCTTCTTCATGGACCTGCAGCGCCGGCTCGGCCTCGGCACCATCTCCGAGCTGCTCGGCAGCGCCGGGCTCGGCTCGGACATCGAGAGCCGCGGCACCGGCATGGCCTACGTGACCGACCGCGTGGTCGAGCACCTGTCGCCGGACTTCCGGGCCTACCTCACGGCCTTCGCGGACGGCGTCAACCAGTACATCGAGGCGGTGCGCCGCGACGAGCTCCCCGGCCCGACCGAGACCCAGTTCGCGGCGCTGCTCGGCTACGACTCGGCGGCGGACATGATGAAGCCCTTCGCCCTGCGCGACGTGGTCGCCCTCGCCACCGTCTTCATGTACAGCACCAACTTCGAGACCGGCGACGTCGGCGCCACCGCCGCCGCGCAGCGGGTCGACGGGCTCTTCGCCGGCGCGACGAACGAGGCGCTGCGCAAGACCGGGTACCTCGCGGACATCTGGAACGACGTGCGCCCCATCTTCCCGGGGACGAACACGACCGGCGGCTTCGGGCTGACCGGCGCAGGCGCGAGCACCGCGAGCGGCGCGGGTGCCGGAGCCGGCGACGCGGCGTCGACCCCCGCGGACGAGGCCGGTCGCGGGTCGCGGCGCCTCCCGGCGGGGATGGCCCAGCGCCTCCACGACAAGCTCCAGGCGCGCTTTCGGCGCCTCGGCAAGGACCGCGACGCGGGCTTCGGCTCGAACATCTGGGCGGTCCAGGGCACCAAGACCAAGGACGGCGCGTCGCTGCTGGCCAACGACGGCCACCTCGAGCTGTCGGTCCCCCCGCTCGCCTGGGGCAC
Organism: Deltaproteobacteria bacterium HGW-Deltaproteobacteria-14; assembly: GCA_002841945.1. Taxonomy (GTDB): domain Bacteria; phylum Myxococcota_A; class UBA9042; order PHBI01; family PHBI01; genus PHBI01. Next base: position 47,269 of record PHBI01000043.1, read on the forward strand.
CGGGCTCGACACCCGGGTCTTCGGCGGCGGTGACCTCCATCAGCTCGGCGGCTGGCTCGGGACCTTCCCGGTCATCGTCGGCGGGACCAACGGGGACGTCGCCTGGGGCGGCGTGAACCCGGTGGTCGACATCACCGACTGGTACCGCGAGGAGCTGCAGCTCGACGCGAACGGGGCCCCGGCGGCGAGCCGGTTCGGCACCGCCTGGAAGCCCCTCGCCGCGCTCGACGAGTCCTACGAGGTCGCCGCGGTCGCGGCCCTCGGGAGCGTCGGCCGCACCGAGACGTGGACGCGCTGGGCGACCTTCGACGGGCGCTGGATCACCGCCATCGAGGGGCGGCCAGCCAGCGGCCCGGACGACGCGGGCGCCGGCGAGACGGTGGTCAACGTGCTCGGGGACCTCGTGGTGCCGCAGGACATGGACGACGACGGCGTCATCGAGGCGCTGAGCTTCGATCACACCGCGCTCGACGCCACCCGCTGGCCCGAGGCGCTCTTTCAGGTCGGGCTCGCCAAGGACGTCAGCGAGGTGCGCGAGGCGACCCGCGGCTACGTGGGCGCGGCGCTCTTCACCCAGGCCTCCGACCGTCACGGCGACATCTTCTACACGAGCTACCAGGCCGTCCCGTGCCGCGGCTACCTCGGGCGGACCGACGGCGTGTTCGCTCCCGGGGCGGACCCGACGCGCGTCATCGACGGCACGCGCTTTGGGGGCTTCGAGATCCCGACCGACGCCGACGGCAAGAGCGACGAGGGCCCGGGGCAGACCGACCCCCAGAAGTGCGTCATCCCGTTCGACGAGATGCCCTACGCCATCAACCCGACGACCGGCTTTCTGTTCAGCGCCAACAACGACCCGGCGGGGCTGACCGACGACGGCGACGAGAAGAACGACGCGTGGTACCTCGGCGGGCCGTGGAGCTCGGTGCGCGCCAACACCATCCGCAAGGACCTCGTGGCGGCCACGGCGGACGCCCAGGCCGACGTCGGCGCGATGGAGACCATCCAGGCGAGCAAGGAGTCGCGCCTCGGGCGCGAGCTGGTCCCGCACCTGCTGGCCGCGATCCAGCGCGGCAAGGACCTGGCCTCCATCGGGGGGACCCCAGCGGACTGGGAGATCCGGCTCGAGCAGCGCTACAGCGGTCGCTCGGCGGAGATGGACGAGGTGGCGGCGCGGCTCGACGGCTGGGGGGCGCGCGGCTTCGTGGCGTCGTCCGGGGTCGCGACCTTCTACGACGCGCCGGACGCGGACGCCAAGGCGAACGCCGTGGCGGCGATGGTCTTCAACGCCTGGGTGCGGCGCTTCCTGTCGCTGGTGTGGGACGACGAGGGCATCAGCGCCTGGCGCTGGAGCGGCTCGCGCGAGCAGGTCGCGGCGGTCTTCAGGTTCCTCGCCGGGCGCGGCCCGAACAACCCCGGCGCGCTGGCGTCGTGGGACGCCGAGACCGAGGAGGCGGTGTTCTTCGATCGCCTCGGGACGGCGGCGGTCGAGCGCTCGGACGAGCTGATGCTGCAGGCTCTCGAGGAGGCCCTGGACTGGCTCGAGAGCGACACGACCGCGCCCGGCGCCGGCGGCTTCGGGACGACCGACATGGACCAGTGGCTGTGGGGGCTGCGCCACCAGGTGAAGTTCCGGTCGATCCTGGCGGGCTACATCGGTAACGACCCGACGCTGTCGCTCATCACCGATCTGTTCGAGATCACGACCGACCGGCTGCCGCTGGCGGACTCTTACGCGGCGGGCGACCCGCGCGCCGGGCTGAAGTGGTTTCCCCGGGGCGGCGACCAGTGGGGCGTCGACGCCGCCAACCCGGGGCTCGGCGGCACCGACTACACCTACGGCTCGGGGCCGGCGATGCGCATCGTGGTCGCGCTCAAGGACGGCGCGGTCGAGGGGAGCCTGATCCTGCCGGGCGGCGAGTCGGCCCTGACCGACAGCCCGCACTTCGACGACCAGGCGCGGCTGTGGCTCGCCAACGCCTACCTCCCGCTGCGCTTCGCCCCCGCCGACGTCGCCGCCGGCGCCACCGGCCGCGAGGTGTACGCCCCACCGGCGCAGTGAGCCGGGGGGCCGCCCGCGGTCGGACGGGGAGCGGTGCGGCGCCTGCGAGCGCGGCGCCGCTCCGCCGTCGGTGAGCCGCGTTTGAGCTTCAGCCGATGATCAGGCCGGCCGATGGGACCAACCCATGGGGGTCAGTCCAGACCCCAGCGGAGGCTTCATGCGCGCGCTCGCTACCCTGAACGGCCGGTTGGTCGCTACGCTCCTCATCTTCGCGACCACGGCCCTCGGCGGCTGCGACCTCGAGATCCCGATCGGCTTCAACCACGCCTTCGACGTGCCGATCGCCCTCGGCGACGCCACCGGCGCCGCCGCCGGCCAGACCGCGCCCGCGGACGTCAGCTACCCGGTCGCCATGAACGCCGTCACGGTCGACCTCGTGTCCTCGAGCACGCAGCTCGCCAGCAACCGCGACAAGGTCCAGTCCATCTCGCTCACCGGGGTCACGGTCACCCCGCGGGCGAACACCCTGACCGGCGCGACCCCGCCGATCGACCTCTACATCGGCCCCGCCGGCGCGACGTCGCCCACCCAGGCGGTGAAGATCGCGACGCTGCCCGCCATCCCGGCCGGCTCGACCGCCGTGGTCACGGCGTCCATCGACGCCACCGGCCAACAGAACGCCCAGCCGTGGCTGACGTCGCTCGACTTCACCGTCATCCCGGTCGCCACCCTCACGGTGAAGGCGGGCCAGACCGTCCCCGGCGGCGCCGCGGACCTCCACATCGTCCTCGGGGTCGAGGCGACGGTCGACGCCCTGAAGTAACCGGGCCGCGCCCGCGATCAGCGAGGGGGAATCGGCCTCATCGGGTGACAAGCCGCGCGCCTCACGCCTCCCCACGGCAGTTTTGGCGGTCCGGACGACCCGCGCCCATGGTAGCTTCGATCGCGTAGTGAACATCGCTTGCCTCGGTCGCCACGACCTCCGAGGCCTGCAACGAGTCGCAACAAGGGGCCGGACCATGGGCTCATTCGTCTGGAGCCAGCAGTTCGTGACCGGGATTCAGGCGGTGGACGACCAGCACCGCCACCTGGTGGAGCTCATCAACCGCTACGGGGAGCTCGTGACCGAGAACCGGCTGGCGCCGGCGGACCAGCAGCAGGCGCTGTCGGCGCTGGCGGCCTACGCCGACTATCATTTCCGGGAAGAGGACGCCCTGATGGCCGAGTGGGGGCTCGACCCGCGGCACCTCGTCTCCCACCGGCGCGAGCACGGCGCCTTCCTGCGCGACGTCGCGCTCATCGCGGGGCGGACGCTCGCCGAGGACGGCACGGCGGCGGCCGATCTCCTCGACTTCCTCGTCCACTGGCTCGCCTACCACATGCTCGTCCAGGACCAGAACATGGCGCGCCAGGGTCGCGCCATCGCCGCCGGCGCGACCCCGGCCGAGGCCTACGAGGCGCAGCAGCGCGAGGCGCACGACGCGACCGAGCCCCTCATCATCGCGCTCACGGGGCTCCTCCGCCGGGTCTCGGCCCAGAACCGGTCGCTGCAGGAGCTCAACCTGACCCTCGAGGCCCGGGTCGAGGAGCGCACGCGCGCCCTGCGGGAGGCCAACCGACAGCTCGAGGTCAGCGCGATGACCGACGTGCTGACCAACCTCCCGAACCGGCGCCACGGCCTGATGCGGCTGCGCCAGCTCTGGGAGGAGGCGTCGCGGACAGGCCGGCCCCTGTCCTGCCTGATGGTCGACGCCGACGGGTTCAAGGAGACCAACGACGCCTTCGGCCACGACGCCGGGGACGCGGTGCTGTGCGCCCTCGCCGGCGAGCTGAGCCACACCACGCGGACCGACGACGTCGTGTGCCGGCTGGGAGGCGACGAGTTCCTGATCGTCTGCCCGGACACCGACGCCGCCGGCGCGCTCCAGGTGGGCGAGCAGGTCAGGCGCGCTGCGGCGGCCATGCGGGTCAAGGCCGGCGGAGGCACCTGGCGAGGCAGCGTCAGCGTCGGGGCCGCCTCCCGGGACGCGTCGACGGCGAGCCCCGAGGCGCTCGTGAAGGCCGCCGACCGGGCCGTCTACACCGCCAAGCGCGACGGCCGAGACTGCGTGCGCGCCGACGAGCCCTGAGGCGTCGCGGTTCGGGGCACGAAACCAACGGGACGCGGCGGTCGTAGCAGGCCCCGTAGGACTGACGAGGTCGGCCGGAGGGAGCCGCGGAGACCGCAGGGGCCCGACCGATACGCGGGCGCTGCCCCCCGCACCCCGCGATGGAAGCCCGAAAGGCCCGCCTGGCCACACGCCAAGCGGGCCAGGCGGGCCGCGAAGCTGGCCCGCCCCCCGACCGCCGCTCGAGCTCGGTCCCGACTCAGCCGCAGCCGCCGGACTTCTTGGCCTTGACCACGAGCTTGATCTTCTTCGTGTACTCCCGCTCGTGGCCCTCGTGGGCGTTGGGGCGGGAGGCCGCCCAGCGCTCGCCGAGCGCCGGACCGTCGCCGGGGCGCATGGGACCGTCGCCGTAGACCGAGAGCCAGCCGTCCACGCCGCCCTCGAGGAGGTAGACGTTGCGGACCCCCATCGCGGTGAGCAGGGCGAAGGCCTTGGTCGAGCGCTCCTCCTGCTGGTCGACGAGGACGATGACGGTGTTGGTCGGCAGGTGCAGCAGCCGCTCGCGCGCGCCCTCGAGGCCGCGGAGGTCGGCGCGCTGGGCGTCCTGGATGTGGAAGCGGTTGTAGGCGGGCTCGGGACGCAGATCGAGGAGCTCGAGCCGCAGCGCGTCGTCGCCCATCGTCGCGAGGAGCTCGGCGGGGTCGATCTGCACCTGCCGCTCGGTGACCAGCGCGTGCTTGTCGGTCATCTTCTCCCACTTGTCGAGGTAGCCCGGCTCCTTCACGAACAGCAGCGGGATGACCGCGAGGACGAGCCCGGCCGCCGCCAGGGTCGGGATGGTGAAGCGGCCGACGCGGCGCCCGGGCGCCACCGGCCCGTGGAGCTTCTTCTGGATGAAGTCGGCCCCGACGAAGAACACCAGCGCGAGCACCGTGACCAGGGCGACGACCACGCCGGGGCTCAGCCCGAGGGCGCTGCCGAGGGTCACGCGACCCATCTCTCCGGAGGAGAAGAAGGGCTCGAGCAGCTCGACGGACTCACCGAAGACGAAGATGCCGAGCAGCACGCCGACGACGAACATCGCGCCGTCCTTCTTGAGCGTCGCCATGCTGACCAGCGACGTCCCCGGGCAGTAGCCGCCGACGACGAAGCCCACGCCCATCACGAGGCCGCCCACGATGCCGGGCCAGAGGAAGGTGCTGTTCACCCAGAGGTCGTCGAAGTTCAGGAGCCCGACGCTCGAGGTCCAGACGATGAGGACCATCGCCACCACGATGCCGGTGAACATGACCTTCAGGACGGCCAGATCGGTGAAGTAGAACTGGCCTGCGAGCTTGCGCGAGTCGCCGAAGCCGGACGCCTCGAGGACGTAGCCGAAGAGGATGCCGATCGCGATGAAGAGGGCGGCGCTGCCGCCGGCACCGAGACCGCTGAGATCGAATGGAGCCATGGAGAGTCCTCCTGTGGGGGGGCGTCTGGAGTTGTCCCGGGGGGACTATCTCCAGAGCCTCCGGGCGAAGATGGCGACGAAGTAGGCGCTGGCGAACATCGCGAACAGGAACAGCCAGCTCCCGAGCGACATCGTGGAGCCTCCGGAGAGCCCCTGCCCGGACGTGCAGCCGCGGGCGAGGCGCGCCCCGTAGCCCATGATGGCGCCTCCGGCGAGGGCGAACACGAGCCGCGTCCGCACCGAGATGTGGGGGCCCTTGAACGTCTCGACCTTCGCCCGCTTGTGGATGAGGCCCGAGGCGAGCCCGCCGAGGATGATCCCGAGGATCTCCCACACCATCCAGTGGTCCAGCGGGTTGCGGTCCGCGCCCCCCATCTCGGCGAGGTACGGCGTCGTGTCCACGTGGCGCTGCGCGACCACCCCCTCGGTCGCGACGACCACGCGGTTGAGCGCGCCCGAGGCGCCGAGCCCATTGCTCGTCACGGCGAAGGAGAGAAACAGCAGCAGGCCGAGCATCGCCCCACCAAAGTAGGGGTTCCAGTAGGGTGCTGGCGTACGCGCGGTGGTCATCGTGAACCTCCTTCGGCGGTGGTCGAGGCTGAGGACGGGGTGAACTGGAAGGCGCCAGAGGCGTCGCGGGTCACGGCGCCATCGAGGCGACCCTCGCCGCGATCGCGCAGGACCGGGGTCACGCCGGCCGGGAGATACGGGGCGAGCGAGACGCTGGCCGCGGGGCGGCGCGTCCCGAAGAACGCGTCACTGTGGCACGCCGTGCAGTCGCGGGTCGCCCACTCGCCGAGGGCGACGTTGTGGTGGATCGCGTGGGCGTCGACCTGGGCGACGAGGCGCGGGTCGCGTACCCCGGCGGCGATCAGAGCCGTGCGCACGGCCTTCTGCTGCTCGGGGGTGTCGAGGCGGAGCTCGCCCTCGCTGAGGGCGCCGTCGCGGTCGCGGTCGAGGGCGGCCACCAGCTCGGGCCGGAACGCGTCGCCGACGAACCACGCAGCGCGCAGGGTGGCGTCGGAGACGGGGGCCCAGCTCGGCCCGTCGACCCAGGCGACGGTGGTGACGAGGTTGAAGGGGGCGAGCTTGCCGCCCTCGCGCTGGGGCAGCAGCGTCGGCGTCCAGCCGGTCAGGAAGTCCTCGCCGTCGACCTCCTCGAAGCCGCGGCGCGTGACCAGCGGGCGGCCGTCGGGGCCGAGCACGGTGCGGTCGACGAGCTCCTGCGCCGGGGCGTAGAGGCGCGGGATGTGGCAGGCCTCGCAGCTCAGCGCGGCGAAGTGCTCTTCACGCTGGTCCATCCAGCCGTGGGTGTTGGCGACGGCGTGGCAGCTCTGGCAGTCGCGGCGCGCTCCTTCTCGAGCTGGGTGGTCGGGGGTGGTGCTCGCGAGGCGCTTGGGGACCTCGTCGGCGTAGTGGCACTCGGCGCAGGTCACGAGCCGCTCGGCGTGGATGTCCCAGCTCCGGCGCAGGGTGTCCTTGTCCTTCAGGTTGAGGCCGGACACGCGCACCTTCTGGTAGCTGAACACCTGCCCGGTCTGCTCGGTGACCGCGTCATCGCCGCCGAGGTTCAGGGTCAGCGGCTCGGGGGTGTTGTGGACGCGGCCGTGGCACGCACCGCAGTTCTCCTCTCGCGGGGGACCGAGCGCGAGCTTCGCCTCGCCGCCGTCGAAGGCGTCCGCGTCCCAGGTGAAGCCGCCGCCGTCCTTCGCCGTGACCAGCCCGGTGCCGACGAGGGTCGCGGTGACGGCCCACTTGGCTTGGCCCGACCCCAGCGCGGCGCGCCGGGCGCCCTCGTTCGCATTTGCGAGATGGCACAGCAGGCAGTTGCTCTCGCCCTCCTTGGGGGCGGGCTCGGGCCCGTACGGCAGCAGCGAAGCGCGCGCCTGGTCGAGGCCCAAGTCGCCGAGGCCGCGGTGATAGCCGTGGTTGGCGGCGAAGTCCGCGTCGTCGAGGTCGTGGCAGGCGCTGCAGGACTCGCGCAGGGACACGGGCTCGCCGGACTCGGCGACCGAGGTGCCGTCCGCGTCGAGCAGCTCGACGGTGTCGTGCTCGAAGGGCTCGACGCCGAGGGGATCAGCGTCGTAGCCGAGGGCCTTCCAGTCGAGGCGGCCGCGTGGCCCGTGGCAGTCGCGGCAGCTCAGCGCGCGCTCCTTGGGGGCGACCATGTGCGACAGCGGCCAGTACATGTCGGTCGGGGCGAAGTCGAACTCGCCGCTGAACTCGAGGCCGTTGGCGGCGGCGCCGTTCTTGAGCGCCGTCTTCCAGTCGAACTTCGTCCAGAAGCCCTCGGGGCCGTGGACGTTGGGGACGAGCAGCGTCTTGTTGACCTTGTCGTAGGGCTGCTTGGCGTGGTGGATCTTGAACGGCCACAGCTTGGCCTTCGGGTCCTGACGATCCCCGAGGGGCGCGGCGATCAGCGTCGTCTGGGTCGGGTCCATGACGTCGCCGATGATGTAGTGGCTCGAGGTGCCGTTGTACCAGGCGTACTCCGGGGTGACGTTCTCGCCGTAGGTGAAGCGGCCCTTGATCTTCAGGTAGACGTGCGGGTCGGTGATGTCGAGGTCCTTGCCGGCCTCCGACCAGTCCCAGTCGAGCTTGGTCGGCTCCTCGACGGCCATCGCCGGGATGTGGCAGGCCTGGCAGGCGACCTTCGCGGTGTGGGCCTCGAGGCGCGGGTCCTCGTGGACGCGCGCGCCGTCGTGGCAGTCGGTGCAGCTGACGCGGTTGGTGTCGGTGACGCTGACCGACATCGAGCGGCCGGGGATGTTGTGGTCTTTGGTCTGGTGGCAGTCGACGCAGGTCATCTCGAGGCGCCCCATGTGGACGTCGACGCGCTCACCGGGGTTGGTCATCGACATGTCGAGGTCGCCGTGCTTGACGCCGTTGCCGCCGCCGCCGTTGAAGTGGCAGCCGCCGCAGTTGGTCCGCCCGGGGCGACCGACGCTGCGGGCGACGGCGAGCAGGTCGACCGACGGATCCGGGAGCCCCGCGCCCTTGCCCTGCTTGGCGTAAGTCCCGCTGCCGTCGTGGCAGCCGAGGCAGTCGACGAGCGTCGGGTCCTCGAAGTCGAAGGACTCGTCCTTCCAGCCATAGCCGATGTGGCAGGTGGTGCAGGCCGCCCAGTTCGAGCGGATGCCGATGCAGAAGTTGTTGACGGTGTTCTTCTTGCCGATGCGGACCGGCTCGTCATGGCCGGGGACCTGGCTCAGCTCGCCCTCCCAGCGCCAGTGGGCGGTCTTCATCACGTGGGTCGCGGCGTCCTCGTGGCACTCGAGGCAGGCGCGGGTGACCGCGGGCCCGTCCTCGAAGGGCTGGTCGAAGAAGCTGTAGTGCGGCATGTGCTCGGCGGGCACCGGCACGTGGGCCCACGCCCCCTCGCGCTCTTGTGGCTCGCTCGACTGGCAGCCCGCGCCGATCCCGGCGGCGGTCAAGGCGACCGCGGCGACCGCGGTCCATCGCGGCATCATCCGCGTCATGTCTACCCCCTCAGTGGTTGTCCACGGGCGGCTCAGGGCAGCAGCCCTGAGCGCACCGCAGCAGGTCGATGAGGCGCACCTCGGCCAAGCGATACACCTGGAGGCCCGCCTGTCGGCTGGCCGCCACGAGCCCGCTCATGCGCAGGATCCGCAGCTGTTGGGACACGATGCTCTGCGGGTGCTCGAGCGCCTCGGCCAGCGCCGTGACGTGCTCGGGCCCGTCGCACAGGCGCGCGACGATGCGCAGCCGGAGCGGGTGTGACACCGCCTTGAAGATCCGGACCGCCTCGCTCGCCTGCTTCGCCCCGAAGTCCAAGTCTCCGCCCTCCGCATCCGTGACGGCATCCCTATCGGCACCGCGCGGATATCGCTACATCGCTATATCCCGATATAACGAAAAAACATCCCCGTACAAGTGAAAAGCGTTCACCGGCGACGAAGCGCCGCACCCGCTGCGGGGCGTACGGGTCCGCGCGGAGGCCTGCCTGGGCCTGCCGCCGCGCGCCCACGCGCCAAGACCCGGGGTGAAGTCAGCGACAGCTGCGAGCGAGATCAGAGCTCGTGCAGTTTTTCGCCGAAGCCGGACCCAGTCCCCACCGTACCGGTCGAGGACCTGCCGTTGCTTGGCTCAGCCGGCGGCGTCGAAGGCCGCCTGGACGATCGCGCGGGCCTCGTCCTGGAGCGCCGCGAGGTGCTCGGGGCCTTTGAACGACTCGGCGTAGATCTTGTAGATCTCCTCGGTGCCCGAGGGGCGCGCCGCGAACCAGCCGTTCTCGGTCGTGACCTTCAGCCCCCCGATGGCCGCGCCGTTGCCCGGGGCGCGCGTGAGCTTGGCGGTGATGGGCTCGCCGGCGAGCGACCGCGCGGTGACGAGCTCCGGCGAGAGATCCCGCAGGACGGCCTTCTGCGCGGCCGTCGCCGGGACGTCGATGCGCTGGTAGGCCGGCTGGCCGTAGCGCCCGACCAGCTCGGCGTAGTGCTCCGACGGGTCCCGGCCGCTCTTCGCCGTGATCTCCGCCGCCAGCAGATCGAGCAGGATGCCGTCCTTGTCCGTGGTCCAGGCGGCGCCGTCGAAGCGCAGAAACGACGCTCCGGCGCTCTCCTCGCCGCCGAAGCCGGTGCTGCCGTCGAGCAGCCCGTCCACGAACCACTTGAAGCCGACCGGGACCTCGCGCAGGGTCCGCCCGATCTGGGCCGCGACCCGGTCGATCATCGAGCTCGACACGAGGGTCTTGCCCACCGCGGCCGTCGCCGGCCACCGGTCGCGCGTCTCGAAGACCCAGCGGATGGCGACCGCGAGGAAGGCGTTGGGGTCCATCAGCCCGCCGGTCGGGGTCACGATGCCGTGGCGATCGGCGTCGGCGTCGTTGCCGCAGGCGACGTCGTAGCGGTCCTTGAGGTCGACGAGGCTCGCCATCGCGTAGGGCGAGGAGCAGTCCATCCGGATCTTGCCGTCCCTGTCGACGGTCATGAAGCCGAAGGCCGGGTCGACGGCGCGGTTGACGACCTCGATGTCGATCCCGTAGGCGGACGCGATGGGGTCCCAGTAGTCGATGCACGAGCCGCCGAGGGGGTCGACGCCGATGCGGACGCCGCTCCGGGCGATGGCCCCCATGTCGATGACGTTCACGAGATCGGCGACGTAGGCGTCGCGATAGTCGCGGACCGTCACGTGGGACCCGGCCAGCGCCTGGGCGTAGGACACGCGCCGGACCCCGGCGAGGTCGGCCTCGAGCAGCGCGTTGGCGCGGGCCTCGATCGCCCGGGTGGTGGCGCCGTCCGCCGGGCCGCCCGACGGCGGGTTGTACTTGATGCCGCCGTCCCGCGGCGGGTTGTGCGACGGCGTGACGACCACCCCGTCGGCCAGCGCGCCGGGGTGGGCGCGGTTGTGGGTCAGGATGGCGTGGGAGATGGCGGGGGTCGGGGTGTAGCCGCGCCCGGCGGCGATGACCACGTCGACCCCGTTCGCGGCGAGCACCTCGATGGCGGTGACGTGGGCGGGCTCGCTGAGCGCGTGGGTGTCCATGCCCAGAAACAGCGGCCCGCGGACCCCGGCGGCGGCGCGGTGCTCGGCGACGGCCTGGCAGATGGCGGCGATGTGCGCCTCGTTGAAGCGCCGATCGAGGGCGCTGCCGCGGTGCCCCGAGGTGCCGAAGGCCACGCGCTGGGCGGGGTCTTTGGGGTCCGGGGAGAGCGCGTAGTACATCGCGACGAGGCGCGAGGTGTTGATGAGGAGCTCGCGCGGGGCGGGCTTGCCAGCGAGGGGATGAACGGCCACAAGAACCTCTCGGGGGGCGGTCTAGGACACCTCGATCAAAGCCCGCTTCGCTGCGTCTTGCTCGGGGTCCCAGCGAGACTGACTCCGGCCGCTCACGCGGCCTGGGACATCGCCCCGGGGCCTCGCTAGCTCGGCCCTGGAACGACGCCCTGGCCCCCTGATCTAGCACAGTTCGGTCGCGTCAGCTGCCCGGCGTTTCGGGCGGTCTCGGAGACCACGACCGGGTCGCGCTCCGCAGCGCTCCGGATAGCCTCGCCGCCCCGGGCGAACGCTGCTAGGGTACGCAGCGGCTGCGCGCCTCCGGGTGCGTGCCCCCGATAACCGCCCGACCCAGGAGGCACCCGATGCCCGAGGTGTTCGACGTCCTCTTCCTCCTCGCCCTGCCCGGCTCGGGCAAGTCCGAGGTGCGCAACTACCTGACCCACAAGGATCCGGTCCACTTCCACATGGGCCCGACGGCGCAGCTCGACGACTACCCGTACGTCCACCTGCAGCTCATCGTCGACCAGATCCTCGGCGAGCTCGGGATGCCCCAGGCCTACCACTGGGCCGATCCCGACCACGGCGGCAACGGGCCGTTCATCGACGCGCGTGAGCTCGGTGGGCTGTGCGAGCTCCTCAACGAGGACTACTTCGAGCTGGTCAGCGGCCACGCCGAGCACCCGGTCAACGCCGCCGCGCGGCTGCTCGATCGCTTCGACGCCGCCTCGATCCGCGCCGGCGCGCGCCCGAAGTTCCGCACCCTCCCGCCGGGCATCCGCGCGGCCCTCGAGGCGCGGCTCGAGCCCGAGGCGCGCAAGCTCTTCGACGACAAGGCCGCCAACGTCCCGGACTCCCTCGACGGCAAGACCGTCGTCATCGAGTTCGCCCGCGGGGGCCCGGCCGGCTCGGCCTTCCCGCTCCGCGGCGGCTACGGCTACGAGGCGTCGCTGTCCCACATCTCGCCCGAGATCCTGCGCCGCGCCGCCATCCTCTACATCTGGGTCACCCCGGAGGAGAGCCAGCGCAAGAACAACGCGCGGGCCAAGAAGGGCGAGCAGGGCTCGATCCTGTTCCACCGCACCCCCCAGGTCGTGATGGAGCGCGAGTACGGCATCTGCGACATGCACTACCTGCTCGAGACCTCGGACGTCCCGGGGACCATCCGCGTCGAGAGCCACGGCTACGTGTTCCACGTGCCGACCGAGCCCTTCGACAACCGGACCGACCTGACGTCGTTTCTCCGCGAGCCGGTCGAGGCCTGGTCCGAGAGCGACATCGGCCGCATCCACGGCAGCCTCTCGGAGGCCGCCGGCCGCCTCTGGCAGAGCTACGCCAAGAGCCGCTGACGAACGGCGACCCGGGGGGCCCCGACGCGGGCCCCCCGGCTGTCGCCGCGCACGGGGCGCCGGGCGCGCCGCGACTACGGGGTCAGCAGGCCGGAGATGACGCACCGCACAATAAACGCCGTGCTCATCTCAGAAGCCTGATCACGCAGATCAGGGTGCAACGCACCAAGGCGAGCCCCGGCGCTCTCCTCGCGCAGATCCAGCACGAGCGCCGCGCCGAGGCGGCCGATCCGCGGCGCCGTGACGTCGTCGGTGAGCGCTCGCAGCGCGGACGCCGCGCCCGGGCGGGCGAGCGCGACGGCGGCGAGGGCGAGCGCCGCTTCGACGCTCGAGGCCTGCGACAGCGCTGCGACGACGTCCTGCGGGGCGTCGCGCGCGGCGCACAGCGCGGCCTCGAAGGCGTACTGCTCGGCGAGGGCGTCGACCGCCTCCTGTAGGGTGTCGAAGCCATCGGGCGCGCCGAGGAGCGCGGCCACCAGCGCCTGCTCCGAGGCCGACCAGCGCAGGTCCTCGGGGCGCAGGGCGTGGACGAAGCGGCCCGCGCTCGGCAGCCGCGCGGCGAGGGCGGCGCTCAGGCCCGGTCCGCGGCGGGGGGCCGCGTCACGCGCGGCCCCGTCGCGGCCGAGGGCGGCCAGCTCGGCCAGCGCGAACATCCGCGACATCGCGTCCATCGCGACGAGCAGGCGGGCCAGCCGCGCCAGCGCCGTGCCGGCGAGGGCCTCGATGGCCCGCGGGTCGTAGCCGCGGGCCGGCGCGATCGCCACGAGCTTCGCCCGGAGCGCGCGCCAGTGGTGCGCCGCCTGTCCGGTAACGCCGGCCGGGGGGACCGCCGCGTCGAGCGTCTCCCAGCTCGCGCCGGGCGCCACCGGGCTGAGCGCCGGCGGCGCCGCCGGAGGGGCGGGATCGGCGGCGGCCGGCGCCGCGTGGACCGACAGCGCCGGCGCGTCGGTGTCGACGGTGACCATGCGCCCGTCCGCGAGCAGCAGCGCGGCCCCGTAGGGATCGACGAGCAGGTCCGCGACGACCGTCGCCGCCCGGTCGAGGCGCTGGATCCGGACCCGGTGACGCTCGACCCGACAGGCGACGAGGCGCCCACCCGGGCTCGGGAAGGGCGCCCCGTCGAGGGCGAGGGCGTGCAGCGCCGCCGCGCCCTCGTCGCCGAGGCGATGGACCGCCCCGGCGTGGGTCAGAAACGCCGCCCCCGCCGCGTCGAACGCGATGTCGGCGATGAGCTGGTCGAGCCGATCGAGGGGCGCCGTCACCCGCGCCAGCGCGCGCTGCGCCGCGAGGTCCCACAGCGCCAGCTCCCCTGACCGCGAGGCCACCGCCAGGCGGCCGCCGTCGCCGCTGAAGGCCAGGGCGTAGACCGTGTTCTCGACCTCGAAGCGGCCGACCGGCGCCAGGTCCGCCCAGCGCAGCAGCGTGACGACGGTGTCCACCCCGCCCGCGGCGACCGCGAGCAGCTCG
>PHBI01000043.1:61459-85520 GCA_002841945.1 Deltaproteobacteria bacterium HGW-Deltaproteobacteria-14
CGCCGGTGGGGTGGACCGCGACCGCCGAGACGACGCCGGGCGCGGCGACGTCTCGGACGACCGCCCCCTGCTCGACGCAGGCCGCGCCGCCCGCGGCGCCCCCGACGCACCACGCGAAGCGCCGCCCGAGCGCGTCGGTCGCCGGGCCGAAGCAGGCCGGGCCGCCGTCGGTCCCCTGGTGGACGACGCGGCTCGTGGCCTCCCCGTCGGCGCCTATCGCGCTGACCACGACCTCACAGCCGGCCGCGGTGACGACCCTCGGCGCCGCCCGCGCGACGGCCAGACCGGCGATCGGGCCGCCGTGAGGCAGGGCCACGCGGGACGGGCGCTGGTCGACGCGGTGGACGGCGAGGGTCACGCCGTCGCTGGCGGCCACCACCGCGCCGGTGGGGTCCGCCGCGACCCCGAGATCCACCGCGAGCCCCGCCCCGCCCGGCTGGGCCAGCCGCAGCGGCGCCTCGAGCTGCCCGGGGTCGCGCCACACGAGCAGCTCGTCGACCCAGGACGTGGCGACCCCGCGCGCGCCCAGCGGCCACAAGGCGAACAGCGGCGCGTCGAAGGACGCCTCGGTCCGGCGCGCGCCGCCCGGCAGCCCGTAGCTGACGATCCGGAGCTGGCGCCGGTCGCTGGCCGCGACCACGACGTCGTCGCCCGCCGGGCCGAACGCGACGAGCCCGATCCGGAGGCCGTGGGTGTCGTCCAGGGTCAGCGCCGCGGCTCCCGGCGCCGTCGCGACGAGCCGCAGATCGCCATCGCGCCGCATCCGCCCCGGTTGGTCGTGCAGCCAGCGGCCGTCGGGGGACAGCCCAGGGGACTCGGGCGCGCGCTCGGCGGCGACCTCGTGCTCCACCACCGGCGCCGCCCCCGGCGCGTCGACGCGCACCACCCGCCACGGCCCCTCCGGGGCGAGGCCAAGCTCCGCGAGGGCGATCAACCCGTCGAGCTCCGCGAAGGGGTCGTCGGCTGAGGGCACCGGCGCCGGCGCCGGCGCCGGTGCGCTGCGCTGCAATATCCGCAGCGCGTCGTCTGGCCCTACGACCAGATACCGCCCGCGCTCGATCCACCAGGCACCGCCTATTGCACCGCAACATAGATCGATCACCACGTAGCTCAGGCCGCCGCGACTCGACCACCACGCGACGGCGTGCGGCGCGTGCGCGAGGGCGCAGAGCCGCAGCCCATCGGCGTCGATCGCCGGGATCGGGTGGGTGGTCGCGGTCGTGAGGTCGTGTACCAGGCCGCCCGCGCCGTCCCGGCGCACGACCGCCACCAGCTCGCCCGAGGCGTCGACGGCGACGTGGACGGCTGGCGGCGCGCCGTCGTCGTCGGGCGCGAAGGGCAGCCGGAGCTCGCGCGCGCGTGCGCTGCCGGCACGGGCGGCGCGCACCCGGGCGAGGTCTGCGCTCGCGGGCCCGCCGCCGGTGCTCGGATCGAGGGGGACGGTGCCGGGCGGCGTGGCGCGATAGCGCGCTCGGGCCGCGGCGAGCTCGGCGCGCGCTGACGGGTCGGAGTCCATGCCGCATGTTGGGCTGGGGTCCCGCGTCTGTCCAGGCGCCCACCGACAGCCCCGACGGCCCGGGCCGGTCGACCGGCGCCGCCGGCCGCTACACCCGAGCTTCCGCGACGGTGAGCGCCTCACCGCCCATCACGGCGACGCGGCACGGGAAGGTGATGGTCACGCCGAAGGCCTCGGCGTGGTCGTCGCGGGTCAGCAGGCCCTCGTGCTCGTTGGCGAGCTCCTCGACGAGGGCGAGGCCGAGATCGAGGGGGGTCGCCGCGGCGTGGTGGGCGGCGGCGCCGTGCAGGACGACGACGAGCTCGGCGCCGAGGCACCGCAGCTCGATCTCGAGGT
The DNA here is from genome assembly GCA_002841945.1 of Deltaproteobacteria bacterium HGW-Deltaproteobacteria-14. Taxonomy (GTDB): domain Bacteria; phylum Myxococcota_A; class UBA9042; order PHBI01; family PHBI01; genus PHBI01. The sequence goes on from PHBI01000043.1 coordinate 63,312, forward strand.
CGCGGGCGCCGGCGTCGAGCGCGGAGCCGATGAGCTGGGCGAGGATGATCTTGAGCGCGCCCGCGTCGAGGAGGATGATCCGGGGCAGCTCGGGCGCCAAGTTGGTCCGGATCCGGCCGCGCTCGCCGAAGTCCTCGGCGGCGCGCGTGACGGCGGCGTCGACGAGGCCGGGGAGATCGGCCGGGGTGGCCCCCTTGGCGCCGAGGGCCGTGGCGCGGGTCAGGCACAGCAGGGTGTCGAAGATGCGCAGGACCGAGCGCGCGGCCTCCTGGATCGCGACGAGATCGCGACAGGCGCCCGCGGGGACGTCGGGCTCGTCGGCGAGCAGCGAGGAGACGCCGAGCACGCCGTTGAGCGGTGTTCGGAGCTCGTGGCTGACCGTCATCAGAAACCTCATCGTCTCCTTCGCCTGGGCCTCGAGGTCGCGGCTCGCCGCGTCGATCTCGCGCTCGAGCGCTCGCTGAGCGTCGCGGGCCGCGGCGTGCTCGACGTGGGCCATGCGGTGGGTGTCGAGGACGAACCGGATGCCACCCCACGCGACGATGATCATGAGGAACACGTCCCCCGGCGCGATGAGCTGCGACGCGCTGAGCGGGGCCACGGTGTGGATCAGGGAGGCCGTCACCACGGCGACGGTGAGCACCGCGGTGACGCGCACGTTGGGGGCGACCAGCGGCGTCAGGCCCATCACCAGGACCCACGCCCGGTAGGGTGACTCGGCCTCGGGGACCGCGACGGCCAGCCCCGAGCCGAGGAACGCCAGCGCGACGACGAACAGCGTCGAGACGCCGTCGACCCACCCGGTCCAGCGCAGCACCAGCAACAGCCCGAAGGCGGTCAAGAGGGCAGCGAGCGCCGCGCTCGGTTCTTCGGACATGAAGATCAGGTCGAGCGGCATCATCAATAGCGCCGCGGCCATCGACAACGCGCACAGGGCGACGAGGAGGCGCCCGCGCTCGCGCCGCGCGGGGTGGTCGTCGCGGAAGGACGCGGGGAGGACCGCGTCGATGACGCGCCAGAAGCGGTTCACGGCTGACCTCTCGGGGACCCGTTGGCGCTCGGGAGCGGGATGGTCAGCACCATCCGCGTCCCGGCGCCGACGTCGCTCGCGCAGGTGAGCGAACCACCGAGCCCCTCGGCGAGGCGGCGAGCGACCGCCAACCCGAGCCCGGTGCCCCCCTCGCGGCGCGTCGTGGTCGCGTCGACGCGATAGAGGGGCTCGAAGACCCGGTCGCGGTCGGCGGCCGCGATGCCGGCGCCGGTGTCGCGCACCTCGAAGCGGACGCGCTCGCCGTCCAACACGCGGAGCGCGAGGGTGACCTCGCCGCCGCTCGTGTACTTGATCGCGTTGTCCATCAGCTCGTTCAGGATGCGCTCGATGCGCGGGCGATCGCCACGGCGCACGCCTGGCGCGGCGCCGTCGACCACGGCCTCGAGCGTGTTTCGCTTCCCGACGGCCGCCGACGCGTGGGCGGCGGCGACGTCCCGCGCCACCGCCTCCACGTCGAAGGCCGCGACGGAGCCTGGCTCCGCGGCCCACGCGGCGGTGTAGACGACGAAGGCGTCGAGCTTGGCGAGGAGCTGCTCGGCGGACCGGGCGACCATGGTGGCGTGGTCGTGGAGGTGGGGCGGGAGGTCCTCGTGGAGGCGCCGCGCGGCGCCGGAGATGCGGGCGAGCGGGGTGTGGAGGCCGTCGCCGACCCGGGTCAGGGCGACGAGCTTGGCGGCATGCGCACGCTCGAGCTCGGCGCGGGCCTCCTCGGCCCGGGTGTTGGCGCCGCTGACCCGGCGGGTGTTGGCCGCCAGGCGCCCGAGCGCGTCCTGGCGGGAGCGGACGAAGCCGGCCGAGATGAGGTAGATGAGGAGCGTCGCGGCGGCGATCGAGGGCGGATCGATCATCAGGGCGTAGACGCCAGTCGTCGGCAGGCGGACGCCAGCCAGGTGGAGGCTGTAGAAGACGAGGGTGGAGGTCAGGGCCAAGGCGGCGCCGACGGCGCCCCCGCGGTAGCCGCCGAGCGCACCGCCGAAGAAGGGCACGAGGGCGTAGAGGTAGAGGGCGCTGGAGGTCGCGCCGCCGGTCGAGGCGGTGACGGCGCTGACCATGATCCAGGTGAGGCCGACGACGTAGGCCAGCACCGCGCGGACGGTGCCGAGCCAGCGCGTGAAGATCGGCGCCGCCAGGACCGAGACGAGGAAGGCGACCTGCGCCCACACGATGCGCGCGCCGCCGCCGGTGAGGAGGTAGACGTTGACGAAGATCGCGCCGACCAGCCCGCCGAGGATGAGCCACACCGAGACGCGGCCGACGAACGCCTGCTCGGTGTCTTCGGTCCGCAGCCGGGGGTGCAGGAGGAGCTCGCTCAGGCGAGCCGTCGCGCGGGTGAACATCGAGTCGCTCACGGCGTGCACGGGTGGGCGGCGGCGCCCATCGAGGGCGACGAGCGCGGCGGTGACCGCGCGACGACCGCGCGGGCGCACGCGACCCGCTCCCCGTGGTCGGGCGCGCTCCGACGGATGGAGTCTCCTCTCTGGCGGTCGAACGCTCTATGCACCTTTGCCTCAATCGGCCGTGAGCCCCGGAGCCTTCAGCTACTTGAAGGCGACCTCGCCTCTTTTCTCCGGAGTCGGCGCCGAGCCTGCACTCGGGCGATGCTACCGCGCACGTCGCGTGGCGTATACCTGCGCCAGGTGGAGCAGGATCCGCCACGAGGGGCGGGCCCAGAGCGCGGGCGGACCAGGCGCATTCCCGATGGATCTCAGCCTCTTGGATGCGGTGGCGTGGCGCGGCGGGCGGTTGGCCGGAGAGTTGCTCCACGGGGTGGGGACACGAAACAGGAGCACCTCCATGCGCACCTCCCTCGCAGCTTTCGCCGCTTTCGCGCTCACGAGCCCCATCTTCGGGGGCTGTCCGACCCACGTCCTGTCGCCGCCCACCCAGTTCATGCCCCTCGAGAGCGCGCGGCCGCTCGAGGCCGGGCGCACCTCCATCGGCCTCGAGGGCGGCGTCGCCTCCGAGGTCTTCGGCCCGGAGATCCCGGGGGGGTCGATCGTCGTCCGACGCGGCTTCGCCGACGACCTCGAGCTCCGCGTCGACGGCACCGCGGCGTGGGTCACCGGCGACAACCCCGGCGACGAGTTCCGGGGCATCATCTCGGGCCGCGTCGGCCTCAAGGGGCTGATTGCAAGCGACTTTCCACACGCGGCCTGGTTCGCCGGGATCGGCGGCGGCGGGTCGGCGGGCGGTGGCTTCCTGTCTGCGGACAGCGGCGTCATCTTCGCCTTCGAGAACCCGTACATCGTCCCGTTCTTGCGGATGGCGCTGCTCACGAGCGTCCCGGTCGGCGCGCGCGAGGTCGACATCTCGCGCTGGGAGGACGGCGACTTCGAGGAGACCTTCGACACCCCGCACACCACCTTCGGCTTCCGGCTCGGACTCGGCGCGCGCATCCCGCTCGACTCCGTGGACATCACCTTCGGGCTGTCGATGGCCCACCTCCTCGACACCCGCGGCGAGGAGATCGGGCTGTTCGGCGTGAGCGGCGGGGTCGCGACGAGCTTCTGACCGGAGGGCCGCGCCCACCGGGGGACGCCCGCCTGGTCCTGGGACCAGGCGGGCGTCGCGGTCACGGGCCGATCACTCGACCTCGAGGGCGCCATTCCAGTAGCGGGTGTCGGTCAGGTACTGCCGCCAGGTCAGCGGCATATCCTTGTCCCACGTGATGGTGAGCCCCCAGCGGTCGGGGAGGTGCTTCGGCTTGATGGGCGTCTTAGCGAGCCGCATCCCGGCCTCCTCCGGCGTCCGGTTGCCCTTCTTCTGGTTGCAGCGCAGGCAGGCGATGACGATGTTCGACCACCCGGTGCCGCCACCGCGGGAGCGCGGCATCACGTGGTCGTACGTCGACGCGTGGCGCGGTACGACGCACTCGCAGTACTGGCAGCGCCCGCAGTCGCGCAGATACACGGTCTGGCGGGAGAACCGGACGCCGCGGGCGCGCCACTTGAGCGCGTGGACGAAGCGCAGCACCGACGGCATCGCGTAGGCGTAGCGCACCGTGCGCACGTGCCGGTCCTCGTACTCCTCGACGATCTCGGCGCGCCCGGCGACCAGCAGGGTCATGGCCCGCTGCCACGAGATGCGCTCGATGGGTTCGTAAGCCGCGCTGAGGATGAGCGTCTCCATCTCCGTCTCTCCTGTCCACAAGTTCAGGGCTTTGCTCACTGGAATCAAGATATCGGCCCCGTCGCCGGCGCACGGCGCCCCCCCGCAGAGGGGCGCCGAGCCGCAGCGAGACGCCTCGCGCGACCGCGAGATCCCTAGCCCGGCGGGCGGGATCACCGATCGGCGGGCGTCACCCGGGCGCAGACGTTCGCGACAGGCTCGAGGTCGCCCTGCGCCGTGCGGGGGTAGGCGCGCCGTCTCGGGCACCTCCCGATGTTCGACGCAACTCGGCACTCACAATGTGCCAATCAGCATACTGCGACGCACGACGCCACCCCTGGCAGGGCGGCGCGAGGACAAATAAAAAGGGCCGGAATCCTTCAGGATCCCGGCCCTTTCGTCCTCCCGGACGGGAGGTCTATCGAGGGTACGGGATCCTGCAGCGATCGTCCTTCAGCGCGCTGAAGGCGGCTTCGCACGGCCAGCCGAGCGCCCCGTTGGGGCGCGCGCCACCGAGAGTGCTGCCGCACCGCCGGTGAAGACGCTGGTCGTGGCGCTCGAAGCGAGTCATCGTCGCGTTCTCCTGATGTTCAGAGGTCCCCCGACGCGGGGGACGCGGGGCGCGATATATGCGCAGTCACATTCCACGCGTCAATACAAAAGCGACATCTCTTCTCACCGCGGCGTCGCCGCCGGCGTCCGAGGGGCGGCTCAGCCGCGCCCGAGGCCGCCGCTGATGGCCCGGAGGATGTCGAAGCGCGTGATGACCCCGACGAGCTTGCCGTCGTCCACCACCGGCAGGCGCCGGAAGTTCGCGTGCAGGAAGATGCCGGCGGCGTAATAGATGTCCATCTTCGACGGGATCGTCTCGATCTCGACGGTCATGAAGTCGGACACCTTGCCGCGGGGCATGTCGTGGTCGGCGCCCTTGGCCAGGAGCTTGAGGCAGTCGGTCTCGGTCAGGATCCCGACCATCTCCCCGGGCGCGGTGACGACCGGTACGCCGGTGACGCGCTTGGCGAGGAGGTAGTCCACGGCGTCGAGGACGTCCATGTCGGGAGGGACGGTGTCGACGAAGCGATCCATGAACTGACGGACGGTGGGCAGCTTGTACATGTCGGCTCCATGAGAGGGCGGCGGCGGGGACGCGCTGCGCGGGGCCCCGGCGCGCGCCGCGAGCGGTGAACGAAGATCGCTCGTGCGCTGGAGCATACGACCGGGCGCCCACGGCGTCCACGCGTCCCCACCGCCTGGCCCGCCGCGCGGGGGCCAGGCCGCCCTTTCAGGTCGCGAGACGGCGCCTCTCCGTCAGCGGCTGGGCGCGAGCTCGAGCACGATGCCGCGCTGGCCGGGCCGGACCTCGTCGGGCCAGGCCGCGACGAGATCCGTGGCCTCGCGGGTCATCGGGTTGCCGTCGCTGTCGAGCCGAGCCTGGATCGTGACCGCGTCGGGGAAAGGTCCGCCCATCATCACGTCCGCTGGCCCCAGGGTGAAGGCCCGCGGGAAGGTCGGTGAGACGATCTTGCGCGTCGCCGTCGGCGGGCCCCCGTTGCCCCCCGGGGTGCGCGCGATGAGGAACAGCACCGCGCCCGGCGGCGGCGACACCCCCGCCGCGAGCGTGACCGTCCCGCTCACGCCACCCTCGAAGGCGGCGGTCCCGTCGTCGCGACCGCCCGCCGCCTCGACCGGCGCTGGGGCGGCGCCCGGGCCGGGGTGCCGCGAGGTCGGCACCCCAGCGACCTCGAAGGCGGCGATGAGGCGCTGCATCTCGGCCTTGTCGGCGGCCGCCGCGAGCGCCTTGGCGAAGAAGCTCGCCTTGCCCTCGGCGTCCCCGGTGAGCTGCGCGATGCGCCCGCGGAACGCCAGCAGCATGGCGTGCTCGGGGTACTCCATGAGCGCCTGATCCACCAGCGGCGCGAGCCCCTCCCGCTGCCCCATCGCCACCCGCACCGCCACCGCCAGGGCGAGCCCGTCGGGGTCGCTGGCGTTGGCCGCCACCAGCTCGTCTGCCAGGTGATAGACGTCGATCCAGCCCCCCGCCTCCACCAGCGCCCAGCCGAGGGCGACCTTGGCCTCACGAGAGTCCGGGTGCGCCTCGAGCTCCGCGCGCGCGGAGCTCAGGCGAGGCGTCTCCTGCGGCGCGAGGGAGCCGGCCTGCTGGCCGGCGCCGGGGTCGGACCCGCCGCCGCCCATCCCGGTGGCGGCCCCCGTGGCGGCCGACGGGGTCGACATCGGGGCGACGGCGTCGTTGCCGGTGATGCTCCCGCCCGGCTGACGCGGCGCGGTCTGGTTCGACAGGGTCGTGTAGAGCAAGAACGCGATCCCGACCACCACGCCGCCCTTGAGCGCTCCGATCAGCTGGGGGGGCAGGCCGGTGGACGCCGCCGCGCGAGGGCGAGCGGGAGCGGGAGCGGGCGCCGCGGCGACGTGCGCGGCGGCCGGTGCGGCCGGTGCGGCCGGTGCGACCGGTGCGGCCGGTGCGGCCGGTGAGGCGGCGCGCGTCAGGCCGTCTAGCTCGCGCAGGACCTCGGCGGCCTGGCGCTCGAGGGTGGCGCGCTCTCCCGGCGCCGCGGCGTCGATCCCCACCAACCGCAGCTGCTCCATGAGCTGCGCGCGGCGCGCCTCGAGCTCCGCCAGCCGAGCCGCCGCGCCACCGTCATCGGCGGGGGCGCCGTCGCGCCGCCGCGTGATCGCCGACAAGGCGAAGCCCGACAGCAGCCCGGCGACGAGCACCACCAGCGCCACCACCCACCCTTGCTCGGTCACCGCCCCCCCCCATGCCGCAATGCACCAACGATAATCAAAAACATTTACAACCTACTCGGGATGTTTTTCCCGCAGTGCAACATCCTCGCCCGCCTCCCGCCGCACGCGCTCGAGCCACGGGGCGAGGCCGGTGTCGACCTCCGCCTCCGCGACGGCGTTCGCGGGGGCCTTGCGCGGGTCCTTGCGGCCGACGAGCCAGACGATCACTCCGGCGCCGATGACCAGCGCCACCAGCGGCAGCACCCACACCAGCAGGTTGAGCCCCTCCGGGCGCGGGCTGAGGCGGATGAACTCGCCGTAGCTGTTCTCGAGGTAGCGAAATATCTGATCGTCGCTGTAGCCGGCGGCGACCATCGCCCGCACCTGGCGCTTCATGTGGCGCGCGGACTCCGCGGGCGACTCGGCGATCGCCTGCCCCTGACACACCGGGCAGCGGATCTCCATCGCCAGCCCCCAGGAGTGCTTCTCGAGCTCCGGCCCGGTCAGCGGCGGCCCCGCCGGTGCCCCGACCACCTCGGGCACGTCCGGCCCCAGCGCCAGCTCCGACTCGCCCACCACCGGCTCACCGCGCCGCTGCGCCTGCGCCGACGAGCCGACGAACAGGCTCAGACCCAGCAGCAACCCCGCCCCGACCATCGCGCGCGCGCCCGTCATGGCATCGCCTCCAGCTCGGACCGGATGACCTCGAAGTTCACCGCGCCCTTGACCTTGTCGCGGATGACGCCGTTGGCGTCGATGAAGAAGGTCTCCGGCACGCCGTACACGCCGTAGGCGATGGCCGCCGGGCCGCCGACGTCGATGAGCACCGGATAACCGTGGCCACCGTGGCGCACGAGCCAGTCGTTCACCTTGGCCTTGGTGTCCTCGAAGACGATCCCGATGAAGTTCACGCGATCCCCGTAGACCCGCGCCGCCGCCATCAGGATCGGGTGCTCCTGCTCGCAGGGCAGGCACCACGTCGAGAAGAAGTTCACCACCGACGGCTTGCCCCGCAGCGACGCGAGGGTGATCTCGCGGCCCGTGTCGATGTCGCGCAGCGCGAAGTCGGGCGCGGGCTTGCCGATGAGCGGCGAGGCGATGTCGTGGGGATCGTGCTGAAAGCCCACGGCCAGGATCGCGATCAGCGGCACAACGATCACGAGCCCGATCGCCATCACCGGCCAGGAGAACCGCGACGGCGGGGCCTCGGGGGTCGCTTCGTGACCCATCAGGCGGCCCCCCCGGCGGTGGCCTCGCCCTCGGCGGTGACCGGGCCGGTCGCCCGCTTGCGGGCGGGCCAGGCCGCGATCGCGGTGCCGAGCAGCATCACCAGCCCGCCGAGCCACAGCCACGACACCCCGGGGTTGATGAACGCCCGGAGCCCCGCCTCGCGGGAGTCGAGGTGCATCAGCGACAGGTAGAGGTCGTGCCCCAACGTCGACATCACCGCCGGCGTGCCGATCGGGTTCATCGACATCGCGTACTGGTTCATCGCCGGCGACAGCACCCCCACCTTCTCGCCCTCCCTGTAGACGACGAAGTCGGCGAACTGGCGCTGACGGTGGGGCTCGCTGACCACGCGCATGCCGTTGAGGACGAGCGAGTAGTCGCCCACCGCGAGCGACCCGCCGGGCCGCACGACGCCCTCGGCCTTCACCTGGTAGCTGCTCGAGATCGCGATGGCGCTGACGACGAGCGCCACGCCGATGTGGACGATCTGACCGCCGTTGCGCCGCCGGGTGCGGCGCAACGTCGAGCGCGCCGCGTCCATGAGCCCGCCGCCGTGAGCTCGCCGGCGCGCGATGATGGGCTCGATCATGTCGCGGAGCGCGACGGCGACCGCGAAGCCCGCGGCGCCGAGCGCGATGAGGGTCGTGGCGTGGTCCATCCCGGCGGCGACGAACACCAGCACGGTCGCGGCGCCCACGGCGAACGGCAGGGCGAGCGCGCGCACGGCCTCGCCCGGCGTGGCGCGCCCCCACGGCAGCGCCGGGCCGATGCCCATCAGGAACGTGATGGCGATGCCGATGGGGACCGCGAAGTCGTCGAAGAACGGCCCGCCGACCGAGACCTTGATCCCGCGGAAGGCCTCGGCGAGCAGCGGATAGGTGGTCCCGATGAGCACCGCGAAGGTGAAGATGACGAACAGGAGGTTGTTGAAGACGAAGGCCGCCTCGCGGCTGAGCGCCGAGCGCATCGGTTGGCCGGGCGCGAGGGTGTGCAGGCGCATGGCGAGGAGCACGATGGACGCGAGCACGACCATCGCCAGGAACGCCAGAAACAGCGGCCCGATCGGGCTCTGGGTGAAGGAGTGGACCGAGTTGAACACGCCGGAGCGGGTCATGAAGGTCCCGAGCACCGTCAGCGCGAAGGTCGTCAGCACGAGCACCATCGCCCAGCCGCGATAGAGCCCCTTGCGCTCCTCGAGCATGGAGGCGTGGATGAAGGCGGTGGCCGTGAGCCAGGGCAAGAACGAGGCGTTCTCGACCGGGTCCCAGCCCCAGTAGCCACCCCAGCCGAGGACGTCGTAGGCCCAGCGCCCGCCGAGCAGGACGCCGACGGTCAGAAACGCCCAGGGGGCGAGGATCCAGCGGCGCAGAGAGCGCGTCCAGTCGGGGCCGACGCGGCCGCCGAGGAGCGCGGCGAAGGCCATCGCGAAGGGGACGGTCATGCCCACGTAGCCGAGGTAGAGCATCGGCGGGTGGATGATCATGAGCGGGTGGTTCTGCAGCAGCGGGTTCGGGCCAGGGCCGTCGAGCGGGATCGGGCCCGGCGTGTCGAGGAAGGGGTTGGCGACCGCGGCGATGAGCAGCGTGAAGAACGTCCCGACGAGCAGCACCACGCCGACGGTCGAGGTGGTCCGGGGGTCGTCCTGGCGGTCGCGGGACATGCGCAGCCAGAACAGCGTGTAGATCCCCAAGACGGCGGCCCAGAAGAGGATCGACCCCTCGAGCGACGACCACAGGCTCACGATCGTGATGACCGTCGGGGTCGAGCGCGAGCCGACCTGGGCGACGTAGCTCACCGAGAAGTCGTGCTGGAGCAGCGCCATGACCATCACGAGGGTCGCGAGGATCGCGGACCACGCGAAGGCCGCGGCGAGCGAGCGCGCGAGCTTGGTGCGCTGGGCGCTCGGGCGCGCGCCGCCGGTCAGGGCGACGACGGCGCCCGACGCCGCGGCGGCGAGAGCGAGGTAGATGAGCAGGCGACCGAGCAGCGCGTTCATGGCGTCACATCGTCCCGTTGGCGGGCGCGTAGGCCGGCTTCTCGCCGTTCGTGGGCGCCTTGTACTCGTTGTCGTGCTTGACCATGATCCGCTCGCTCCGGAAGTCACCGTCGGAGGCGAGGACGCCCTCGACCACGACCCCGATGCCCTCGCGGAACATCTGCGGCGGGACGGCGGTCGAGTGGACGACGACCTCCTGCTTGCCGTCGGTGACGACGAAGCTCAGGTCGCTCGCGCCGTCGCCGCGCACGATCGAGCCCGGCTTGACCTCGCCACCGAGGCGGACCACGGCCCGGTTCAGCGGGTCCTCGTTCTGGCCGGTGGGGGCGTCGTAGTGCGCGCGCAGCTCGCTCGGCGACCAGTAGTAGACGAGGTTGTCGCCGAGCCCGCCGACGGCGAGGAAGATGATGGCGCCGACCGCGAGGACCACGGCGATGAGAATGTAGAGGCTCCCGGAGCGCTTCATCGGTTCTCCTCCCGGCGCCGCTCGTGGCGAATGCGCAGATGCAGCAAGACGGCGTAGGTCGCGAAGACGGTCAGGGAGATCCCCCACGCCGCCGCGACCCACTCCCATCCACCTTGAATCATTCCGTCCATGAGAACTCCATGGGTCAGTCGCCCGCGACCAGGGTCGAGGTGGCGGGCGGAGCGGTCGCGCGCGCGCTGCGCCGCTGGCGGGAGAGGCGCGCGCGTCGCAGGATGAGCCAGATGGCGAGCGCGAGCAAAGCAAAGGCGTTGATCCGCAGCGGCCAGTGCATCGCGCCGGCCACCGTCTCCGGGCTCGAGAAGTCCTGGTGGAGCGTCCGCCACCACTTCACGCTGAAGTAGACGATGGGGATGTCGAGCACCGCGACCAGCGTGGCGACGGCCGTCCAGCGAGCGCGCCGCTGGGGATCTTCGACGAAGGCGCGGAGCGCCAACACGCCGATGAAGGACAGGAGCAGGATCGCGGCGGTCGTGAGCCGGGGATCCCAGGTCCAGAAGACGCCCCAGGTCGGGCGCGCCCAGATCGAGCCCTGGATGAGCAGCATCGCGGTCAGGATGACGCCCACCTCGACGCAGCCCGTCAGCAGATCGTCCCAGCGAGGCCGGCGCTGGACCAGGTAGAGCCCGGCGAAGACCCCGGCCGCCGTCAGGGCCAGCAGGCCGATCCACGCGGTCGGGACGTGGATGTAGAGGATCCTCCCGACCTCGCCCATGTAGCGCTCGGGCGGGGCCTCGACGAGGCCGAGGTACGAGCCCACGGCGAGCAGGATCAGGCCGGCCACGCCGAACCAGTGTTCAGGGGCGATGCGGCGTTGCGGCGCGCTCATGCGGCAGGCCTCCTAAGACCGCCCTGCGGCGGCACCATGTTGCAGTGCATCATGCTCATCTCGCGATCCGGCTGGGGTTCGCGTGGTGTTCGTGCGGTCGGCACCGGGTGGAAGATGCCGGCCGCGTCGGTGGGGTTACGTTGCGTCGCACTCAGCTCTCGATCACCGCGCCGAGGAGTAGCGGGCACACCGCCCAGTACACCAGGTCGAAGGCGACCAGAACGCCGAGCCAGGAGGGTACCTGACCCATGGGGTCGCCGGCCAGCGCCAGCGCCGTCCCTTTGACCGCGGCGAGGAGCACCGGGATCACGAGCGGGAACAGGAGCAGCGGGAGCATCACCTCGCGACCGCGCGCCTTGGCGGTCATCGCTGCGTAGAGGGTGCCGGGGGCGGCGAGCCCAGCGGCGCCGAGGACGATGAAGACCAGGAGCTGGAGCCACGATCCCTGGACACCGACCCCGTAGAGCAGGCCCGCGACCGGGGTCAGGGCGGCGGCCAGCGCGGCCAGGGTGATGGCGCTCGCGGCGGCCTTGCCGAGGAAGAGCGCCCGCGGATCCACCGGCAGGACCCGCATCGCGTCGAGGGCGTCGTCCTCGGTCTCGACCCGGAAGGCGTCCGACAGCGTCAGGACCGAGCCCAGCAGGAGCGCGATCCAGAAGTACCCGGGCGCATGCTGGGCCAGGGTCTTGCTGTCGGGCCCGACCGCGAAGGAGAACAGCAGCAGCACCGTGCCGGCGAAGGCGAACACGGCGGCGCTGCGGGCGCGGCCGCGCCAGGTGACGCGGAGGTCCTTGCCGAGGATCGCCCGGGTCTGAACGCCGAGGGTCATTCCGACTCCTTCGCGAGGATCGCCGGGACCCCGGAGGCCGGACCGACCCAGCGCATCTCGCCGCCGTCGAGCACGAGCCCCGAGTGCAGGCGGTGGGCGACGTGGGAGACGAGGTGGGTCGCCATGACGAGCGCCTTGCCGCGGGCGACGAGCTCGTCGACGACGCCGTCCATCAACGCCGTCCCGTCGTGATCGAGCTTGCCGTAGGGCTCGTCGAGCAGGACGACCTCGGGGTCCTGGTAGAGCAGCCGGGCGAGCGACAGGCGCTTGCTCATGCCGGCGGAGAACTGGCGGACCGGCTCGCGGTCGCGGCCGTCGAGGCCGACCCGGGCGAGCAGCGCGCGGGCCTCGGCGCGGTCGAAGCGGCGGCCCAGCAGATGCGCGTCGATGCGCAGGTGCTCGTCCGCGCCGAGGTCCTGCCAGTGGCCCCCGCGGTGGCCGATGAGGCCGACGCGCGGCGGCGGCCCGCCGCGGCCGCCGCGGTCGAGGGTGAGGGTGCCGGCGGTCGGGCGCAGCAGCCCCGCGAGGAGCTGGAGCAGCGTCGTCTTGCCGGCGCCGTTGTGCCCGGCGAGCAGCAGCGAGCGCCCGGCCGACAGGCGCAGGTTGACCCCCGCCACCGCCCAACGGTCACCGAAGCGCCGCGACAGGCCGCTGGCGACGAGGAGGGGGGGGGCGGATGGGGCGGCCTCGGGGCTGGCGAGGGCGGTTTCGGTCACGGGCGGGCCACCTCGTCGACGGCCAGGAGGCAGGTCAGGGCGGGATCGTCTTGGTTGGCCGCGATCGCCGTCGTCAGATCGGGGCGGGCACCTCCGGTGCGGAGAGCCGCCACGGCCCAGGTTCGCGCAGGCGCGCACCCGGCACCGCGGCAACGACTAAGCACCGCCAACGCCGCGTCACCCAGTTTCTTCGCGTCGACCGCGACCACCGTCGCCATGCTGCGTCGCAACAAGAACGGCACGACTCTCGCAACTGACTCCAATGTATCAAAGCGCTTGGTCGCCTCCGCCACCGCAGCATAGGCGGTGTCGCGCCGCTTCTGGATGGCGTCCAGCTCGGCCCGCGCCGCGGCCAGGGCGTCCCCGGTCGCCTTGGCGAGCTCCTGGGCGCGCGCGGCGTCCTCGGCGACCGCCGCCTGGGCGTTCTTCTGGGCCAGCGCGACCGCCGCCGCCGCCGCCGCGAGATCCTCCCCGAGGGTGTCGAGCGCCGGCAGCGCCGCCTCGATGCGCGCGATCCAGCAGCCCGCGTCCGCGTCGCAGGCCCGGGTCGCGGCGACCCAGGCCGCGACCGTGGGGTCGTCGGGGATCCCGCGCATCAGGATCGAGGCCTGCTTCGACAGGCTCGACGCCCAGGCGTCGAGGCGAGCGGCCGGCAGGGCGAGCGCCAGGGCCCGCGACGACGACGCGCGGGCCGTCCCCTTGTCGCTCTCGGCCCGGGCCTCGAGGGCGGCCGCGACGCTCGCGCCGCCGAGCAGCGCGAGGCCGGCGAGGACCTCGGCGTCCCCCGGGGCCGACGCGACCCGCGCCGGGAGGTCCGTGGGGGTCCGACGCGGGTCCGCCAGGTACGCCAGCGCGGCGGCCCGGACGGCTGGGTCGACGTCGGCCCGGCCCGCGAGAGACAGCGCCGTGTCGGCGGCGGCCGGGTGGCCGAGCGCCCACAGGACCAGCAGCGCCGCGCGGCTCCCCTCGGCGGCGCGGGTCACGACGACGGCCAGCGCGGGCAGCGGCGCGGGGCGCGGGATCCGCGCGAGCTCGCGCGCGATGAGCGCGAGCCGGTCGACGGGCACCGAGCCGGCCGGGCGGCTCAGCAGATCGGCGAGGACCTCGACGAGAGGCCCGCGGGCCTCCTCCGGAGCGCGCGCCCAGTCCACCGCCGCCAGCGCCTCGAAGGCCTTGGCGACGCTCGCCTGGTCGCCGTTCGGCCGAGCCAGCTCGTGGGCGACGGCGTCGAGCCAGCGGTCCGCCGGGGCGACCGCCAGCGCCGCGGCGTACAGCTCGGCGTGATGGCTCGCCAGGGTGTCGTCGATCAGGGCCGCGCGGATGGGCGCCTCCGCGGCCGCGAGCTGCCAGGTGCCGGCCTGCTGCGCCGCGACGACCACCGTCTCGGGCCGAGACAGCGACCGGATCACCGCCTGCTCGGCCTCGGGGCTGCGACCGAGCGCGACGAGCGCCGCGAGGGCGTCGGCGCCGAGCCCGGGGTCGTCGAGGTGGGCGAGCAGGAGAGCGCGCTGCCCGACGCAGCCGCTCGTGCCCAGCTGGTCGATCGCCGTCGTGGCCTCGAGCCCCTGCCGCAGCTTGGCGGCCCACAACTCACAGCTCCCTCGGTCGGCCCAGCAGCCGCTCAGAAAGAGCGCCGCCATGAGAATGAATCTCAGCAAGGTTGTGCCCTTGTGACCACCAAGGATAGCGTGGCACCGTCCATCGGTCCGATGCCACGCCCAGGGGGACGCGACGGGGATGGCGACATCTTGCCCAGGGGCCGACGTGTTTGTCGGCGACGAACGACGGTTTTCAGCGGGTTCCAAACTTCCGCTCCATGGCGATGCCTGCGGCGGAGAGCAGCCCGGTCGGCAGGACGCCGCCGGCGAAGATGAAGACTTGGTCATTGGCCAAGTTCACGGTGCCGCCGGCGTGGGAGATGACCACGTGGTCCGCCGCGATGCGGGTCGCGTTCGAGCCGAGCAGGACGTTGACGCGGCCGGCCTCGACCGCCTCCTGGAGGCGCTCCTGGTTCTTCGGCTTGGCGCGGAAGAGGGTGTCCCCGCGGTAGCTCATCGTGACGGTCGTGCCCGAGACCTCGGACAGGCTCAGGGCCGCCTCGATGGCGCTGTCGCCGCCGCCGATGACGAGCACGCGCTCCCCGGCGTACGCGTCGGGCTCGCGCAGGGAGTAGGCGACCTTGGTGAGCTCCTCGCCGGGGATGCCGAGGGCCCGCGGGGTGCCGCGGCGGCCGATGGCGAGCAGCACGTTGCGCGCGCGCAGGGTGGCGACGCTGGTGCGCACGACGCAGACGTCGCCGTCCTTGTCGATCGCGTCGAGGCGCTCGCCGAGGCGCACGTCGAGGCCGACCTTGTCGATGACGTCGGTCCAGATGGCCATGAGCTCCTCTTTGGTGAGCTCGCGCTTCTTGATGCGCCCCCAGCCCGGCAGGTCGAAGGGGCCGGTCATGATGAGCTTGTTGCGCGGATAGTGGGCGATGGTCCCGCCGAGCGCCGTCTCCTGGTCGATGATGGCGTAGCGCAGCCCGCGCTCGTGGGCGATGAGCCCGGCGGCGAGGCCGGCCGGGCCCGCGCCGACCACGACCACGTCGAGCACGTCGGCGCTCTTGGAGCCGCCGCGCTTGGCGATGGTCTGCATGGCCTGCACGCCCTGAGCGACGGCGTTGCGGATGAGGCCCATGCCGCCGAGCTCGCCGGCGATGAAGACGCCCTTGACGTTGGTCTCGAAGGAGGGGCTCACGTGCGGAATATCGACGCCGCGTTCGGCGGTCCCGAACACCAGGGTGATGGCCCCGACCGGACACTCGCGCGCGCAGGCGCCGTGACCGATGCACGCCTCGGGGTGCACGAGGTGCGAGTGCCCGTCGTGCAGCCGCAGGATCTTGCCCTCGGGGCAGGCCGCGACGCACGCCCCGCTGCCCATGCAGACGTTCAGATCGATGACCGGGTGGAGGGAGACGGGGAGGCGCTTCTTGAGGTCCTCGGGGAGCTCGTCGAGCTCGATGCTCTCGTAGGCGGACTGCTTGTGCAGGCGGGGCAGCACGACGGCGAGCACCGCGACCAGCGCCACCCCCACGCCCACCAGGACCCACATCAGACCGGTCATCGCCCACCTCCCGTCCGAGTGCTCGTAGGGGCTCGGGGCCGTGATGTTTCGACCGCGCGTCGAGCGCTGTCAAGGATGCTGGTCCTGACGGCCCTCGCAGGCGGCGTCGCGCTCGCGTCACCAGCCCACGCGCAGTGGCTGAGCCCGGGACCGCTGGCGTCGGACCACAAGGATCTCGACGACGCGGCCTCTTGCGAGAAGTGCCACGCCCCGGGCAAGCGCGTCGAGCAGGCCCGCTGCCTGTCGTGTCACAAGGAGGTCGCGGCGCCGCTCGCGGCCAACCGCGGCTTCCACGCGAAGCTCATCCGCGAGGCCGGCAAGGGCTGCGAGCACTGCCACTCCGAGCACAAGGGGCGCGGCTACCCGCTCATCCGCTGGTCCCCGCCCGCTGACTTCGACCACGGCAAACAGACCGGCTTCCCGCTGAGCGGCGCCCACGCGACGGCCGGCTGCGGCACCTGCCACGACCACCGCCCGGGCTACCAGGGGGCGCGCAACACCTGCAGCGGCTGCCACGAGGACGTCCACCAGGGCGAGCTCGGCGCCCGCTGCGAGCGCTGCCACGACACCGTCGCGTTCAAGCCGCCGAAGCTGTTCGACCACGCCACGACCGACTTCCCCCTCGAGAACAAGCACCGAGAGGTCGCCTGCGCGAGCTGCCACAAGCGCGAAGCCACCGGCAAGGTCAGCTATCAGCTCAAGGGCTTCCAGAAGTGCTCGACCTGCCACGGGGACCCGCACCGGGGCGCGACCTCGCTGTCGCCGTGCACCGACTGCCACACGACCGCCGGCTGGGGGGACGTGAAGAACCTGCCGCCGGCCCACAGCCCCGCCGGGTGGCCGCTGGTCGGCAAGCACGCGCCCGTCGCGTGCGCCGACTGTCACGGCGCGAACCTCACCGCCAAGGTCGAGCGCTCCTGCGCGACCTGCCACGAGGACGCCCACGCGGGCCGCTTCGGCAAGCGCTGCGAGAGCTGCCACAACGAGTCTGGCTGGCACAACATCAGGACCGCCGGCTTCGACCACGGCAAGACCCGCTACCCCCTCGAGGGCGAGCACCGCACGGTGCGCTGCGAGCAGTGCCACCGCCGCGGCGGCAAGACGGTCTACAAGGGGATCGCGTTCGACCGCTGCGACCGCTGCCACAAGCCGTATCACCAGGGCGCACTCGCGACGGTCAAGAGCGCCACCGAGTGCGAGGCGTGCCACACCGTGCAGGGCTTCGACCCGTCGACCTTCACGACGGCCGAGCACCAGAAGGCGCGGATGGTCCTCGACGGCTCGCACCTCGCGGCGCCGTGCTCGGGCTGCCACGTCAAGAAGAAGAGCCAGCCGACCCCGCTGGCGATCGGCGTCAAGCCGTGCTCTGGCTGCCACGAGGATCCGCACAAGGGGCAGTTCAACGCCCAGATGAAGGAGGCCGGCAAGAGCTGCGACGCGTGCCACGACAGCGCGGGCTGGAAGCAGCGCGACTTCGACCACGACCAAACGGCCTTCCCCCTGCGCGGGGTCCACGCCGACGCGGCCTGCGAGTCGTGCCACAAGGGCGACCCGATCCAGTACAAGGGGCTGCCGAAGACCTGCGAGGGCTGCCACCGCGACCCCCACCTGGCGCAGTTCACGAGCGACAAACCGGCGGTGAAGGCCTGCACCGCGTGCCACACCGAGCAGACCTGGAAGCAGCAGCCCTTCGACCACACCGCCAAGGCCGACTGGCCCCTCGAGGGGCACCACGCGGCGCAGATCTGTTCGGCGTGCCACGACAGCCGGGCGGTCGCGACCGGCGAGGTCGTCGTCCACTACCGCCTCGGCTACCGGGCCTGCCAGGACTGCCACGCCAACCCGCACCGCAGCGTCGCGGCCAAGGCGACCGCCCTGAAGCCGCCGGGGGTCCCCGACATCGGCGGAGACTGCGCCAGCTGCCACAACCCGAAGGACTGGCACCAGGTCCCGGAGAAGACGCAGTTCGACCACAAGCTGACGGGCTTCCCCCTCGACGGCCGGCACGCGGTCGTGAGCTGCACCGCCTGCCACGGCGAGGCGCTCAAGACCGGCGACGCGCGCGCCGCCTGCGAGAGCTGCCACGAGGACATCCACCGCGGCGAGAACGGCAAGAGCTGCGAGAGCTGCCACGACGCGCGCTCGTGGCGGCCGACCGACGCCCTCGTCAAGCACCGCGCGACCCGCTTCCCGCTGGTCGGGGCCCACGCGGCGGCGGACTGCACGGCGTGCCACCAGACGCTGCGGCAGGACACCTGGCGCAGCACGCCGACCGAGTGCTACGCCTGCCACGCCAAGGACTTCCAGCGCGGCGACGTCCACCCGAACCACGTCGCGGCCAACTTCAGCCGCGAGTGCGACGCCTGCCACTCGCAGTACAGCTTCACCCCGGCGCGCCTGCAGCACGACGTCTTCTTCCCGTTGCGCGGGGCGCACGCCATCGCCGACTGCTTCGCCTGCCACGAGGGCGGCGTCTACGGCGGGACGCCAAAGAGCTGCTACAGCTGCCACGCCGACGCCTACAACGGCGCCGTGGACCCGCCCCACGCGGCCTACGCGATGAGCCGCCAGTGCGACCAGTGTCACGCGAGCCAGTCGTGGATCCCCACCAAGTCGCGCTGGCACGACCACCTCTTCCCCATCTCGAGCGGCCACCACGCGCGCTTCGACTGTGGCGATTGCCACTTCGCGAACGCGGTGCCGCCTGCCAACTTCACGTGCATCGGCTGCCACGAGAAGGGGCCGACGACCAGCCATCACGGCGGCGTCAGCGACTACGTCTGGGAGAACTTCGCCTGCTACGGCTGCCATCCGGGAGGCTGAATGTCCGCGACTGATACGAGCATCGAGGCGCGCGCGGCGGGTGGCCGGCGTGCGGCGCCGGGGCGCGCCGCGGGGGGGCTTCTTGCTGCGCTTGCGATACTGCTAGCGGCCCAGACGTCATTTGCATCTCCGCCATCCGGCGCGGTGCGTGATGTGCGTCGCGACATGGTCTACGTCGGGCTCGGCCGCGCGGACGGCGTGCGGGTCGGCGACACCCTGACCGGGCCCGGCGGCGTGAAGCTCGAGGTGGTGACCGTCGGCGAGCGCCAGCTCGTGGCGCGCCGCGTCGGGGCCGCAGCGGTGAGGGCCGGCGCGAAGGTCACGGCGCCGCGGGAGCCGGGGGCGGCGGCGGCGCGGCGGCCGGTGGTGAGCCTGCCGAACCCCGAGGCGCTGGCGCAGGGGCTGCCCTGGGCGGGCGATCCCGGGCGGCGGGACAAGCTCATCCCGACGCCGGGCGAGGACAAGACCAAGCCGCAGACGACCGCCGTGCGCGGCGAGTTCCTGGTGAGCTACGCCGGGGTCCTCGACCAGGGCGACAACGACCTCGACCTGCACCAGCTGCAGCTGCGGAGCAAGCTCGTCGTCGGAGACCTCCTCGGCGGGCACCTCGAGTACCGCCACGACGTGGCGGGGCGGCTCGAGCTCGGGCCGAACCTCGACGGCCGGCAGGGGGCCGACTCGCGGCCCTACTATCGTATCCGCGAGCTGCAGCTGCGCTACCGCTCGGAGGGCTGGCACCAGAGCGCGGCGGAGAGCCCGTTTGGGGCGTTCGAGGCAGCCCTCGGGCGGATCCACCTCCCCGAGACGCCGTCGGTCGGCCTGGTCGATGGGGTGCGCGCGGAGCTGGCGCTCGGCAAGGGCTTCAGCGCTGGCGTCCACGGCGGCCTGGCGCCGCGGCTGTTGGACGTCGGGTTCTCGGCGGACATGGCGGTCGTCGGGGGGCACGCCGCCTGGGCTCAGCGCGGCGACGACTGGTCGGCGCGCACGACGGTGACGACCGCCGCGTCCTTCTGGCAGGGGGCGCTCAACCGCCTCGACATCGGGGTCAACGGCGGCCTGCAGTACGGGCGGGCGCTCGACCTCTACGCGACCGCGGTCGGGACGCTGGTCGATGACACGCTGCTGCCCGACGGGCAGCCGGCGGCGAGCCTGAGCCGCGGCTTCGTGGGGGTGCGGGTGCGGCCGCTGTGGTGGCTGACGGTCGACGCGCACTACGCTCACGACCGGATCGTGGCGGACCGCGAGATGGTGGCGGCCCTCGGGGTGGACCGCTGGATCACCGACCCGCGCGAGTCGGCGTGGCTGCAGGTGCGGTTCGCGCCGAGCCCGATGATCTCGGTGGCGCTCTCGGGCAACTATGGGTTCGGCTACTCGGCCGCCGAGCAGGAGGGAGGCGCCGCGCGCGTGGTGCTGCGCGACCTGGTGCTCGACGACACGCGGCTGGCCCTCGGCTATCGCTTCAACCAGACACAGGCGGTGCGGACCCAGGTGGCGGACCTCGACCTAGGAGTCCCGATCGGCGGCGCCGTGGAGCTCGGGCTCGGCTACGCCTTCACGACGTTCCAGGCGCGGCTCCTCGACGAGCGTCAGGACGAGCATCGGGTGAGCGCGGGCGTGGATCTGCTGGGGTCGGGCCCGTGGCGCGTGAGCGTCCGCGGCGAGCTCGCCTTCGGGGATCTGCCGAGCCAGATCCTCATGATGGCGCAGCTCGGGTGGAGGTTCCGATGACCCGGACGCGCCTGTACACCGCCTCCTTCGTCGCGCTCGCGGTCGGCATCGCGCTGGCGCTGTGGTTGAAGGGGTCGAGCTTCTACATGACCCACCCGTGGGACCGCTCGCTGCTCCCCGAGTACGACGCCCTGCGCTCGGGCGGGAGCTGGGGCTTCGCCGAGGGCATCGTCGGGACGGCGCTGATCCTCTTGAACCTGACCTTCATGCTGCGGCGGCGCCTGAAGGCCATGCGGCGCTTCGGCGCGCTGCGGCTGTGGATGAACATGCACGTCGTGACCGGGCTCGTCGGCCCGCTCATCGTCGTCTACCACACGGCCTTCTACCCGCGGACGACGGTGGCGCTCACGGCCTTCGTTTCCCTCGGGGTGCTGGTGCTGACCGGCGTCATCGGGCGCTTCATCTACGCCATGATCCCCCACACGGTGGCCGGCGCCGAGATGGGCATGGACGAGCTCGAGCGGCGGCTCGTGGACGCTCGCGGCCACCTCGAGGCCAAGGCCGGCGCGGACGACCCGCTCTGGCCGAAGCTCGACCAGCTCTCGCGTCAGCCGCTGATCACGCCGAGGTCGAGCTTCGGCTCGCTGCTGCTGTTGCCCTACACCATCGTGTCGACGCTGTGGCTGCGCATCCGCCTATACCTCCTCGGGCGCTCCCGGCGCGACGTCGACTGGCACGACGTGCAGGACATCGTGCTCATCCGCCGGCGGCTCCACACCCTCAAGCTCTACCGGCAGCTCTTGCGCTGGTGGCGCGCCCTGCACCGGATCTTCGCGCTGGTGATGGTGGTGACGCTGACGATCCACGTCGTGGTGCTGATGTACCTCGGCTACGTCCCGGGGGTGGGCGCGTGACACCGCACCGCATCATGATGACCGCCGCGTTGGCGCTGACCGTGTTGACCGGGTGCCCCATGGACTTCCCGGGGACGCCGCCACCGGGCGACTGCGTGGCCGACGAGAGGTTCTGCTTCCACGAGCCAAACTCGGGCCGTGACTACGTATTGCGATGCAACATCGACGAGGTGAGCGGCGCTATATGGCTCATCGACGCCGTCTGTATCGATGGCCAGACCTGTGAAATCGACCAGTGCGTCGATTCGACGGTGACACCTTGATATCGTGTGCGCCGAGGGATGGGGGCATGTCCCCCGCGATGGCACGCACTTGGGGGGGACGAGCATGAGCGCTAGCTTGCGATTCGCGTTTGTTGCGGCGGCGACGCTCATGGCTTGCGGCCAGGTCCCCAACCACACGATGGGGCTGGCCCTCAACGGGCAGTCTTGCTTCGACTGCCACGGCGACCGCTACCTCGCGACGACCGACCCGGACCACGTGGCGCTCGGCTACCCGACGACGTGCGAGGCGTGCCACACGACGTCGGCGTGGACGCCGGCGTCGGCGTCGAACCACGACTTCTGGCCGCTGACCGGGGGCCACACCGTCCCGCCGCGGACCTGTGAGTCCTGTCACGCCGACGGCTACGTCGGCACCCCGACGCAGTGCGTGGGCTGTCACCGGGCCGACTACGACGCGACGACCGACCCGAACCACGCCACGAGCGGC
>PHBI01000043.1:85605-94920 GCA_002841945.1 Deltaproteobacteria bacterium HGW-Deltaproteobacteria-14
CACGACGCGTTCTGGCCGCTGACGGGCAAGCACACCGTCCCGCCGCGGACGTGTGAGTCCTGTCACGCCGACGGCTACGTCAACACCCCGACGCAGTGCGTGGGTTGTCACCGGGACAAGTACGACGCCACGACCAACCCGAACCACGCCGCGACCGGCTTCGGCACGGACTGCGAGTCCTGTCACGACACCGTGGATTGGGGCAACGGGAGCTTCGACCACGAGAGCAAGTTCCCGATCGCGTCCGGCAAGCACCGCAACATCACGTGCAGCGAGTGCCACAACAACGCGGCCAGCTACAGCGACTTCAGCTGCACGGGCTGCCACGAGCACACCCTGACGAAGATGAACCAGGAGCATCAGGGCGAGGTCTCCAACTACCAGGCGACGCTCAACCAGTACGGCGTCGAGCGCGGTTGCCTGCACTGCCACCCCGACGGCCGCAAGCACGACGACTAGCGCTACTCGAGCCAGCCGCCGGAGACGAGGACGATCCACTCGGCGGTCGTGGGGTCGAAGACGCCCACCGAGCGGGGGTAGCGCAGCACGACGGCGTCGAAGGCGTAGCCCCCTTGCCAGATGGCCGGGAGGACCGCCGTGGCGGCGACCTCGGCGAGCACCGCGTCGACGTCCGCAGAGGACAGGGCGCCGCCCGTGACGAGATCGAAGCCGCGGGTCGTCCCGAAGCCGCCGGTCGAGGCGCAGCCGCTGGCGAGATCGCTCGCCGGCGACCAGCTGGTCGGCCAGGTGATGTCCCCGCTGCCGCTCCAGATGACGCTGCCGCCGAACACCGCGAGCCCGGTGCGCGCGCTCACGACGCCTACGCCGCCGAAGTCGCCGGGGGACTGGTAGAAGACCCAGTCGTCCACTGGGTCGGCGCCCGACAAGAGCATGCCCTGGGCGCCGAAGCCGGTCGCCGCCTGGGCGGTCGCGCGGGCGGTCGCCTCGTCGACGCCCCCGTAGGCGCCGGCGACGACGGTGTAGCCGAGGACGTCGAGGCTCGCGTGGTCGAGGCGGACCACGACCGTGAAGCCGAGCTGCTTGGTGTACAGGGTCGCGGCGAGGGCGTCGCGCGCGGCGTCGCAGCCGGCGCAGGCGGGGTGAAAGCATGCGTCGGTGGCGAAGCACGCCCAGCTGCCCCCCGAGCAGGTGCAGGACAGGCTCGGGTAGCACGCGCCGCAGCAGCACTCCTGCCCGAAGTCGCACTGGAGGCCGTCGCTGGTGCAGCTGTCCTCGAAGCCCGGGGCCGCCGCCGGGCACGGGTCGGTCGCGTCGGGGGCGCTGGCGTCGGTCGGCCCCGCGGTGTCGGAGGGCTCGGCGCTGTCGGGGGGCTCGGCGCTGTCGGCCACGTCGGGCCCGCTGTCGGCGTCGACGACGTCCACCCCGGAGCACGCGAAGTAGCAGCTGTCGTCGATGACGCAGAGCCAGCGGCCGTTCACGCAGGCGCAGCCGCTCTGGGTCGAGCCGCCGTTGCACCAGCAGGGGGAGGACGAGTAGCACGAGACGGTCCCGACGCACGTCTCGCCGGCTCCCATCTCGTCGCAGGTGGACGGGCGCGCGTCCTCGAGGGCGTCGAGGGTGTCGGTGCCCTCCGCCGTGTCGGCCTGGGCGTCGGGAATCGTGGCCGTGTCATCCACGCCGTCCCCGCCCCCGCTGTCGAGGCAGCCGGTCACGAGGAGGAGGGGAGCGAGGGCAGCGAGCAGGCGGGATCGGTTCATCCCTCGAAAGTAGCGGGAGGGAGCCAGCCACCGCAAACGCGCCCTCCCCCACCCGCCGCTGGGCGCCGTCAGGCCGGGTCGACCTCCGGCCGCAGCTCCTCCGGCAGATCTGCCCGCTCCAGATCGATCGGCGAGAAGAACGACTCGAGCAGCTCCTTGGCGGGAGCGACCTGGGTGTGGACCACCTGGAGGTGGATGCGCACGGCGATCGGCGTCAGGTCGATGGACGACGCGTTGCGCGATCCGTGCACCCGGTAGTCGATCTCGTTGTCGCGCATCAGATCCTCGAGCTGCGCGATGATGTGCGGCTCGTTGGTCGTGTAGATCGTCTCGTAGTCGCTGTCGGGGAAGCTCATCGGGCCCTCCGTCGTGACCGCGCGGTGCCGCCCGCGGGTGCGAGCCTCCGCGGTGAGGTCGTGAGGCGATTGTGGACCATCCGCGCCGCGCCGCATAACGATGGCGGCGTTCGCCCCGTCAGCGCGTCCGCTGGTGCGCCTCGAAGAACGCGAAGACCGCCGGCAAGAAGGCCTCGGTGACGGTCGGGATGTGGCCGCCGCCGGTCAGCGTCCAGAGCCCCACCGCGGCCCCCGCGTCGCAGCCTCCCCAGGTCTCGGGCGTGGCCTCGTCCCCGGCGACGGCGTCGTCGTAGTCGGCGGCGGCGCCGAGCGTCGGATCCGCGTCGCACCCGTCGTGGCCGGCCCAGCGCGTCGCGATCTCGACGGCCCCCGGATACTTCCCGACCTCCCCGGAGTACCGGATCGTGTCGTCGAGGGTCCCGTGGATCTGCAACACGGTGACCGGCCCCGAGGGGGCGCAGTCCGCGGGCGCGAGGGCGAGGCTCCCGGCCAGCGACGCGACCCCCGCCACCACGTCGGCGTGGTCGCAGGCCACGCGGTGGGCCATGAAGCCGCCGTTGCTGTGCCCGAAGAGATAGACCCGCGCTGGGTCGACGGGGAGTTGGGCCGCCGCGTCGGCCACGAGCCCGAGGAGGTATCCCTCGTCGTCCACCGCGCTCTGGCCGAAGTTGCAGCACCAGCTCGGATCCGCGTTCCAGAACTGCTTGCCCGAGCCGTCGACCGTCCCCTCCGGGACCACGGCGACGTAGCCCGCCGCCGTCGCCGCGGCGTGGAAGCCGAGATAATAGTCCTCGATGAGGCCGCTGGCGCCGTAGCCGTGGAGGAGGATGACGAGCGGCCAGGTCCGGCCGCCGCCGTAGTCCGCCGGGTAGTACACCGACGCCGGGCGGTCGCCGCCGAGGGTCGCCGGCGCGGCGGCGACGGTCGTGTCGGCGACGGTCGTGTCGGCGACGGTCGTGTCGGCGACGGTCGTGTCGGCCGGCGTGCTGTCCACCGGGGTCGTGTCGTCCACCGCGTCCCCCGTGTCGGCGGGCGTGACATCGACAGCGGCGGTGTCGGCGGTGTCCCCGCTCCCGCTGTCGCCACATGCGCCGGTGAGGACGAGGAGAGCCGCGAGGGAGGTGCGAAGCTGGGAGTTCATGCCGGCTTCGTAGCCGGCGCGCGGGCCTGTAGCAAGCCACACGCGCCAGCAGCGTCACCGCACGGGGCGGTCATCGTCAACACGGTTGACAGTCCTCCCGCGCCCGCGCGTCACTTGCGCAGGGCGGCCTTCCCCACCCTCTGGGCGTGGACCACCGCGATGGCCGCGAGGTTCACGATGTCCTCGGGGGACGCGCCGCGCTGCAGGATGTACATCGGCAGGTCGACGCCGCCGAGCACCGGCCCGATCAGCGACACGTCACCGAGGGCGCCGAGCAGCCGGAACGCGATGTTCGAGGCGTCGAGGGACGGGAAGACCAGGACGTTCGCCGGCCCCTCGAGGCGCGCCCCCGGGAAGTCCTTGGCGAGGCCGGGCAGGACCGCGGCGTCCGCCTGCAGCTCGCCCTCGACCTCCCACTCCGGGTGGGCGACGGCGAAGCGCTCGGCGGCCTCGCGCATCTTGTTCGTGGCGGGGCTGTGGACCGAGCCGAACATCGAGTACGAGAGGAACGCGACCCGCGGCTTCATCCCGAGCTCGAGCGCGAGCTCGGAGGTGTTCTCGGCGATCTCGACGAGCTCGTCGACGTTCGGGTCGACGTTCACCGAGGTGTCGGCGAGGAGGTAGTGGTGGCCGTTCTTGACCGCGACGTGGGTGGCGCTGATCGTGCGCCGGTGCGTGCGGTCGCTGACGACGCGCAGCATCGGGCGGATCGCGTCGGGGTAGTAGCGGGTGCGACCGGACACGAACACGTCGGCCGCGCCCTCGCGCACCATCATCGGCCCGAAGGTGCTCCGGTGGCTCATCTCGCGGAAGGCGTCGTCCTTGCGCGTCCCCTTGCGCCAGCGGAGCTCGTGGAAGCGCTCGACGTAGCGGGTGTAGAGCGGCGACTGCACGGGCTCGACGACCTCGACCGCGGGGAGGTCGAGGCCGAGCTCGGCGCAGAGCGCCGCGACCTTGGCCGGGTCGGCGAGCAGGATGGGCTTGGCGATGCCCTCCTCGACGATGATGTGGGCGGCGCGCAGGACCTTCGGGTCGTCGCCCTCGCCAAAGACGATGCGCTTCGGCTGGCGCTGGGCCTGATGGATGACGCGGCGCACCGTCTCGCGCTCGGGCCCGAGGAGCTGCTCGAGGCTGTCGCGGTACGCGTCCCAATCGGTGATGTTGTGGCGCGCCACGCCGGAGTCGACCGCGGCGCGCGCGACGGCGACCGCCTCCCGGGTCAGCACCCGCGGATCGACCGGCTTCGGGATGAGGTACTCGCGTCCGAACTGCAGGCGATCGAGGTGGTAGGCGCGCAGCACCTGGTCGGGCACGTCCTCCTTGGCGAGGTCGGCGAGGGCGCGCGCGGCGGCGACCTTCATCGGCTCGTTGATTGCGCGGGCGCGGACGTCGAGCGCCCCGCGGAAGATGAACGGGAAGCCGAGGACGTTGTTGACCTGGTTGGGATAGTCGCTGCGGCCGGTCGCCATGACCACGTCGGAGCGCGCCGCGGTCGCGTCCTCCCAGGTGATCTCGGGCTCGGGGTTGGCGAGGGCGAAGACGATGGGGTCTTTGGCCATCGACTTGACCATGTCGCCGCTGACGAGCCCCTTGAGGGACAGCCCGGCGAAGGCGTCGGCGTCGCGCAGCGCGTCGGCGAGGCTGCGCAGGTCGGTCTTGGCGGCAAAGGCGGCCTTGTAGGGGTTGTACTTGGGGTGCGCGGGGTCGACGTCGTCGCGGCCCTGGTAGACGACCCCCTGGGAGTCGCACAGGATGATGTTGTCGTGGCGGACGCCCAGGGACTCCCAGAAGCGGGCGCAGGCGATGCCGGCCGCGCCGGCGCCGCTGAAGACGACGCGCAGGTCCTCGATGCGCTTGCCAATGATCTCGACCGCGTTGAGGAGCGCCGCGCCGGAGATGAGCGCGGTCCCGTGCTGGTCGTCGTGGAAGACCGGGATGTCGAGCCCCTGCAGCGCCTCCTCGATCAAGAAGCACTCGGGGGCCTTGATGTCCTCGAGGTTGATACCGCCGAAGGTCGGGGCGAGGATCTCGCAAGTGCGAATGATCTCGGCCGGGTCCTTGGTCGCGAGCTCGATGTCGTAGACGTCGACGCCGGCGAAGCGCTTGAAGAGGACCCCCTTGCCCTCCATCACGGGCTTGCCGGCGAGCGCCCCGATGTCGCCGAGGCCGAGGACCGCGGTGCCGTTGGTGACGACGGCCACGAGGTTGCCGCGGTTGGTGTAGAGGTAGGCGTCGTCCGGGTTGTCGGCGATGCGCAGGCACGGGGCCGCCACGCCGGGGGTGTAAGCCAGCGCCAGGTCGCGCTGGGTGACGCAGGGCTTGGTCGGGACGACCGCCAGCTTACCGGGCCGCGGCAAGCGGTGATAGACCAGGGCCTCTTCGTCGTAATTCATGATGCTGCTCCGCAGGGGAGGAGCCGCACCGGTCGGTCGAGACCACGGCGTCGCGTCGTGGGGACGGCCAGGCCGGTTCGAGAACGTGCTGCGTGCAGCGGCGCCCGGACGGCTCGGTGACTCGCCGCGCCGGAGTATCCGCCCCGCGAAACGCGAGGTAAAGCCCTTTCACAGCGTGAGGATGCGACAGCCCGGCGCCCGAATATCGCGATCGCACAGCGCGGGCGGGGCCGGACTTCGTGCCGAGCGACCCGCGCTGGCGGCGCGACGCGCGACCGCGTGCGCAACCCGTGGCGCTCGCCTACACTGCGGCCCTCACACCAGCCGTCGAAGCCCGAGGACAGCGCCTTGAAAGCGACCACCGCGCGCCAGCACCCCGCCGACAGCCACGGTCTGATCCGCGTCCGGGGCGCCCGGGTCAACAACCTGAAGGACGTCAGCATCGAGCTCCCGAAGCGGCGGCTGACGGTGTTCACCGGGGTCTCGGGGTCGGGCAAGTCGTCGCTGGTGTTCGGCACCATCGCGGCGGAGTCCCAGCGGCTGATCAACGAGACCTACAGCGCGTTTCTGCAGGGCTTCATGACGACGGTGGCGCGCCCCGAGGTCGACGTGCTCGACGGCCTGACGACGGCCATCATCGTCGACCAGGAGCCGATGGGGGCCAACGTCCGCTCGACCGTCGGGACCGCGACCGACGCCGACGCCATGCTGCGGGTGCTCTTCAGCCGCCTCGGCGACCCCTACATCGGCTCGCCCAAGGCCTTCTCCTTCAACGTCCCGACGGTCAGCGGGGCCGGCGCGTTCAAGGCCCAGAAGGCCAGCGCGAAGACCGAGAAGCGCTCCTTCACGATCACCGGCGGCATGTGCCCGCGCTGCGAGGGCATGGGCTGGGTCAGCGACTTCGACCGGGCGCAGCTGTACGACGAGACGAGGTCCCTCGCCGCGGGCGCGATCACCATCCCCGGCTACGGCGAAGAGGGCTGGAACGTCCGCATCTTCGTGAAGGCGGGCCTGCTCGACCCGGACAAGCCGATCCGCGACTACACGCCGCAGGAGCTGCACGACTTCCTCTACAGGGAGCCGGTGAAGGTGAAGATCAACAAGATCAACCTCACCTACGAGGGGCTCATCCCGAAGCTCCAGCGGTCGATGCTCTCCAAGGACAGGTCGGCGCTGCAGCCGCACGTCCGCGCGTTCGTCGAGCGCGCGGTGACCTTCACCTCCTGCCCCGACTGCGGTGGCACCCGGCTCAACGAGGGCGCGCGCTCGTCCAGGATCGCCGGGATCAACATCGCCGACGCCGCGGCGATGCAGATCAGCGACCTGGCCGAGTGGGTGCGCGCGCTCGACGCGCCGGCCGTCGCGCCGCTGCTCGGCGCGCTCCGCCACTCCCTCGACGCGTTCGTGGAGATCGGGCTCGGCTACCTCAGCCTCGACCGGCCGACCGGCACGCTGTCCGGCGGCGAGGCGCAGCGCACCAAGATGATCCGCCACCTCGGGTCGTCGCTCACCGACGTGACCTACGTCTTCGACGAGCCGACCATCGGCCTGCACCCCCACGACATCGAGCGCATGAACGAGCTGCTCCTGCGGCTGCGCGACAAGGGCAACACCGTCCTCGTGGTCGAGCACAAGCCCGAGGTGATCGCGCTCGCCGACCACGTCGTCGACCTCGGCCCCCGGGCCGGCAGCGCCGGCGGCGAGGTGGTCTTCGAGGGCACCGTCGCGGGGCTGCGGGCCAGCGACACCCTGACCGGGCGCCACCTCAGCGACCGCGCGTCCCTCAAGGCCTCGGTGCGCAAGCCCTCGGGGGCGCTCGAGGTCCGCGGCGCCAACGCCCACAACCTGCAGGCCGTCGACGTCGACATCCCCCTCGGCGTCCTCGTGGTGGTGACCGGCGTGGCCGGGTCGGGCAAGAGCTCGCTCATCGATGGCTCGGTGTGCGGACGCGACGGGGTCGTCTCGGTCGACCAGGCGCCCATCCGGGGCTCGCGCCGCTCGAGCCCCGCGACGTACACCGGGCTCCTCGACCCCATCCGAAAGAGGTTCGCGAAGGCCAACGGCGTCAAGCCCGCGCTGTTCAGCGCCAACTCCGAGGGCGCCTGCCCGACCTGCAACGGCACCGGGGTGATCTACACCGATCTCGCGATGATGGCCGGGGTCGCCACGGTCTGCGAGGACTGCGAGGGTCAGCGGTTTCAGGCGGCGGTGCTCGAGTACCGCCTCGGCGGGCTGAACATCGCCGAGGTCCTCGACCTCTCGGTCGACGACGCCGTCGCCCACTTCGGCGCCGGCACGGCGCGCGTTCCCGCCGCGCACGAGATCCTCGCGCGCCTCGCCGACGTGGGGCTCGGCTACGTCCGCCTCGGCCAGCCGCTCCCCACGCTGTCGGGCGGCGAGCGGCAGCGGCTCAAGCTCGCGACCCACCTCGGGACCGACGGCGGCATCTACGTGCTCGACGAGCCGACCACCGGGCTCCACCTCGCCGACCTCGCGCAGCTGCTGGGCCTCCTGGACCAGCTGGTCGACGCGGGCAAGTCGGTCATCGTGGTCGAGCACCACCTGTCGGTGATGGCCCACGCCGACTGGATCATCGACCTCGGGCCGGGCGCCGGTCACGACGGCGGCCGGGTCGTGTTCGAGGGCCCCCCGGCCGCCCTGGTGGCGGCGCGGTCGACGGTGACCGGCGAGCACCTGGCGGACTTCGTCGCCGGCCGTCCGAAGGCGGCCCCTGCGCGCTGACCCCGCCCGCGGGCGGGCGGCTCGAGACCCTTGCGGGGGGCAGCTCAGAGCGCGTAATGTCGGCGGCTGACTCGTGCGCTCGGGAGCGTGGCTGGGCCCGTGGATGCGACCCGCAAGCTCGTGTTGGTGAAGCTGATCCACACCGTGGCGTGGGCGTTCTTCGCCGGCTGCGTCGTGGCGCTGCCGGTCGCGGCGCTCGCGGGGCAGCTCCGCCTCGCCGCGTGGTTGGCGGGGGCCGTGATGGTGGAGATCATCATCCTCGCCCTCAACCGGATGAAGTGTCCGCTGACCGCCGTCGCGGCGCGCTACACCGACGACCGCCGGGCCAACTTCGACATCTACCTGCCGCTGTGGCTCGCGCGCTACAACAAGGAGATCTTTGGCACCCTCTTCGTCGCCGGCGGCCTCATCGCGCTCTGGGCCGCGTTGACCGCGGGTTGACCCGGACGCGCCGCCGGGGCGCGCCCCCTCGAAGGTCGCCGCAAGCGCACGAGCGCGCTGTGGCGCACCGCCCCCGCGGCGCCCTCGCACGCCGGCGGGCGCAGCCGTCCAGAAGCACCGGGAGCTTGCTGGCTTGATCGCGAGGGTGATACAGGTCGAAGCACACAACAGCGACGCGGAGACCGAATTGACTCAATCAACGACTCAAGAACGCCAGGCTACGCCCGCCACGCCTGCCCCCGCCCAGGGGCAAACCAGCGGCGCCTCGCGACAGTCGTCGGTGCAGCTCAAGGCATCGCTGGCGGGCCTGGGGTTCGCCGCGCAGGAGGCCGCGCTCGCGCCGGTCCAGCGCCATGGCGGCGAGGGCGCCGACGGCGTCCACCAGGCGGCCGCGCACGGCATCTCCGGCGGCGGCGGGGCGCTGCCGCACGGCGACAAGATCCAACAGGCCTTCGGAAAGCACGACGTCACCGGCGTGCAGGCCCACGTCGGCGGCAAGGCGGCCGAGGGCGCCGCGGCGATGG
>PHBI01000043.1:94988-120979 GCA_002841945.1 Deltaproteobacteria bacterium HGW-Deltaproteobacteria-14
GACCGGGTCGCCGACGCGGTCGTGTCCGGCAAGAGCGCCGAGGGGCTGCTCGACAAGATGTCCGGCGGCGGCGGCGGCGCGGCCACGCAGCGGCGGGCGATCCAACGCAAAGACGGGGGCAAGACCGGCGGCAAGACCACGGTCGAGGACTTCGCCAAGGCGGAGGGCGTCGGCCAGGCGGATGCGGACAAGGCCGGCGCCAACGTCAAGGCGATGAACAAGATGTCGCTGGCGCAGATGAAGGCCCACCTCGGCGGCCCGGCCAAGGACCTCGGCCCGCGCTCCAAGAAGGAGATGCTGGGAGCCATCATGTCCGGCGTGCTCCCCCGCTGGGTCGCCCGCGTCGGCGCGAAGGCCAACTTCGACGGCGGCAGCTTCGGGTACGCCGGCGCCAACCAGATCTTCGCGACAGAGCCGTCGGACGTGATCGGGCTCAGCGCGGCGGAGGCGCTGGTCAAGGTGGGCTGGACCCCGGCGCAGCTCGGCGGCCAGGTCGGCAACGAGATCGGCCTGTGCGTGCTCGACACCGCGAAGGCGGTGCCGGACAAGGGCGGCTCGGGCAAGGACGTGACCCCGAAGGTGCAGGAGATGAACTGGAAGTCGCTCGCCATCGCGGCGCAGGACTCCAAGAAGAACGCGTACTTCCATTCGCAGCTCAAGAAGTACTCCGGTCTCCACGCCGACAGCCTCACCGCGGCCGACCTGCCCGCGATGTTCGAGCTGGCGGCGAAGACGCCGATGGGGGCGAAGCCCGACACCACCGACCCGAAGATCCAGGAGCAGTACGTCATGTTCCGCAAGGCGCTCGATGGCGGCCTCTCGGCGAGCAAGCTGTTCTCGGGTATGGGCGCGACCATCAGCGAGAAGGGCGAGCTCGGCGCGCGCGAGGTCATGGTCGTCAACGACGACAGCGGCTTCAAGCTGACACCGGACAACAGCGTCATCACCTCGCTCGGCCGGCTCGAGCAGGCCGACGTCGACAAGCTCCTTTGAACCCGGGCGAGGGTGACGGGAGCATCGATGGAGCCAAGGCCACCGAGGGTGGCCGGGCGCGGGCAGCGACAACGAGCAGCAGAGAACACGACATGGACACCTTCAAGGAGACCACCACGGTCTCGGCGCCCCTCGACGGCTTCGTCGCCATCTCCGAGGCGCGCGACTACGACGACGGCATCCGCTACCGCTCGACCCTCTACGTGCAGGTCGGCGACCTCGCCGCCGTGGCGGACGCGCTCGAGCGCTACGCCGCAGCCAGGGCCAACGAGAGCGTCACCCTGGCCGACGGGACCCTCAGCGTCTTTGGCATGGAGCCGAGCCCGATGGTGAACCTCGAGCTCGATCGCGCCGGCGACCTCGAGCACGGCGGCTACGAGACGCTGGACCTCGACCCGAGCGCTGTCGCAGGGCTGGTCGCGGCGCTGCGTGCCGCCGCGCAATAGGACAGCCGCGCCTCCATGGGGCCGCGCCGGCGACCCTCCGGAGGTGGCCTCGGAGACCGGGTCCACGATGGCGCGGCGCGCCCATTTCCCCGTGGCCTCCGAGGTGCTAGGTCGGGAGGTCGCACGCGAACCCGAGGCGCCCCGATGTTCTGTACCGTCCTCAACGATCTGAAGAGCCCCGAGAACATCGGCATGATCGTGCGCTCGCACGTGGCGTTCGGCGGCGACCGCGTCGTGATCGTCGGCCGCAAGACCCCGTGGCGCTTCAAGAAGCGCTCGCAGGCCTTCTCTCGACGCCTCGAGAAGGTGAGCGAGATCGTGCACCTCGAGGACGAGGCGGCGTTCTTCGCCTGGTGCGAGGCCGAGCGCCTGGCGCCGGTCGCCATCGAGATCGCCGCGAGCCCGACGCTGCTGCCCGACTTCACCTTCCCACAGCGGACCGCGCTCGTCGTGGGCAACGAAGGGGTCGGGCTGAGCCCCGCCTTTTTGGCCCGGTGCGCGGGCGTCGTGACCATCCCGCAGTTCGGGCCGGTCGGCAGCCTCAACGTCGCGATCTCCTGCAGCATCGCCATGTACGAGCTCAACCGGGCGCGCCCGCTCGGCCGCCCTATCGCTGGCCACAAATACCTCGTCCAGCCCTCCGAGCGGCCCGGCGCCGCAGGGCCCTCGGTCGCCCCACCGACCGACGCCGGAGGCGCGACATGACACGCTCCAACCTCGCACACGCCATCACCACCCTCGTCGCTGCCGTTGTGGTGCCCGTGACGGGCGCTCCGGCCTCGGCGCTCAGCCCGTCTCCGCCCGAGCTGCGGCTCGCCTACACGACCTCGCTCCTGTCCTCGCAGCACAAGGTGCTCTCCGACATCGAGACGCCTGGCCACCAGGGCTTCGTCGGGCTCGGCGTCGCCGCCACCGCGACCCACCTCGGCCCTGTCTCCTTCGGGCTCACCGCCTTCGCGGCCCGCAGCCACGGGGACGAGCCCGCGTTCGTCCAGCTCGAGCTCGGCGCAGTCCTCCAGGTCGACATCGGGCGCGCCCACGAGACCATCGGCGTCGCCCTCCGCGTGCACCCCGTCCTCGCGTGGTGGATCACCGACGGCGGCCAGACGTACTCCGCCCCCGGGCCCGCCAGCGTCATCGCGGCGCTGCCCCAGCTCGCCCTGCTCATCGGCAGCGAGCGCACGTGGGTCGAGCTGGGCGGCGGCGGCGCGGCGAACGGGCTCGACCCGCGGATCGGTCACCTCACGGTCCACTGGGCGACCGACGCGCGGACCGACCGCTTCGAGGTCGGCCTCGCCCTCCTCACCGCGCCCTTCATCAGCGACTTCGGCGCGGGCACCGACTACGTCTACCTCGGCGTCACCGGGGGCTGGTGGCACGCCCTGACCGACGAGGTCGGGATCGGGCTCGCGGTCGACATCGCGCCTCCGGACTTCGGCTTGCGCGTGACCCTCACTCACGCCCTTCCCCTGTAGGGCGGCCGAGCACGCGCCGCCACCCGCCGGCGACGACGCCGCGATCCCACGCCCCCCCGACGGCGCTGTTCGCGGGCGCTGACCGGTGGTTTTTGCTGCATCGCAATACGGCGAGAACCGCGCCCAGCGCGGGCGAACGAGGGTATAGGCGGTCGCGGTGAAGAAAACGCGCCACGAGTGCAAGTGTGATTACGCCCACCGGATCATCTGTGCTAACCAGTGCCTGCGCCCGGGCAGGATCGTCGCGCGTGTCGGCCCTTCGCCCCGGGTTCCCCTGAGGAGAAGTCGTCATGCAACCGAACGGCAACCCTGGTTCCTCCGATCTCCACGCCGCCACCGCGGCGATGCACCCCTACGCGTCGCGCGTCTTCCGCGATCTCGCGGCGCGGGTCCCGTGGGAGGTCGAGTTCCTCCAGGCCGTGCAGGAGGTGTTCGAGACGATCACCCCCGTCCTGGAGCAGACCACCATCTACGAGGAGGAAGCCATCCTCGAGCGCCTCGTCGAGCCCCAGCGCGTCCACGCCTTCAGGGTGGTCTGGCACGACGACCGCGGTCACATCCGCACCAACCGCGGCTGGCGCGTCCAGTTCAACAACGCCATCGGCCCGTTCAAGGGCGGCCTGCGCTTCCACAGCTCGGTCAACCTGAGCGGGCTCAAGTTCCTCGGCTTCGAGCAGACCTTCAAGAACGCCCTGACCGGCCTGCCCATGGGCGGCGGCAAGGGCGGCTCGGACTTCTCGCCCCGCGGCGCGAGCGACCGCGAGGTCGAGCGCTTCTGCCAGTCGTTCATGACCTCGCTCTACAAGTACATCGGGGCCGACGTGGACGTGCCGGCCGGCGACATCGGCGTCGGCGCGCGTGAGATCGGCTACCTCTTCGGGCAGTACAAGCACCTCACCGAGACCTTCACCGGCGTCCTGACCGGCAAGGGCCTCAACTGGGGCGGATCGATCCTGCGCCCCGAGGCGACCGGCTTCGGGCTCGTCTACTTCACCCAGAAGATGCTCGAGCGCCGCGGCGAGTCCATCGAAGGCAAGCGCGTCGCGATCAGCGGTTTCGGCAACGTCGCCTGGGGCGCGGCCAGGAAGGCCAACGAGCTCGGTGGCAAGGTCGTCACCCTGTCGGGACCCGACGGCTGCATCTACGATCCCGAGGGCGTGAGCGGCGAGAAGTTCGACTACATGCTCGAGCTCCGCGCGAGCGGCAACGACGTCATCAAGCCCTACGCCGACCGCTACGGCGTCGAGTTCCGGCCCGGCGCGCGCCCGTGGGCGGTGCCGGTGGACGTCGCGCTGCCGTGCGCGATCCAGAACGAGCTCGAGATCAACGACGCCCG
Source organism: Deltaproteobacteria bacterium HGW-Deltaproteobacteria-14 (assembly GCA_002841945.1). GTDB lineage: Bacteria > Myxococcota_A > UBA9042 > PHBI01 > PHBI01 > PHBI01. The sequence continues at coordinate 99,239 of PHBI01000043.1, forward strand.
GCAGCTCGTCGCCAACGGGTGCAAGTACGTCGCCGAGGGCGCCAACATGCCGACGACCCCCGACGCCGTGCGCGTGCTGCGCGAGGGCGGGATCGTCTACGCCCCGGGCAAGGCCTCGAACGCCGGCGGCGTGGGCACCTCCGGGCTCGAGATGGCGCAGAACCGCACCAACACCCACTGGACCGCCGAGCACGTCGACACCGAGCTGCACCGCATCATGACCGGGATCCACGACATGGCGTGGGACGCGGCCGAGCGCTGCGGCAACCCGGGGGACTACCTCCAGGGCGCCAACGTCGCGGGCTTCCTCAAGGTCGCAGACTCGATGGTGGACCAGGGCTCCGTCTAACCTGAGACGGCAGGGCGCGGACCGGAGTCCGCAGCTGCCGACCGGCGGGGCCACGGCGTGTCCCGGCCGGTCGGCCGCGGAGGACGCAGGTCCGCGCCCGATACCCGGGCGCTGCGTCCCGCACCCCGCGAAGGAAGCCCCCAAAGGGCCGCCTGGCCAACGCGAAGCGGGCCAGGCGGTGGCGAAACTGGCGAGACCGATCCGGCCGCTCCGCCGCCTCCACCGGCCGCTCGTGCGGCCTGGGACAGGGTCCCGGAGCCCCGCTAGTTCGACCCTGGATCAATGTCCTCCCGAGGGGGCGAGCCACACTCTGGCCCGCCCCCTCGTCGTCTCCGTGCGTGGAATCCGGGGACCTCGGGCTTGACCCAAGGCGCCGATGAGAGGCACCTTCGAGAGCACAACGGACCCCAGAGAGTGAGGAATTGCCTGTGCCTGCCGTCTCCCACCAGCGCGTCGCCAGCCGCTGCACCGCCACCGGATCAGTCCGCGCCTGAACACCCGGCCGCCCACCGCGGCCGCCCCCAGACGCTCCCCCCGGACGCGGTGCCGATTCGTTCGTGTACTTGCTCCGGAGCACGGCATTGTCCACTCTCTCCCTCCAAGGGCTCGGGTTCACACCCTTTTTCCGTCAGTCGCTCGCCCAGCTGGGCGACTCGCTCATCCCCGCCCGCGTCGCGGTCGCGCACCGCGGCCTGTGGGTCTGCCTCACCCCTGACGGCGAGCGCACGGCGCGCCTCCCCGGCCGCCTGCGCCACGCGGCCCAGGACGCGCGCGCGCTGCCGGCGGTCGGCGACTGGGTCGCGCTGACCGCGGGCCCGGCGCCGGACGACCCGGCGGCCATCGCCGCGGTGCTGCCGCGCGCGACGGCGCTGGTCCGCCAGGCGGCGGGGCGCGCGACGGCACCCCAGGTCCTCGCGGCCAACGTCGACACGGTGTTCATCGTCACCTCGGCCAACGCCGACTTCAGCCCGGCGCGCCTGCAGCGCTACCGGGCGGCGGTCACGAGCGGCGGCGCCGAGCCGGTGGTGGTCCTCAACAAGGCCGATCTGGCCACCCCCGATGACCTCGTCGCCCTACGGGCGCGCGTGCCGCGTGGGCTGCGGGTGGTGACCACGAGCGCGCTCGACGGCGCCGGGGTCGACGACCTCGGCGCCGAGCTCGTCCCTGGCGCGACGGTGGCGCTGGTCGGCTCCTCGGGGGTCGGCAAGTCGACGCTAGTCAACCGGCTCCTCGGGGAGGCGCGGCTCGCGACGTCGCAGGTGCGGGACTCGGACGAGACCGGTCGCCACACGACGACCCACCGCGAGCTGGTAGCGCTGCCGTCGGGGGCGCTGCTCATCGACACGCCGGGGATCCGCGAGCTGGCCCTCTGGGTCGGCGATGAAGACCCTGATGAGGCCGACTTCATCGGGGTCCTCGCCCGCTCGTGCCGGTTCGCCGACTGCACCCACGCGGGCGAGCCCGGCTGCGCTGTCCGGGCGGCGGTCGCGGCCGGAGAGCTCGCCGCCGAGGAGCTCGCCGACCACGAGCGCCTGGCCCGCGAGGCGGCCTGGCAGCGCAGACGCCAAGACCCGACGGCCGCGCGTGAGCACGATCGAGCGTTCCGGAAGCTCGTCCGCGAGCACCAGGCCATCATGAAGAACAAGCGCCGCTGACCGGGACTCGCACGAGGGGCGGGGGAGCGGCGGCCCCCCGTCCGTGAACGCTATCGCGGTGGGCGGGGCGCGGGCCCGTCCGCCTCCCCGCGCCCACTGCGACTGTTCCCCGGCCCCCCGGCGACCCGAGACCGTCCCCCACCCTTCACTTGGGTGGGGGTGGCCAAATCAAGACGCGTACCAAGCCTGTGATCTCAACGGGTTGGCGCGGACGACCGCGCTCCAACCCCGCTCTGAGCGCCGCGAGCCGGGGTCTACCGTCCCGAGCCGGGGTCGGCTGACCGCGCCGCCATCGCTCCGCGCCAGAGGGCGCGCTGCGGAGCCAGAGGTACACGGTCTCCGGGTCGTCGGTGTAGCGCGTCCCCACCGCGCCGCTCGCGCCGAAGCTCAGCTGCTCATCGGCGCAGCTCCCCAGGGCCACGTCCCAGCTCACGTACGGTTAGACGGCGCCGGCCGCGACCACACCGCCGACGACACCGTCCGCGTCGTCGTTGCTGTCGTCGGCGGTGGCGTTCGTCCGCAGGGCACATTCCCCGATGTTCGCCGTGACCCCGAGCGCCGCGTTCCATTAGGCCCTGTGGGCGACGCCCCCCCGTGGCCCGACCGTTTGCGACACCGTTTCGCCCCCCGAAAGGGCCGCCTGGCCAAACGCGAAGCGGGCCAGGCGGTGGCGGCCCTAACATGGAGTTGCCGCGCCCCAGTTGCCGTTCTTCGCAGAAGCGAGGGCGCCACCCGCGCATCGGCCGCGCGCCGCGCGGCCGTGGCGCGGTGCACCCGATCGAAGGGATCGGCCGGCGTTCGGTGTACAACCGCCGGGTGAGCCTCCCCCTCCCGGCTTCGCCCAGCGTCGCGACCGCGGCCACGCTCGCCCGGGCGCTCGCGCGCTATCGACCGCGGGCGCTGTGGGGCGAGCAGCGCATGGTGCAGGCGGCGGTCGCCATCGTGGCCCGCGACGACGCCAACGAGCCAGGCGGGACCGAGCTCCTCTTCATCGAGCGGGTGAAGCGCGCCGGGGATCCGTGGTCGGGCAACATGGCGTTCCCCGGCGGGCGGGCGCACCCCGAGGACCGCGACGTCACCGCGACCGCCGTCCGCGAGACGCGCGAGGAGGTCGGCCTCGACCTCGAGACCGCCGCTGAGCGCGTCGGGCGGCTCTCGACGGTCCTCGCGATGGCCCACGACGGCCGCCGGCCGATGGCGGTACACCCCATCGTGTTCCGCCTCGACCTCGCGCAGGAGCTCGCGCTCGCGCCGCGCGAGGTCGCCCACGCCCTGTGGATCCCCCTCGCGGCCTTCCGCGGCCACGCCCACCGCGCCCGCCATCGCCATCGGATCCTCGGGGTCCCGTGGGGCTTCCCGGCGTGGCGCTGGGAGGGCAAACTCATCTGGGGCCTCACACACCGGATGGTCACCGAGCTCCTGAAGATCAGCGACACCACGTGAGCCATGTCCAGTTCAGCCCACTCCCTGCTCTTGTTTGCGTTCCTGTCGGTCGCCGGCGGCTGCGCCGGGGGCGGCTCCGGCGTTGGCTGTCCGACGCCGAACCGCTGCACGGCGAGCCCGATCGGGAGCTGGACGCAGATCGACTGCGAGCCCTGGGATCACCTCAGCCACGTCGACCTGGTCAACGGGACCGCGGTGCGATCCTGCACGCTCGCGCTCGACCATGAGGGGATCATCGCCAGCGGCGACCTCGCGATCGCGGCGGGAGGCCGGTACACCCGCACCTGGGTCGAGACCGGCGCGTGGAGTGGGCTCGTCGCCGCCGCAGGCTGCCTCGACGCCCCCGGCGCGAGCTGCGCGACGCTCACCGCGTTCGACGGCTGGGGCGCCACCGGGTGCGCGGAGACCGCCGAGGGCTGCCGCTGCGAGGGGACGCTCGACCGCTCCGGGCAGGAGTCCGGGGACTGGCAGACGGGCAGCGGCGCGCTCGTCCTCGAGGCCGACGCCGGCGGCCGCGAGACGTCCACGCTGTGCGCCGGCGACACCTTCATGAGCCTCGATCCGACCGGCGCCGAGATCGCGCGCACCTACCGCCGCCAGACGCCGACGCCCGCCCAGTAGGAGGGGATCCGCCCGACGCCTCGTGACCCGCGGGCGCGCGGGTGGTACGACGAGTCATGGTGTTTCGCCTCTGGTGCTGCGTCGTCCTGGTCCTCTCCGCCTCCGCCTGCGAAGGCTCGCGTCTAACGGGGACGCTGTCCGGCGACGCGTTCGTGGACACCGGGGTCGAAGACAGCGCCGAGCCGGACGCCGGCCCTACGGACACCACGCTGGAAGACAGCGCCGCGGCGGACGGCGACGACGACGACGCGGACGGCGACGACGACACGACCCTCGCCGACAGCCAGGAGGACGTCGGACCGGGCGACACGGCGGACGCCGCCGACGCGACCGACGCCGAAGACGCGAACGACGCCGAGGACGCGAACGACGCCGACGCAGCCGACACCACCGGCTCGGACGCCACCGGCTCGGACGCCACCGTGACCGTCGGCGCCCCTGACCGCATCTTGCTGATCGGCGTCGTCGTGACCCCGGATGTGGCCTTCGAGGGCGAGGTGCTCGTGGTCGGTGACACCATCGTCTGCGCCGAGCCCGGCGACGCCTGCTCGACCAGCCCCGACGCGGTCGGCGCGACGATCATCGACACCGCCGGCGGGGTCATCGCGCCCGGCCTCATCGACACCCACAACCACATCCTCTTCGACATCTTCGACGACGACGACTGGCTGCCGTCGCAGTCCTACGCGGACCACACCCAGTGGACCTCCGAGCCGCGCTACGCCGCTATGCTCGACGTCAAGCAGTGCCTCGCCGACGACTCGCAGGGCAAGCCCGACTGGTGTCCGCTGAGCTACGACGGCGACGGCAGCCTCAAGTGCGAGCTCGACAAGTGGGGCGAGCTCAAGGGGATGATCGCCGGCACGACCTCGATCGTCGGGCTGCCGGGCACCAGCAAGGCCTGCTTCGCCTCGCTGTCGCGCAGCATCGACAGCCCCCAGAACGACCTCGGCAGCGACCGCATCCAGACGAGCGCGCTCTTCCCGCCGTCGAAGTCCTCCGGCGACGGCGTCTGCGCCAACTTCGCCGACGGCGACACGGAGGCCTACCTGATCCACTGCGGCGAGGGCATCAACGCCAAGGCGCTCGCCGAGTTCACCAAGCTCGGCACCCTCACCACCGTCCCGATGTGCCTCTACGCGCCGCAGACCGTCATCACCCACGGCACCGCCTTCGGCCCGACCGAGTTCACCACCATGGCCACCCACGGCATGAAGCTCACCTGGTCGCCGGCCTCGAACGTCGCCCTCTACGGCGCCACCACCGACATCCCGGCCGCCCTCGACGCCGACGTCGTCATCACCCTCGCCCCCGACTGGTCGATGGGGGGCAGCCAGAACCTGCTCGACGAGCTGCACTTCGCCGCCGCCTGGGACGACGACTACTTCGACGACCGCCTCGACGCGCGCGACCTCGTCTTCATGACGACGGCCAACGCCGCCTTCGCCCTCGCGGTCGACGACCGCCTGGGCACCCTCGCCCCCGGGATGCTGGCCGACGTCATGGTTGTCCAGGGCGACGGCGGCGACCCCTACGCGGCCATCGTCGCGGCGACCCCGGCGACCGTCACCCTCACGATGATCGGCGGGAAGATCCTCTACGGAGACGGCGCGCTCGAGCCCGCCGCCCCCCAGGCCCCGGGGTGCGAGCAGGTCGACATCTGCGGCGTCCCGAAGTTCCTGTGCGTCGCCGAGACCTCGACCGCCGACAAGCTCAATCAGACCTACGCCGCCATCAAGGGCGCCCTCGAGGCCGCGCTCCTCGACCTCGACGCCGTCAGCGGCGACGGCTTCGACTTCGCCCCCCTCGCGCCCCTCGTCCGCTGCGAGTAGAGACGCGGTGACGCGATGCCATCGCCGCCGCGATGGTGCACTGTGGTGTCTTGGACCCTCCCAGCGAAGGACACGCGCGCCATGACCGAGACGATGCGAGCGATGGAGGCGACCCGCGACGACGTCGCGCTGGTCGAGGTGCCCGTGCCCACCCCCGGTCCCGGCGAGGTGCGGGTGAACGTCGCCAGCGCCGCGGTCAATGCCGCCGAGGGCAAGGTCATCAGCGGCGCCTTCGCCGGGCGGTTCCTCCACGCGAGGACGTCCCCGCGGGTGCTCGGGTGGGACTTCGCCGGCACCATCGACGCGATCGGCGACGGCGTCACGGACCTCGCCACGGGTGACGCCGTGTGGGGCCACCTCGCCTTCGCCGGATCCCAGAGGCAGGGCACCTACGCCGAGTACGTCACCCTGCCGCGCGACGCCGTCGCGGCGAAGCCCGCAGACGTGCCCTTCGAGGTCGCCGCGGCCGCCGCGACCTGCGCCATGACGAGCCTCCAGGCGATGCGCGACTACGGCCGCCTCGCCGCGGGCCAGAAGGTCCTCGTCATCGGGGCCGGCGGCGGCGTGGGCGAGCTGGCGGTCGGGATCGCCAAGCGCCTCGGAGCCCACGTCACCGGCGTGTGCAGCACCGGCGACGTCGCGCGCGTGAAGGCGGCCGGCGCCAACGTCGTCATCGACCGCAGGTCCGCCGACCCCTACGCGGGCGAGTCGGCGTACAACGTGGTCTTCGACACCCCGGCCGTGGCGTCCTATGGCCGCTGCGCGAGGCTCCTGCGGCCTGGCGGCACCTACGTGACGACGCTCCCCGACGGCGCGCTGATCACCGGCCTCATCCGGTCGCAGTTCAGCTCGCGCCGCTGCCGCTTCGTCCAGGTCGCGTCCAAGCGCGCCGACCTCGAGCTCATCGGCGGCTGGCTCAGCGACGGCCTCCAGGTCACCATCGACTCGCGGCACGAGATCAACGCGCTCGGCGCCGCGCTCCGCCGCCAGACCGAGCCCGGGCGCACCGGCCGCGTCGTCGTGGAGGTCGCTGGAGGTTGGTGACAGCATTGATCAACATTGATCATGCTGAACGGCTCGTCCCGCGGCGACGGCGCTCGACGAGGGCCACTGCAGTGGCCAGCGCGCTGACGTTGACGCGGCGGGTTAGCGGTCGATAGCCCACCGGGCAGGCGGGTCACACCCCACACGTCGAGCCCGGATCAGCCGCCGCCGTCGGGGCCGTAGCGGATCCGGAAGGCGCAGCGGGCGTCGCCGGCGGCGAGGGTCTCGTCGCGGCGCAGGCTCGGCGTCCCGGCGCGGGCGTAGTAGCGGGTGTCGGCGGCGCAGAACAGCGGCGTGAGGTCGGGGCGGCCGAGCTCGCGGGTGAGCGCCACGAAGCGACAGGCGGTGATGTCGAAGTCGAGCCCGGTCGGCGAGACGGCGACGACCTCGCCGGTCGAGTTCGGGAAACGACCGAGGAGCCCGCGGGCGTAGGCGCGGCGCTCATCGTCGCTCGCGCCGGCCCAGGCCGCGGCGTCGAGGGCGGCCAGGGCGGCGACGAAGGCGGCGCCCACCTCGGCGACGACCTCGTTCAGCAGCTCGGCGGCCAGCGGGCGCGGCAGACCGGCGAGGGCCCGCTCGAGGCGCAGCGCGCTGCGCAGCTGGTAGCGGGCCAGGGGCTCGCGCGGGTCGGCGTGCAGGCGCAGCCCGCGGAGCGGGTCGGGGCCGAGGTTGGCGGCGGCGTAGCGGGCGACGACCCGGGCGGCGGCGCCGCGGCCGAGGCGCTCGCGCAGGACGCGCCAGACGACCGGGAGACCGTGGCGGAGGTCGAAGGCGACCAGCTCGCGGAGCCGCAGCGGGCCAGGCGCCGTCAGGGTCATCGCCGCCCCAGCCGCCGCGGCAGGATCTCGGTGACGCCGAGGTAGAGCGACAGCCCCACGATGGCGAGCCAGGTCTCCGACGCGTACGCGCGGCGCACCATCATGAGGTCGTGCGGCACGGCGTTCGCGGCCGCCCACAGCGGACCAGAGACGCCCTCGGGGCGCATCACGACGAACACCATGTAGGCGCCGTAGAGCACCTGGATGGCGAGGTTGACGATGATGACCCAGTGCACGATGCGCCAGGGCCACGACAGTCGCCCCGTGGGCGCAGTCTCGTCGGCGTCTTCCATGGGGCGACGCTCTCCGCGAAGCCGGCGACTGTCAAGGCCGCGAGCGCGAGCACCCCTCCGACTTGGAGCGTCTCTAACTTTTTCATGGGAATACTCTTGGGCTCGCACGAAGCAGCGCTTGGATCGCGCGGCGGCGGTGTCTATGCTGCGTCTTGGACCAGCCCAGCGGACCTATCATGCCTCACCCACTGCTCTACGATCGGCTGCTCGCGCGCGGCTGGCGCATGACCGCGCAGCGGCGCGCGGTGGCGCAGGCGCTGGTCGGTGACCACGTACACCTGACCGCCGACGAGGTCTTCCGCGAGGCGCAGGCGGCGCTGCCGGAGATCAGCCTGGCGACGGTGTACAACACCCTCAACGATCTCGTCGGCATGGGTGAGGTGCGCGAGGTCAGCTACGACCGCGGCCCGATGCGCTACGAGCCCAACGGTCCGCGACCGCACGACCACCTGGTGTGCGTCGAGTGCGGTGAGATCTGGGACATCGAGCTGGCTGGACCGGTGGCGGAGCTCCCCGAGCCCCAGCGCCGCGGCTACGAGCTGCTCGGCGTCGAGGTCGTCTTCCGCGGCCGGTGTCCCCGGTGCGCGGCGCGCTGAGCGCCGGCGGAGGTCCGGGCCCGTGCCGGAATGAGGGCCCGTGCCGGAATAAGTTGATCGGATGGCCAAGGAGGCGTCGTCAGGTGTGTCCCCGGAAGCGAAGGCCGACCGGGCGCCTTCCGAGCCTTTGGGGACGCGCAGATGGCGGCGGGTCCGCCGGCAAGACGACGCGTGATCTCGGCACGGGCCATCTCAGGGTGGGGGGAAGAGGGGGTCGGCGAAGTCCGGCCAGGTGACGGCGTCGCAGGTGGCGCCGGCCCCACACGCGCCGGTGTCGTCACAGAGCGCCCCGCTGTCGCTGCAGGCGCCGACCGCGCGCACCTCGCCGCTCGGCCAGGCGATGGTCGCGGCGGGCCAGAGGTCGTGCTTCACCATGAGCCGCGACGCCTCGAAGGCGAGCGCGCCGTAGATGTAGACCCGCAGCGTGGCCGTGCTGGCCCCGTAGCCGTTGTCGGTCCAGTAGTGGGCGGCGACGAGGTAGGTCGCGTCGTCGTGGGGGAAGCCGATGTTGGTGTTCTCGGGCCCGGCGCCGTCGGCGTCGTCGCGGTCGAGGCTCGGGTCGTCGTTCAGCGCCGGATCGAGCGGGCCGGAGTTCGGCGCGGCGTTGAACCAGTAGGTGTCCCAAGGGGCGTCGAAGAGGTGGTCGACCAGCGCAACACCCTGGGGCCCGGCGAGCTCGAGCGGCGTGACGACGTGGAGGTCGAGGTCGCCGCCGACTCCGGGGCCGACGTCACCCTGGTCGGGATCGAGGGGGGTGTCCCACAGCAGCTCGACGTGAACCGGCGCGTCCGCGACCACCGCGATCGCGACCTCAGCGCTCCCGCACACCTGCCCCTGGGGGTCATAGACGTCGACCGCGACGCGGTAGGTCCCGACCACGTCGACCTCGAGCGCCACGACCGCGGCGGCGGCGCTGGGCGCGAGCGGCGGCGGTGCCCCGCCGGGCACGGCGACCACCCGCCAGTCGTATTCGATGTAGGCCCGCGCGGTGGTCAGGTGGACCAGCGTCTGCGCGGCGACGGGGCGCGTCTCCAGGAGGACGATCTCCGGCGCCTCGCAGGCCGGGGCGGGCTCGCACGTGCCGCCGACGCAGCGCTGATTCGCCCCGCACGGGGTGATGGCGAGGGGCTGACCGGGAGCCACGCAGGTCGCCAGGTCGTCGCCCGCGCAGGTCACGGCGCCGGGCACACACCCGTTGGAGACGCAGCTCGCGCCTGCGTCGTCGGCCACACAGACCTCGCCGCCGTCGCAGACGGAGCCGGTGAGCGCGGTCCCGTCGGCGTCGCAGGTCGCGACCGTGTCACCGTCGCAGCTGATGGCGCCGGGGGTGCAGACCCGCGGCAGGCAGCGGCCGTCGACGCAGGCGCGCCCCCAGGCGCCGCAGTCGGCGCTCGCCGCGACGCGGGTGCCGTCCGGGACGCAGTACACCGCGCGCTCGCCAGCGCAGTAGAGATCGCCGCCGTGACACGCGGCGACGACGCACGCGCCGTCATAGCAGCGCTCCGCCGCGCCGCAGTCCTCGACCGGCGCCCAGGCGGCCCCGTCCACCGCGCACCGCTCGACCCAGCCGTCGGCGCAGCGGGTCGCGGCGGGCTCGCACGAGGTGGCGACGGCGCTGTCTCCGACGGTGTCCGCGCCGTCAGTCGCGTCGGGGGTGTCCGCGACGCTCGCGTCGGCGACGCCGCCCGAGGTCGGGTCGAGGCACCCGCTGATCGGCGCGAGGGCGCCCCAGAGTCCGAGGGCGATAGCGAGGGTTTGGTGCGTCACGCGTCTCCTCCCGACGGTGTTCGTCTGTGGGTTTGGGGCCAACCGTCACGATCCGTCAAGGATGAGCGGGTCGAGCAGCGGCGGGGCGCCGAAGCGCACGATGAAGCGGGCGCGGAGGCGGTCGAGCAGCGCCCGCGCGACAGCGGGCTCGGCCGCCTGATAGCGCCAGCGGACCCGCTCGGCGGCGAAGTGCCCCGCCGTCGCCTCCGCGGCGCGGCGGACCAGCTCCGCGATCGACGCTGCGCTTTCGTATCGCAACATGGCACTTGCACCGCTTGGATAGCGAATTAGCTCATCAACCACCTTGCATTGCACAACGCCCGGCCCCGGCGGCGCGGGGGCGTCGAGGGGAAACCACGTGGAGAAGCGGTCGCGATCGTCGTCCATGGTACACCTGGGTCCGTGGGGTGAGGTCGAGATAGTCATGATCGAGATGCCGCAGGAGGCGACGGCGCCCGCGAGGACGAAGGCGGGCCGGGCGCCTCCCGAGCTGCTCGAGGGTGCCCGGGAGGCGGTCGGATCCACAAGCAGGTTGATCACGCTGTCTTTACCTCCCCGTACGGGCAGCCTGGAGACGGCGCGTCGCCGAGGTCGACGTTGAGCGTCTCGCAGGCATACGCCTCGTCGCCGAGGTCGATGACGTCCGCGCCTGCCTCGTACACCACGGCGATGTGATCGTCGCCGCGCAGGGTCCCGCCGGCCCGGACGATCGCCGCGTAGGCGCCACCGCCGGCGTAGTCGAAGCGTGCGCCGGGCTCGATGAAGACGCGCCGCAGCCCGCCCCCGGCTGCGACGCTGGCGCCGCCGCAGACCCAGTGGTCCGTCCCCCCGGCGAGGCCACCGTCCGCCGTGTGCACGACGGCGCCGGCGGGGATGGCGACGTCGCAGCCGAGCACCGTCGCCGCGGCGGAGAAGGTCTTGGTCACGGCGCAGCCGCTGGTGCTCGTGGCGGTGAGGGTGACGCGCTCTTTCCCCGGGGTCGCGTAGCGCCAGGTCGGCTCGGCGACGTCGGCGGTCGCGGGGGTCGCGTCCGCGCCGAAGTCCCAGGCGAAGCCGTCGGCGACGGTGTCGTTGACGACCTCGTAGCGCGTGTTCGGGGTGCCGAAGGGATCGGCGAAGGCGACATCGATCGCTGGCAGAGCGTGGATGGTGACGTCGTCCGCGTTCGGCTCCCCGTCGTGACCGAGAAGTAGTCGGCGGCGATGGTCTCGAACCGGTCCGTGTCGTTCGTCGCTGGCGCGTCCTCCAGGCCGCGCGTGTCCGGCGCCGCGACGCTGTCCTGGCCGCTCACGGTGTCCACGGAGGGGTCCGCATCAGCGCCGCCGCCACACCCCGAGGCGAGGATTGCGACCAGCGAGATGCGGCGGGCAGGCGGCGGACATGCATCGACGCTCCTGTGGTGGGCGGGCGCGAGCCACCACCCAGGATCCGCGCACCGGGGCGCTCGTGTCAATCACGCCGTCGAACGTCCGGGGTCGCCGTCGCCGCCGTCCCGGACCCTACCTGCGGCCCTTCTTCGCCGGCGCCTTCTTCGTCGTGAGCTTCCGGGCCGCCGTCTTCTTCTGGTACTGCTTGAGCTTCTTCTCGACCGCCGCGCTCGGCTTCAGCTCGTGGGCGCGCGAGAACGCCAGCACCGCCGCCAGGTCGTCGTTGCGCTTCTCGGCGAGCAGCCCCAGGTTGAACCAGATGGCCGACTGGTAGGCCTGGTCCTTGTTCAGCGCGAGGGCGCGCTCGAAGTCCGCCTGGGCGTCGTCGAGGTCGCCCGCGAGGAGCCTCGCGTAGCCCCGGCCCGACCACGCCTGCGCCGTGGCGGCGTCGGCGTCGATGGCCTTCCCGAAGGTCCAGATGGCGCCGGAGTAGTCCTTCGCCTTGGTCTGCTTGCGGCCGTCGTTGACGAGCTTCATCGCGAGCTTGGCGTCCCTGCGCCCGGCGGCGGCCGCGCAGGCCTTGACGGTCGCGAGCTCGATGTTCAGGGCGCGGTCGCAGCCGGTGTAGCGGAACGCGCCGTCGCTGACCGCGACCTTCGGGGCCAGCACGGCGGTCGGCCTGTCGCTGCTCTGCAGCTCGCCGCAGGTCGCCATCGCCATGAGCTCGCCGGCCTTCAGGTCGAAGAGCCAGTGGTGGTACTCGTCACCGGCGCTGCAGCAGGCCGCGCCCGGGCAGTCCTCGTCGTCCTCCTCGCAGTAGACCCGCTCGCCCCACTCGGTGTAGCCGGTGACGAGGACATAGTCGTCGCCCTGGCGGGTCAGCGTGAACAGCTGGCGCGAGCACTGCCCCTGGTCCGAGAAGTCGAGGTCGGTCACGAGCCACAGCCCGCCCCCGGGCGCACGAACGACGAGGTGGCCCATCCCGTTGGCGTCGACCACGAGCTCGGGCTTGGCCTGACAGCCCTTCTCCCAGCACAGCTCCTCGCCGATCGCGGCGTCGTCCGCGGGGACCGCGTCGCCGGGTCGCAGGGCCTTGAACACCGCCCGCCAGCCGTCGAACTTCTGGGCCTTCGTCGCCGGGAAGGTGACGCCAGGGTAGCTGCAGTCGCGGGCAGAGGCCGTCGCGGGCGCGAGGATCAATGCGGCGGCGGCCGCCGCGAGGAGCCGGATCATAGCGGTGTGAGTCCTGTCATCGGGAGGGGGCCCATCGTCTGTAAAACTCTGATGCAGGTCAACGCCCGGACGCAAACGCGTCATCCGGGCGGCGGGGGCTGGGTCGGGGCGTGACCGAGCCACCCGAACCGGGAATCGACCGGCCTCGGTGGGGTTTTTCTGCGTCACACTTCGCCCCGCTGGCGGATCTCCGCCTTCGGACCCAGAACTGGAGAGAGGGATGCCCATCTACGAGTACGTCTGCGACACCTGCGGGCAGCGGCACGAGTCGATCCGCCGCTACAGCGAGCGCGACCAGGCGGTCCGCTGCGCGACCTGCGGCGCCGAGGCCCACCGCGCCCTGAGCGCGTTCGCCGTCGGCCGCGGCGGCGCGAGCACCGGCGCCACCGCCAGCCCGGCGGCGTGCTATAGCGGTGGCTGAGGCATCGGCCCCAGGTCGTCCGGGTGACGACCCCAAACCCCGCCCCTCACCGCTGATCCCCTCGGAGCCTCGTGCAGACCTTCTTCTGGGCCTTCCTCGGCCTCGTCATCCTGTCGACCCTGTGGCGCAAGTACCGCGTCTTCAGCGTCGGGCGCCTGGCGCTGACCGCCGCCCGCACGGGTGACGTCGCGCCGGTCGCGGACGCCATCGGCGACCTCGCGCCGACGATGCGCGCCGACGGGTTCGACCGCGCCGTCACCGATCTGTGGCGCGGCGGGGCCCGCCCCGTCGCGGTGCGCCTGATCCGCGCCGCCGCGGGCCACGTCGGGCCAGCCTTCACCACGCAGTTCTGGATCCGCGAGAGCCTCGAGCAGGAGAGCGACCTCGCCAACGACCTCTTCGACGCCCCCTTCCTGACCGCCGTCTACGAGCCCCCGGTCCAGCAGCCGTGCGCGAGCTATGGCTGAAGCCCCTTCTGACCGGCGCCCCGGCGGGGCGCCATCATCCCGAGCAGATCGCGGCGAGAGGGAAGCACGGCGGCACCACGGGCGTTGAGCGACGACCCAGCGTTGCGCTCGCCCACACCCAGGAGACCGGGTATCGTGGCGGCCGTTCCCACACCGCTCCGGCGCGCCGGAGGGAGGTCCAGTCATGTTGCGCCGCACAAAAACCGCGCTCCTCACGGCCCTTGCCATCGGCGTGGGCGCCTGTGCCACAGGACAAGCACCCAATGGCGACGACTATGCCGCATTGCAGCATAATGACGGCGCCACGGCGCCGCCGCCGGCGGGGGTGAGCCCGGCCGCAGAGGCGGCGGTGGAGGCTCTGATCAAGGCCGAGCTCCCGGACCTCCGGGTGTGGACGCCGCTCGACGCGGCGGCCACGGCGACGCGCGTGACGCCCCAGCTGAAGTCCGGCGAGAAGCTCGCGCGCGAGGCGCTGGTGGGGCCCATCGGGCCGACCGACGCCGCGGTGTTGGCGCTGATCGAGGTCGAGGGCGGGCCATCGCGGCTGACGGGCGCGCTGCTCGTGCCTGGCGACGGCGGCGCCGTGAAGCGCGTCGACCTGCCGCTGCTCGACACCCGGCAGCTCTACGAGGTCGAGTGGGTCGCCATGCTGAACGCCGACGAAGACGGCGACCGGGAGGTCGTCGTGCGCTCGACGCACCTCAGCGGCGTCGGCCCGGAGGGCGCCGTCCCGCAGCCGACCGTGTCGGTCCTCGACTGGGACGGCGAGGCCGTGATCCGCCTCGAGGCGGCCCAGCGGGTGCTCGAGGGCGTCGCCACCCCGGAGGAGGCGCGGATGCGGCTGCTGCGCGAGCGCTTCGAGGCCAACCGCAGGGCCGGCCGCTACGCCGGGCCGTGCGCCGAGGTGACCGGGGACTACGCGACCACCTACGCCTACGACTCCTACGGGAGCCTCGTGCGCGAGGCGACCGCGGACTCGGTCCGCAACCACCGGTACGACGCCGCGGGGAACCTGCTCGAGACGGTGACCACCTGGAAGGACGCGCCGCCGGTGACGTCGACCTACACCACCGACGCCCGCGGGCTGATCGTGGCGAGCCGCGAGCTCATCGGCGACGACGACGGAGCGCCGACGCTGGTCGCCGCGGTGAACACCTATGACGCGCGCGGGCGGCTCGTGCGCGAGTCGTCCATCGGGCCCGAGGGGGTCCACCACGTAACCTACCAGTGGAAGGGCCAGCGCCTCGTCGCGAGCGACCACGACTTCCCCGACTCCGACGAGTTCTGCGCGCCGACGCCGCCGATCAAGCACGAGGAGGACGCCCAGGGGCGGACCATCCGCGAGGAGTTCCGCGAGACCCCCGGGATGTGCGAGGACGACCGCGACGAGACGTGGCGCTACGACGCCGCCGGGAACCTCGTCGAGCACCGGGTTCACACCCTCAGCGGCGAGCCCGACGTCGTCACGACGTACGAGTACGGCTGCTGGACCAACCCGAAGCCCTGAGCCCAGCAACGGCAGGTCCTCGACCGATACGATGGGAACCGGGTCCAGCTTCGGCAAAAAATCACGAGCTCCGAGCCCAGCAACGGCAGGTCGAGGACCGGAGTCCTCGACCGATATGATGGGAACTGGGTCCAGCTTCGGCAGAACGCGACGGGCTCTGAGCGGACGCGGCGCGGACGGGCGACCGAGCGGACCCGCGACCCACGGGTTCGTCGCGCGCCTCGCTGGCTCGACGCTTGCCGACGGCCAGCGGGCGCGGTAGTGCAGCGGCATGTCCGCTACCCTCTCCGATCGCGCCCAGCGCCTCCCGGCCTCCGCCATCCGCCGCCTCGTACCCCTCGCGGTCGAGGCCAAGGCCCGCGGGGTCCACGTCCACCACCTCAACATCGGCCAGCCCGACGTGTGGTCGCCATCGACGGTCATCGACGCGATGCACGGCTACGACGAGCGCCTGGTCGCGTACACGATGTCGCGCGGCGTCCCCGAGTACGTCGACGTGCTGCGCGAGTACTACGCCGGCTACGGGGTGACGCTGTCGCGCGACGAGATCAACGTGACGACCGGCGGCAGCGAGGCGCTGCTGTTCGCGATGCTCGCGGTCATGGACCCCGGCGACGAGATCCTCATCCCCGAGCCCTACTACACCAACTACACGACCTTCGCGCAGATGGCCGGCGGCAGCGTGGTGCCGGTCACGACCACGATGGACGAGGGCTTCCGCCTGCCCCCGCGCGAGCGCATCGAGGCCGCGCTGACGCCCCGCACCCGGGCCGTCCTCTTGTGCAACCCGTCAAACCCGACCGGGGTCGTCTACACGCAGTCGGAGATCGAGTCCGTGGCGGCGCTCTGTGCGTCGCACAAGCTGTGGCTCATCGTCGACGAGGTCTACCGCGAGTTCGTGTTCGAGCCCGGGCCGGAGACCTGCCGCACGGCGCTGGCCCTCGACGCCCACGCCGACCACGTCATCGTCATCGACAGCGTGTCGAAGCGCTTCAGCATGTGCGGCGCGCGCGTCGGCTGCGTGGTGAGCCGGCACCCGGGGTTGATGCGGGCGCTCCTGCGGCTGTCGGACGCGCGGCTCTCGCCCCCGGCGGTCGGCCAGGTGCTGGCGAGCCACGCCTACCACGCTCCCCCCGAGTACCTCGACGCGGCGGTGGAGACCTACCGGGCGCGGCGCGACCTGGCGTTCGCGCGCCTCGCGGACATCCCGGGAGCGCGCGCGGTCCTGCCGGGCGGGGCCTTCTACATGATCGCGCAGCTGCCGGTGACCGACAGCTTGCACTTCGGGAGCTGGCTGCTGACGGACTTCTCCCGCGACGGCGAGACCGTGATGGTCGCACCCGCGGGCGGCTTCTACGCCACCCCGGGGCTCGGCGACGACGAGGTGCGGCTCGCCTTCGTGATCGACCTCGACCCCCTCGCGCGCGCGATGGAGCTGCTCGCCGAGGCGCTGAGCGTCTACCCCGGGCCGGGCTGAGGCGCGTCGCGAGGTGACCCGCGACGCGCTGAGGCCTACCAGCGCGGTCAGCGCACCCACAGCTCCGAGATCTGGACGCCGGCGTCGGGGCTCGGCTGGCAGTTGGGCGCCGTCCCCCAGCAGTAGGTCGTGCCGACCGCGTAGTACCAGTTGGCCTGCGGGTTGAGGGTCCCGTCGAGCATCGAGTACGCCGCGGCGGCGCTGCGCTGGAGCCCGCCCCAGGCGGGCGCGGAGCTGTTGGTGTTGGTGGTGTAGTCGATGTGGATGCCCACGACCCCGGTCGGCGTCGAGCCGGCTGCCGTGGTGACCGGGTTGCTGGTCTGCGTCCAGTGCTGGTAGCCGGAGTACGCCGACCCGGGCCAGTCCATCTTGAACTCGAAGGCCCCACCGCGACGGAAGTACTCGAGATCGTTCAGGATGGCATAGAGCGCCGCGCTCGGGTTCGCCTTGTTCTTGGTGAACTGCCCGACGCCGAAGTACGCGCCTGCGTTGTCGTAGTAGTACACGCGGGTCCAGCCGCCGCCGTCGAAGCTCATGTCGCAGTACACCGGGAAGTCGGCGCCGCCGGTCGGATCGATGCGGTAGAGGCCGCTCCCGATGTCGGCGCCGGTGTAGGTGTGGTTGACCCCGTCGGGGAACCTGTAGGCGTAGCAGCTCGCGGCGTAGGTCCCGTCGTCCCACTCGCGGACGCCGCCGGCGTTGGTGATGCCGAGGGCCGGGCTCTCGCAGGTGGCGCCGATGTAGCCGGTGTCGGTGCAGTCGCAGGTGTCGGGGTCGACGCACTGGCCGCCGTTCTGGCAGGCGGGGTCGCAGACCGGCGTCGCGCACGTCGGCCCGGCCCAGTCGGCGGTGCAGGCGCACCAGTCGGTCGCGACGCAGCTCCCGCCGTTGGCGCACGCCGTGGAGCACAGCGGTGGGATCGACGGCGCCCAGGGCCAGGCGAAGGCCGTCTGCGGGTCACCGGTCCCGGTGTACGCCGCGCGCACCGACGCCGTGGGGTCGTCGAAGGTCAGCTCCTCGGTCGCGCAGGCCGAGAGATCCACGTCCCACTGGACGTAGGGGTACACGGTCCCCGCGGCGATGACCCCGCCGTTGACGAGGTCCCCGGCGTCGCCCGCGTCGTCGGCGGTGGCCCGGGTGCGCAGCCGGCAGGCCGAGATCGGCCCCTTCACGCCGAGCGCCACGTTCCAGTACTGCTTGTTCGCCGCGTCGCCCCCGCTCGTCAGCAGCTCCTCGCCGCGGTAGACCGCGAGCTGGAAGAGGTAGTCGTCGGCGTCGACGGTGCTCGGCTGCACCTCGGTGACGCTGTCGAGGCAGGCGCTCATGCCGTCCGCGGAGGCGACGCAGAGGTTTCCCATGTGCGGCGCGTCAGGGCGCAAGACGATGTCGGCGTCGAAGTCTTCGCCGTCGTTGGGTGCAGTGCAGTCGAGCTCGACGTCGTTCATATAGAGCTGCGTGTCGACGTCGCCGGTGCCCGGGGTGCAGGCGAAGCCGAGCACGAAGGTCCGGGCCCGGGCGCCCGTCGCGTCGAAGAGCAGCTCGAGGTCCCCGCCGCCGGCCCGCTGACAGTCGAGCTTGGCGGAGCAGAAGACGTCGTTGAAGTTGACCGCGACGTCGAAGAAGCCCTGCTGTGCGGGCCGCATCAGCGCCACGTCGAACCGCACCGCGACGTCCCGGCCCTCCTCGCAGAGGATCGTTTGGGTCAGGGGCGTCGCCGCGGCGGTCGGGTTCTGAAACGCCATCGGCGTCCCGGTGACGGCGCCCGCGCCCGCCGTGGAGCCGCTGTTGAAGGCGCCGGGGGCGCTCACGTCGGCGGCGTAGACCCCGACCACCCAGACCTTGACGGTGTTCTGCCCGGCGTCCGCGTCGCACGGGCCGACGTAGCTCGCCGAGCCGGCGCTGTCGCCGTAGCCGCTCGAGGTGACGCGGCGCTGCCACACGACGTCGCTCCCGGCGCCGTCCACCTCGAGGTCCCACACGACGTCGCCCACGCCGACGAGGTTCAGGGCCGCCAGGTTCACAGCCACCCCGGGGCCAGCGAAGTCGCGCCCCGCGGGCGACGGCGCGTCGGCGCACCCGGCCACGAGGCCGAACGCGAGCGCGAGGGCGAGGGCGAGGGGACTGCGGATCATGGGGACCTCAGGCGCCCGCAAGCGCCGGCTCGCCGCGGCGCTGTTGCGCCGCAACGAATCGACCGCGCGAGGGGTGGGCATATCGTGGGGAAATCGGCCTGTGCGAACGACTCCGAGCGAACGCGGAGGGCTCTTGGAGCTTACGCGCATCGCAAAAAAGCGTCAACGACGAGGGGGCCGCGCGCCCTACCCGGCCTCGGTGACGGCGTCGGCTCCGAGCGCCCCGCTGTTGACCGGGCGGCGACCCCATACGGCGGCCAGGGTCAGGCCGCTGATGATGTGCCAGACGCCCCACCAGGCGGTGACGATGGCCATCCCGCCGAGCCCGTCGAAGAAGCTGAAGACGAGGACCAGCCCGAGGGCGGAGTTCTGGATGCCGACCTCGATCGCGACCGCGCGGGTGTCGTAGCGGGAGAGCCCGGCCACCCGGCCGGCGGTGTAGCCGACGGTGATGGCGAGCGCGTTGTGCAATGCAACAACCAGCATCACCAGGCCGACCGCGTGGACGAAGTAGGTCCAGTTGGCGCCGAGCGCGGCGGCGACGACGCCGACGAAGATGACGACGGTCGCGATCTTGAAGGGCTTGCGGATGCGCTCGACGAGGCGCGGCCAGCGGTGTCCGACGAACAGGCCGAGGGACATCGGGACGCCGAGGATGAGAAACACCGTGGTGAAGACGTCGATCGGGTCGAGGCTGACCGCGGTGAGGATCGGCGCCGTCGTGGGGTTCAGCCCCCCCCACAGCGACAGGTTGAGCGGGGTCATCACCACCGCCGCGATCGTCGAGATGGCCGTCATCGTCACCGACACGGCGGTGTTGCCGCCAGCCAGATAGGTCATGAGGTTCGAGAGGTTGCCGCCGGGACAGGCGGCGACGAGGATCATCCCGAGGGCGATCGACGGCTGCAGGTCGAGCGCCATCGTGAGGCACCACGTGAGCGCCGGCAGCAGCAGGAACTGCGCGCCGAGGCCGATGAGCGGGGCCTTCGGCTTGACCAGGATCTTCTTGAAGTCGCCGAGCTTCATGTCGAGCGCGACGCCGAACATCATCAGGCCGATCACGCCGTTGATGACGGCGAGCCCGGCGGGGCTGAAGTTCAGCTGGATCTGATCGACCTCGACGCCGGTCATGCGCAGGCCTCGCGTTGATTCGTGACGGTCCACGAATCATGCGTAAACAGCCCGCGCGCGTCAAAACGGCGCCGGGTTGCTCCCCGAAGACCCCGTCCCACGCGCGTTGAGGGGCCGGACGCCCGGGCGCGATCGCGAGCGCGGCGCCGATCGCGGCCTCGCACCCGCGCCGCGAACGCCCGAGCGCTCACGCGCCGCGGCCGGGCTCGGCGCGGGACTAGCGCGCCGTCACAGCCCCCGGAGCCCCTCCACGAGCTTGCGGCCGAGGTCCTTGGTCATCGAGATGGCGTAGATGCCGCCTTTGTCGGCGCCGGTGGCGCGCTCGACCTGCACGTGGAGGTACGGCGCCTGGTCGTGTCCGCCCTCGAAGACGACGAGCAGGTCGTCGCCGCGCGTCTCCTCGACGTCGGCGTAGGCGTGGCTCGCGACGCACTTGGCGACCTCGTCGGCGAGCCAGGCGGCGTTGTCGCGGGCGAACCAGAGCTGCCCGCCCATGTCGACGCCGTCGGCCTGGACGCGCTGGTAGTCGACGTGGACGAGGGCGTCGGAGGCCGCCGTGACGGTCAGGTCCTCGCTGATGATGTTCGCATATCGGCTATCGGCCATGCTGTGCGCGCTCCGGTCAGATCTTGTCGCACTCTTCCTGGGTCAGGGTACCCAGGCTGGCGAACGAGTGGTTGCTCGGCGTGAGCTTGAGGCCGGTGCCGTTCTCCTCGACCATGACCTCGCGCCCACCGAGCTTGCCGCTCTCCTCGATGGTCGCGCCCATCCCGCTGTACAGCGCGTTGGCGCTGTAGACCTCGTCGATGATCCCACGCAGGATCCCGCACTTGCGCTTCTTGTCGGGGTCGTCCGTCTTGAAGTCGCCCTTGACCGGGGTCAGCGAGCAGATGTTCATCAGGTCGGGCAGCTCGGCCTTGTCGATGCCCTTGGCGGCGGCGGCGCGGATGAACTTGCTGTCGCCGAGCGCCTTGGCGGTCAGCTGCGGCCACTCCATACGCCCCTGCTTCACCTTCGAGGTCTTGTCGGGCAGGTCCTTGTTCGGCACGGACTTGGTGGTGTCGAAGATGCACACCACGATCTCTTTGCCGACCTTCGGGGTGATCCAGCTCTTCTCCCAGCCCACCTTGAGCATCGCCTCGGCGGGCTTGGCGCCCCGCAGGTCGGCCGGCTCGGTCGCGAAGATGAAGGGCTTGGTCGGGTTGCCGAAGGTGCCCCAGCTGAAGTCGTCGCGGGCGCCGACGCGCGCGATGTAGCGCGGGGTCGTCCCGGCCTTGATGGCCGAGAGCATGTCGCGCTCGCTGCGAGCGGTGCCGGTCGAGATGAGCTCGACCTGCTTGGCCATCGACTTGATGTCGTCTCCGGCGCCGTCGCGCTTGGCCTTGGCCACCTCGTCCGCGTTCGGCTCGCGCCCGCCGGAGTAGTCCTCGAGGTCGACCTTGCCGCCGGTGATGCCCTCCTTCGTGCCCGGCCCGCCCTTGCGCTGCACCGCGCGCTGCGTGGCCGCGCCGCCGCCGCCGCCGCCGGACATCTTGTCGAGCAGCCCCTCGGCGCTCTTGCCGGACACGACCGCGTCGGCGACCCGGTC
>PHBI01000043.1:120986-144667 GCA_002841945.1 Deltaproteobacteria bacterium HGW-Deltaproteobacteria-14
CCATCGCCGCGGCGCCCTCGGCCGCCTTGCCGCCGACGTGGGCCTGCACGCCGGTGACGTCGTGCTTTCCGAAGGCCTGCTGGATCTTGTCGCCGTGCGGCAGCGCCCCGCCGCCGCCGGAGATGCCGTGCGCGGCCGCCTGGTGGACGCCGTCGGTGCCCTCGCCGCCAGCCCGCTGGACCGGGGTGTCGGGGCTGAGCATCGCCACCTGCGCGTCGTAGCCGAGGCCGGCGAGGGCCGCCTTGAGCTGGACCGCGGCGGCGCTCGCGCCGGGCGCGGTCGACCCGCGGGTCTGCTCGGTGCTCCCCTCGGCGCGACGCTGGATCGTGGTCGGTGCGGTCATCTTTGTTCTCCCTCAATTTTCCCTATCTGGAGCTATCAGCACGACCCATGCCAACGGGCCACGCGACCGCGGCGCGGCCAAGCCTGGCGATGTCTGTGGGGGCCGCGCCAGAACGGGACCACGGATCGGGCCTCAGGACCCCAGCCGCGAGCGGGGCCAGGCGACCTGGCGAGGGACAGGTGTCCCCAGTTGGCTCGGCGCCTGCAAACGTCAACATGGTTGACATTCCCCTCGCCAGTGCCATCGCGCCCCCGCTGGGTCAGCCGGAGACCTCGAGGGTGATCGGGTCGGCGACGCAGGTCCCGACGAGGGCGCTGCGGCCGTCGCGCTCGAGCGCGAGGGTGTTGCGGTAGGTCGCGGTGAGGCGGTGCTCGCCGGGCTCCGACAGCATGAAGTAGCGGTCGAGCCGGACCCGGCCGGCGTGGGCGGCGCCGGGCGCGAGCAGGACGAGGTCCGCCTCGGAGGGGTCGAAGCCGTCGACGTCGGCGAGGAAGCCGACCGGCGCGCCGTGGGGGTCGGTGACGGCGAAGGACACCTCGAAGGTGCCGTCGAGGGCGTCGTCCTCGTCGACGACGAAGCGCCCGTTGACGAGGATGGGCGTGGCGCCGGTGTTGGTGAGGGCCAGGTCGATCGGCACGGCCTCGCCGAGCCGCACGCGCTCGGGGCCCGCGATGGAGAAGCGCAGCGTCGGAGCGTTCATGGACCCATGGTCGCACCTTCGGCGCGTTTTGACCCGTCACGGCACCGGGTCGGTCGCCTCCGTCCGCCCAAGACGGGCCCGCACCTCCGCGAGCCGCCGGCGGCGGCGCGCCTCGCCCGGGCTGACGTGCGGGCTCCGGGAGCTAGGCCCGCGTGAGGCGGGCGACCGAGAAGCCGGCCGGCGCCGCGAGGCCGTCGGCGCTGGGTCGACCGCAGCCGGAGCAGGCGCCGCAGGCCTCGGGCAGGTCGGCCATCGGCGCGTGGGCCAGGGCGACCGCGGCGGGGGGGCCGCCGTAGCGCAAGAGCCCCATCCGGCGCAGGCGCTCGGACTCGTCTGCGGGCAGGTCCTGGACGCCGCCGAGGTCGCGGGCGGCCTTCATGATCATGGCGAGGTGCTCGAGGGTCTCGAGCTTGCAGAAGGCGTCCTCGAGGCTGGTCCCGAGGCAGACGGCGCCGTGCCGATCGAGCAGCAGCGCGTCGTGGCGGCGAGCGGCGGCGGCGACCTGCTCGGCGAGGTCCGCGGTGCCGGTCGTCGAGTAGGGCAGCGTCGGGACCGTGCCGAGGGTCAGCACCACCTCGGGCAGCACGCAGCGCGCGAGCGTCAGCCCCGCGATGGTGAAGGCGACGGCGGTCGGCGGGTGAGCGTGGACGACCGCCTCGACGTCGGGGCGCTCGCGGTAGCACGCGAGGTGCATGGCGAGCTCGGAGGTGGGCTGCCCCTGGCCGCGCACGCGGTGGCCGGCGAGGTCGACGACGACGAGGTCGTCGGCGGTCATCAGCCCCTTGTGGACGCCGGCGCGGGTCGCGAGGACGAGGGCGTCGGTCAGGCGCACCGACAGGTTGCCGTCGAGCCCGACCAGCAAGCGGCGCTCGTAGCAGAGGTGACCGAACTGGACGAGCTGCTGTCGCAGCCGGGTCTCGGGGGCGCGCCGTGTCATGGCGCGCATGGTCCGGCCGCCCGGGGGGCGTGTCAAGGACGCCCGCGAGCCGGGCGCGCACTCACGGTCAGCCGTTCGGTGGTCCGGCGGAGAGGCCGGGCCCGGGGGGATCGCTCGGGCGCCCGGCGCGGCGGCGCTGCTTGTCCTCGTACATGAGGGCGTCCGCCTGTGCCAACAGATCCGCGAGCGAGTCGCGGACCTCCGGGGCGAGGGCGACGGCGCCGACGCTGAACGCGATGCGATACGGCCGCCCCTTGGCGTTGACCGCCGCCGTCGCGGCGTCGAGGCGCTCGAGGGCGGCCTGCAGGTCGGTCCGGTCGCCGTGCGCGAGCAGGACGAACTCGTCCCCGCCCACCCGCCCGAGGACGTCGTTGTCGCGGAAGGTGTCGCGCAGCAGCGTGGCCATGTCGCGCAGGAGCTGCGATCCGACGTCGTGCCCATAGGTGTCGTTGACCCGCTTGAGGCCGTCGACGTCGAAGAAGAGGAGCTGCGCCGGCGTGCCGCTGCGCCGCGCGTCCCGCGTCGCCTGCTCGCCGAGCAGGAAGAAGCCTCGGCGGTTGTAGATCCCGGTGAGCTCGTCGACGAGCGAGGTCGCCCGGAGCTGACGCTCCATGCCGTCGAGCCGGCGCGCCATCAAGATGACGACGATGATCAGCGTACCGGCCATGGCCGCCGAGGTAGCGGCCGCAGCCTCGGGCAGGGTCAGCGCCTCGTCGACGATCAGGCCCTCGCCGACCGCGATCACCGCGTATGAGACGACGAGCGCGACGACGAGCAGCACCCGCGCCATGTGCCCGGCGATCCCGCCGCCCACGAGGACGGCCGCGGCGCCGTGGGGGGCTCTGCGTCCGGCCAGGACCAGGGTCAAGAGCGCGACGCACGCGACGGTCTGAGGCGAGATGAGGACCGTCGAGCTCTGCGCGACGAGGGGTTGCGCCTCGAAGAGGTGGCCGGAGACGAAGATCAAGCTCAACAGGACGAGGAGCAGCAGGAGAGCGTCGGCGACGTGCCCCAGCGCGCGCCGCTGGGCCGGCGCGATGATCGCGGAGGCGCCGAGCAGCAGCAGCGCCACCCCCGACTGGAGCGACATCGGCTGGACCGCCGTCGCCAGGCCGTCCGCGACCCACCCGGCCCCGCCCAGCGCGTTCCAGCCGGTGGCCGACGTGACCAGCTCGACGATGGCGAGGAGGATCGCGCCCGCCGCGGCGACCCGATTGACGATCCGGCCCGAGACCTGCCCGCGCCGGTTCGCGCCCAGCCCCAGCGCCAGGAGCAGCGCCGCGGACGCGGTCGTGGCCTGCATCCTGGCCCACCCATGAGGGATCGCGGCGCCGACCCCCCCGATGAGCCAGCCCGCGAGGACGGTCCCGGCGACCGCCGCCACCGCGATCAACGCGACGACGCTGAGGATCTCGACCCGACGCAGGATCCTCCGGTCCGGCGGGGATCCCAGGTCGGCTGTCGCTCGCGCCGGGGTCATCATCGTCGCTCCCATCCGTTCCGTGGCCGGCGAGCCGTGACGCCGCAGATTCGCGACGACGGCGACCGACATCCCCTCGAGAGAGTCTAGGCGACCGCCCGACCGGCACCAAACCGTGTGCTCTCCGTGGGGTTACAGCGCTCGCGCTGCGAGGACCCGGCGGGGGTGCTACCATGGTGGCGCCGGGGCGCCTCACCGGCGACCAACCAGCGAGAGGAACGATGACAGACCCAACGACGCGGCGTGCGCTCGCCGCGCTCATGGCGCTCGCCTCGTGGGGGTGCGGCGACGCCGCGCGCCTCCCCATCGGGTCGAGCTGCACCGCGGCGACCCAGTGCGCCTCGGGCCTGTGCGGCAGCAGCGTGTGCCTCGATCCCGCGGCGGACGACGACGGAGACGGGCTCGTGAACAGCGTCGAGGTCACCCTCGGCACCTCCGCGCTGATGGCGGACACCGACGGTGACGGCGCCGACGATCTGGCGGAGGTCGTCACGCTCTCCGCCCCCGCCGACGAGGACGGCGACGGCTTCATCGACGCCGTCGAGTCGCGGACGGAGGACGCCGACGGCGACTGCCTCGCCGACCAGGTCGACGACCAGGACGTCATCGCGAACCTCCCGAGCGAGCGACGGCCGGACGCCTGCGGCAACGGCGCCTACCTGGGCATCGGCGTGTGCGCGCTGCTCGAGCGGGCCTTCGAGGGGACCTGCGCCGCCCCGCTCGGACAGGGCTTCGGCTGCTTCGACCCCGAGGGCGTCTGCCAGCTGACCATCGACGACGGCGTCGGTACGCTGACGTGGCAGAACGGGGCCGTCCATCGCGACGGCCTCTACGCCTCCGACGGCGCGGCGTGCGTCACCTTTGGCGCGGGCGGGCTGCACGTCGAGAAGCTGGTCTATGCGCGGATCGATGGCGGGGGCGTGCGGTGCGCCGACGGCACCGAGGTCGCGGTCGAGGCGAGCCTCTCCCAGGCCATCGCCTACTGCATCCAGGGCGCGGACGGCTGCTCGAGCGCCCCCCTCCCCGAGTCGCGATAGGCGACCAGCGCCGCGGGCCACGCGGGGAGCCCGGGCGGGCGGGCGTCGCTCACCGTCGGCGGCCGCGCCATCGATCCGAGCGTGACGGCGTGATAGCTTGCGCCGCGTGGGGGTGCTTCATCGCGATCAGCTGCTCGTAGACGGCTACCGAGGCGTGCTCGCTGCCGTGCAGCAAGCTCGGTCCCCGGTGGCGATCGCCGAGACCGCGGCGGAGTACGCGCGTCAGGTGCTGGAGGCGGACGGCGCCTCGGTCACGCAGGTCGCCGAAGACCACTACAGCTACCTCGCGGTCTCGGGTCGGGCGGTCCCCCGCCGGGGGGGCGTGGTGCCGCTCGCGGGGAGCTTCACCGGCTCGGTGGTCGCGACGCGTCAGGCGCGCATCTTCGGGCTCGAGGGGGCCAACGCGGCGACCCTGGAGCGCGCCGCCACGACCGGGATCGCGAGCGGCATGGTCGCGCCCGTGCTGGTGGACTCGCGGGTCGTCGGCACCATCGGGGTGACCTCCAGCGCGGAGCGCGCGTTCGACGTGGTGGCGCTCGACGCGCTCGTCGGGTTCGCCGACCTGCTCGCGACGGCGTGGTCGCTGCACGAGCTGCGCGCCGCCGCTGACGCTCGTGGCACGCGCGAGGCGCTCGTGAGCTTCGCGGCCGAGGTGGTCGAGGCGGCGGAGGGGATCGAGCGGCTGTCGCGGCGCCTCGTGTCCGAGGTCGAGTGCCACACCGAGCGCGCCCTCGCCGAGGCGATCACGGCCGCGGCGGAGCAGCTCGCGCGGTCGGCCGCGGAGGTCTCAGCGGGGCGACCGCCGCGCTGACCATTCGGACAGGAAAGGCCTCAACCGATCCTCGATCCTGCCGTTGAACGGAGCTGATCGGGGAGACGGGGCCAGCGGCCTCCGGGACGGACCGGAGCGCCATGGGTTGACGCGGGCGACGAGCCCGTGCGGCTCGAGCCTCTCCGGCGACGACCGCCACGGGAGCCGAGCCCATGTATCGTATCCGCCTCGCCCTCGCCCTCGTCTCGCTGCTGCTGCCCAGCGTCGGTCACGCCGTGACCGTCATCGAAGGCGGGCGCATCACGATCACCTTCACGACCCCGGGCGTCAGCGCCGAGACCGCCCTCGACACCGACGCTGACGACCTCGTCATCGGCCTGGTCGACGGCGCGACGGCGACGCTGGACGCGTGCCTCTACGACTTCAACCACCCGGGCATCGTCGCGGCGATCACCGCCGCCGCCGACCGCGGCGTCGACGTGCGCTTCGTCGGTGACGCCGACGAGGCCGATCAGGACGGCTACGCCGCGATGAACGCGGCCGGCATCGCGACCTCGCTGCGCTTCGGCGGCGCCATCATGCACAACAAGTTCCTGGTGGTGGACGGTCGCTTCGTGGCCACCGGCTCGATGAACCACTCCGAAGCCGGGGTGTTCCGCAACAACAACAACCTCGTGATCATCGATGACGCCGAGCTGGCGGCGGACTACACGGAGGAGTTCGACCAGATGTTCACCGGCGGCGCCTTCGGCCGCGCCAAGGTCAGCTTCGCCCACCCGCCGGTGACCGTTGGGCAGACCCAGGTGCAGGTCGCCTTCAGCCCGGCGGACGATCCCGAGATCGTCCTGCGCGACGCGCTGGCGACCGCCGATCACTCGGTCTACTTCATGATCTTCTCGTTCACCCGCGCCGACGTCGCCGCGGACCTCGTCGCCGCCAAGCAGGCGGGGATCGAGGTCGTCGGGGTCTACGACGAGTTCGGCGCCAACGGCAGCTACTCGACCGACGAGGCCCTCGCCGAGGCGGGGGTCCCGGTGCTCCTCGACGGCAACGAGAACCAGATCGGCTCGAGCGGCGGCAAGCTGCACCACAAGGTCATGATCATCGACGCCGGGACCGGCAGCGACCCGATGGTCATCACGGGCTCGTTCAACTGGAGCGGCAACGCCAGCACCGACAACGACGAGAACCTCGTGATCCTGCGCGGCGCCGACGCCGTCGCGCCGTTCATGGCGGAGTTCTGCGAGGTCTTCGACGCCGCCCTGCCCCACCCGTCGAACACCGTAGCCATCCCCGACCCGTGCGACGGGGTCGTGGCGGTGGCCCCGGACACGCCGGCGCTGGTCATCAACGAGCTGCTGCCGAACCCGGGCGCGGCCGGGGACGGCGAGGAGTACGTCGAGCTCGTCAACGCGAGCGACGACGTGATCGACCTGGCCGGCTGGAGCCTCGCCGACGGCGCAGGTGTACGCCACGCCTTCGCGGGCGGCGCGCTCGAGCCCGGCGACGCGGTCGTGGTGTACGGCGGGCCGAGCGCGAGCGAGCTGGAGCGCCTCGTCGCGTCGTCCGGCGCCCTCGGCCTCGACGATGGCGCGGACACGGTCACGCTGTACGACCCGGCCGGTGGCGCCATCGACAGCGTCACGTACACCAGCGCCAGCGCTGGGCAGGCCAAGAATCGGGTGAAGGACGGCGTCGGCGGGATCCTGGCGGACCACGCGGCGGTCGCGCCGCTCGGCGCCGCCGGCTCGCCGGGGACGCGCGCGGACGGGACCCCGTGGCTCGTCATCGGGCAGCCGCTGGTGATCATCAACGAGGTGCTGCCGAACCCGAGCGGGACCGACCTCGGCCAGGAGTACGTCGAGATCGTCAACATGGGGCTCGCGCCGGCCAACCTGAGCGGCTGGCGCCTCGGCGACGCCGTCTCCGACAGCCGCCACGTCTTCGCGCCAGGGACCATCCTGTGGCCCGGTCACGCGCTGGTCGTGTTCGATCGCGGGGACCACAGCGGCGTCACCGGGAGCGTCAACGCGTCGACCGAGACGCTGTCGCTCAACAACACCGCCGAGACGGTGACCCTCTACGACGCTGATGGCGTCGTGGTCGACGCGGTGTCGTGGACGAGCGCGGCGGACGGCGTGGCGAAGAACCGCGAGGTCGACGGCGATCCCGAGGCCGCCTTCGTCGAGCACGATCTGGCGGCGGGCGCGACCGGCGTCGCGTCGCCCGGGACGAGGGCGAACGGCGGCCCGTGGGTCGCGGTGGCGCCGGAGCCGGAGCCCGAGGTCGAGCCGGAGCCCGAGGTCGAGCCGGAGCCCGAGGTCGCGCCGGAGCCGATCCGGCTGCGCGCGAGGCAGTGCCTCATGCCGCCGAAGATGGCCCAGAGCCCTACGAAGCCGCTCCTGGGCAAGTTCCTGCAGTAGCGCGGGTCGCGCGGTCGCGGGCGGCGGACGCTGAACTCAGCGCGTCGGGTCGGACGCCTCCGCGGGGGCGTCCGTGCGCGGCGTGTTCGCTGGGTCGGGAGGCGGAGGATCGGCCTCTTGGGTGGTCAGCAGGAGGGGAGCGTGCCCGGCTGGGCCGACCACGGCCAGGTGCGGAGAGCGCTCTGCGGCCGACAGCGTGGCGCGGGTCCCGCGGGCTCCGGTGGTGAGCTCGATGGACGGTGGCGCGGCGAAGATGAAGGCGCCGGCCGCGGGGGAGCCCCCCTCGGGGGCGCGGATGAGGGCGAGCCGGCTGTCCTCGCCGAGGACCTCGATGCGCACGCGGGTCCTGCCGTCACGGTCGTACATCGCGATGTAGGGGTCGGCGCCCTGGGCGTGGAGGACGATGCGGCGGTTGCCGTCCCGGTCGTTGAGGACGAGGAGGTCGTCTTGGGGGGCGGGGCGCTGCGCCCAGCTCAGCCAGGGGACGACCGCGGCGACGAGGGCGAGGCCGGCGACGGCCTGGGTGAAGCGCAGCGAGCGTCGCAGCCGGGAGAGCTGCGGGCTCGGGTCGGGGGGGTGAGGCGTGGGGAGGTCCTCGAAGTGAAGTTGGGGCGCTTTCATGGCTGCTTGAACCGCTCCGGGCCGGGCCAGTCGCGGCGACGCTGGTCGCCGTGAGGCATGTCGTAGGTGGTCTGGGTGTGGCGCCAGTCGTCGCGACCGGGGGCGACGCGCTCGTTGTGGTGGAGCTCGCGCGGGAGGTTTAGGGTGCTCAGCGGGTCGAG
This sequence comes from Deltaproteobacteria bacterium HGW-Deltaproteobacteria-14, assembly GCA_002841945.1. Lineage (GTDB taxonomy): Bacteria > Myxococcota_A > UBA9042 > PHBI01 > PHBI01 > PHBI01. The sequence goes on from PHBI01000043.1 coordinate 129,461, forward strand.
GCCGAGGGCCATCAGCCGGTCGAGGATCTGTGGCGGGAGGTGCGGCGCGGTGACCTGTCGGCCGCCGAACGCGGGGTGGCCCTGGTCGGTGTGCCCGGGCGCCTCGTCGCCGGGGAAGCGGGCGTCGTTGCGGAAGAGGTTGGCGACGAAGTAGGCGCCGGTGGTGAAGCACCAGGCGTCGTAGAGCTGCAGCTCGAGGTCGATGGCGGAGAGATCGAGCTTGAACGCCGCGTCGCTCATCGCCCGCTCCCAGGCTTCGCGACGCAGGGCGCCTGTGACGGTGTCGTCAGCGACCAGGCGCTCTATCTCGGCGTCGACGGACGCCAGCTCGGGCTGCTGGAGGGCGTCGACGCGGGTCGCGCGGACCTGCTCGAGGGCGTCGCGGTGGCGCTGGATCCAGACGTGGAGGGCGGCGCCGTCCGAGGCCGCGCCGGCCTTCTCGAACGCGCCAGTGAACAGCGTCACGGTGGCGGCGACCTCGCTGATGGGGGCGGGGAGCGCCTTGACGAGGGTCCCGAAGACCTCGCCGAGGACGAGGCCGAGGACGGTCTCACCGCTGGCGAAGCTCATCGTCCTCTCAAAGCTGGTCAGGGCGGTCTGCTCGCGCAGGTACTGCTCGGTGACGAGGGCCTGGAGCTTCAGGTGCAGGGTGCTGCGCGCCTGGTGGAGAGCCACGCGGCGCTCGTGGTGGTTGCGCGTGCTCGGCTCCGGCGGCGGGTAGGTGGGGGGCCCGTCGCTCGTCTTCTCCTCGCTGGGGACGGCGAGGAGCGCTGCGCCCTCATCGAAGGTCGCGGCTCGGAGCGTCCCGTCGAGGGGGGTGCGAGCGCTCGGGGCGCCGTCCTTCGTGGGCTGGGCGGCGCCTCGTGGGGCGGATGTCTCGGGGCCGCGGCGCTGACCCGGGATGAAGCTCGGTCCTGGCATGGTCACCTCCTCTTGGGGTGGTGCCGCGTATCGCAAGGCGGATGCCAAACGCGCGGAGGGTCGCGTTTACTGGCTGAACGAGGGCGACGGGCGCTGCGGAGCGTCGGGGTCAGCGCGATCGGTGGAGTCAGGTGGCCACAAACGCCCGGGTCGAGCGACCCCAGGCGGCCGTCAGGCGCGAGGGCGGACCGCGGGCTTCAGGCGCCGTAGCGCGCCAGGTGTGGGAACGCCGCCATGTGGCTGCGCACGGTGGCCTCGAGGTCGGGGGTCCAGGGGACCGTGTCGCGGGTTCGGCGGGCGGACGGGAAGATGCGTGCGGCGCACGCCTCGCGCCACGCGGGGTCCGGGGTGAGCCCGAGGGCGGCGGCGACGCGGTCGAGGGTGGCGCCGGGGTCGGCGACGAGGTCCTCGTGGTAGACGAGGAGCTGCGCGTCGGGGGGGAGGCGGTCGAGCGCGGCGGTGGCGGCCTCGGCGAGGCCGAAGTACATGGCGATGGCGTCCGCGAGGGGGCGCTCGTCGCGGCGGGAGATGGTCGCGATGTTGTCGAAGGGGTCGCGCACGTGGTGGATGGCGAGGATGGGGACGCCGACGGTGCGCTGGAGGCGGTCGAGCAGGTCGGGGTGGCGCGAGAGCAGGGCGGCGCTGCCTCCGCCGCGCTTGTCCCCGATGACGCGGAGGCGCTCCCAGCGGCCGTGCCACTGGCCCGGGACGGTGTAGTCGTAGCCGGTCCAGTGGCGGTCGAGGCCGGCGAACCAGCGGTCGCGCTCGAGGATGAGGGCGTAGAGCTCGGCGCGGGTGAAGCGGGCGTTGACGAAGCGGAGGGCGTTGAGCTCGTGGGAGATGAGCGTCTCGCGGTGCGCGTTGATGAGCGAGCCGAGGAGGGTGTGGCCGCTGCGCGGGTAGCCGATGAAGAGGCAGAAGCGCTCGACGTCCTCGAAGCGTCCGCGGGTGCGGAGCGCGTTGAGGGCCGCGCGGGGGCGGTGGCTCAGCGGCGCGATGAGGTCACTCCAGATCGGCGTGTCGCGCATGCGGTCCACGACCGGAGCCGGGAGGCGGGTTCGGAGCCAGGTGCGGAGTGGGGTCACGGGTAGCTCCGGTGGGCGCTAGGCGTCATGGGCGGTCGGGGGAGGTCGTGAGGTCGAGACCGATCTGCGCGAAGGCGTCGAGGGCTCGCGCGGTGCGCTCGGGTCCCAGCGTCGTGCGCCACCGGTCGACCTGGGAGGCGGTGTCGCGGCGCACGCCGTAGGGGGCGTCGCCGGGGGTGTCGAGGGCGGCGACGCGGGCGACGAGCGCCGGGTCCATGGGGAGGTCCACGGCGGCGCACAGGGCCGCGAACTCGGCGGCGGGGTCGCTGCAGAGGGCCTCGTGGTCGACGACCGCGGCGGCGTGCGGGAGGGCGTGGGTCGCGAGCAGGCGCAGCAACACGGTGATGAGGGCCGCGAGGCGGATGAGGCGCGCGTCGTCGGGGTCGCTGGCGGAGGCGAGGAGGGCGGCGTAGGCGTCCGCGATCGGCGGGAGGAGCTCGGCGGGGACGAGGCCGTCGTCGATGCGTGGGAGGTGATCACCTGGGCTCGGCCCCCCCCAGCCGAGCTGCAGCATCGACGCGAGGATGGCGAGCGGGTGGCGCCGGATGACGATGACCCGGCAGGGCCAGCGCGCGGCGATCCACGAGACGGCGCCGATGGCGTGGACGCTCTTGACGACGCGGGCCGCGGGGCGGCGCGCCGGCGGGGGGGCGTGCAGGGCGAGCTCGAGGAGGGCGGCGGCGCTGACGCGGAGTCGCTCGGCGGGGGTGAGGCCAGAGGCCGGCGCGTAGCCGAGGAGCGTGGGGGTCGGTCCGGCGACGGCGCTGCGGGCGCGGATCTCCGAGCGGGAGCGGTCGCCCGGGAGGCGGCTGATGCGGCGTGCGACGCGGTCGAGGGGGCCGCTGACGGGGCGTCCGGAGAAGGCGAGACGCCACAGGAGCGCGAAGCGGGGCTGGCGGTCAGCGGGGGCCAGCACGGGGAAGCGGCTGAGGCCCTGCTTGGCCCAGCGGGCGAGGGCCTGGTGGCCTTCGTTGTCGGGCTCGAAGCGGTAGGTCGCGCCGGGGATGGCGGAGAGGACAGCGCCGAGCCAGCTCGTGCCAGAGCGCGGGAGACCCACGATGAGCACCGGTGGCGGCGTCTCGGCGGGTCGTGTGGCGGCGGTGCCGAGCAGGGCGGCGCGGTGGTTGTGTGGCGACATGGTCCTTGGGACGGGGGCGGGTCAGGAAGAAAAAGCGGAACGAATCGGGGGCTCGCGGTCATGGGGTCTATGGATGTCCGTTCCGAGACCCGTCGTGCCGGGGACCGTGTTGATGGTGACCCGGCGATGTATCGAGAGGCGCTACATGTTGCGGCCGGACGCCGAGGTGCGCGCTGCGATGGAGTATCTGGCAGCGGTGGCGGTGGCGCGGTACGGGATGGAGCTCATCGGAATGGTCGTGATGTCGAATCACTACCACCTCATCCTGCATGACGTTCACGGGCGCTACCCGGCGTTTCTGCAGTGGTTCGACAGCCTGGTGGCGCGGGTCGTGAACTGTCGGCGCGGGCGTTGGGGGCGGTTCTGGGACGGTGACTCGGTGCATGTCGAGCACCTGCTCACGGCGGAGGCGGTGGAGCGAAAGCTGGTGTACCTCGCGTGCAACCCGATGCGGGCGGGGCTGGTGGAGCGCGGTGCGGACTGGCCGGGTGTGCGGAGCTCGCCGCAGGTGTGGGTCGGTTCGCCCAAGGTGGTATCGCGGCCGACGTTCTTCTTTCGACGTGACGGCGTCATGCCGGAGACGGCGGAGTTGGTCTACTCGGTTCCGCCGACTCATCGCGGGATGACGGCAGCCGAGTTCTCGGCGCGGATTGCGCGGCGGGTGAGCGAGGAGGAGGAGCGGTTACGCGCGGAGCACGCGAAGGCTGGCGGGAGCTACCTCGGTGCGCGCGGCGTCCTGCGGCAGCGCTGGACGGCGGTGCCGAGGACGCCGGAGGTTCATCGTCAGCGGAAGCCGCTGGTTGCGGGTGATGGTCCTTCGCGCTCGGCGGCCCTGGAGGCTATCCGCCTGTTTCGCTGGGGGTATGCAGACGCCCTTGATGGCTGGCGCGCCGGAGACCGCGACATCGTGTTCCCGGCCGGCACCTGGCGGATGCGGGTGCTTCACGGTGCGGGGCGCCACCCTCCTCCCGGCCCGCTCGCCGTTCTGTCGGGCTTCCGCGCCCCGCCGACCCCCGAGCCCCAAGCGGCCTGAACCAGCGACGCCCCGCCGTCGCGATGCCGAGCCACACCCACGTCCCGGTCCCGGCCCCCATCACGGCCCCAGAACCGGTCGCACGCCCCCCCTCGCGGACCCAACCCCACCCCCAACCCGTCCCCGCCCCCTCGGATCCGGCCCGCTGAACCGCGTTCGCTCGGGCCCCGAAAAACGACTCCCGGTCCCTACCGCGGTCCCTACCGCGGCCCGCTGAACCGCGTTCGCTCGGGCCCCGAAAAAAGCGACTCCCGGTCCCTACCGCGGTGGCCCCGAAAAACGACTCCCGGTCCCTACCGCGGTGGTCCCTACCGCGGTGGTCCCTACCGCGGTACGGCACGGACCGCGGCACGGGCCGACCGATACCCGGGCGCTGCGCCCCGCACCCCGCGAAGGAAGCCCGAGAGGTCCGCCTGGCCGAACGCGAAGCGGGCCAGGCGGTGGCGAAACCAGCCCGCTGCGGCTCTCCCGCTCGGGTCCCGAAAAAACAACCCTCGGTCCCGGCCCTATCGGTCCCGGCCCGCCCCCCGGCCGTGCGGCGCGCCGAGAGTGAGCCCTGCCCCGTCGTCATCCAGCTCGCGGCCCGCGCTATCGCCCCCCGAACGCGCGGTCCATCCCCCGCGTGGGCAAGAGCGACCGCTCGCCGCGGAGCCAAGCGTCCACCGAGCGTGCGGCCTCCCGACCCTCGGCGATGGCCCAGACGATGAGGCTCGCGCCTCGGTGGGCGTCGCCGGCGGCGAAGACGCCGTCGACGTTGGTCATATAGTCCGCGTCGACCGCGACGCCACCGCGGCCGTCGAGCTCGACGCCGAGCTGCTCCTTCAAGGCGTCGGCCACGGGGCTGACGAAGCCCATGGCGAGCACCAGCAGGTCGCACGGGATCGTGACCTCGCCGCCGGGCTGCTCGACGAAGCTCATCCGGCCATCGGCCCCCTTCTCAAGCGTGACCTTCACCGCGTGCAGGGCGGTCAGCTTGCCGTCGGCCCCGGACAAGCGCCTGGTCATCAGGCTGTACGCCCGCTCGCCGCCCTCTTCCTGGCTGCTCGAGGTCCGGTACACCATCGGCCACTGGGGCCAGGGGTTGTCCTCGCCGCGGCGCTTGGGCGGGGCGGGCAGCAGCTCGAGCTGCGTGACGCTGACGGCGCCCTGCCGATGCGACGTCCCGAGGCAGTCGCTCCCCGTGTCCCCGCCGCCGAGCACGACGACGCGCTTGCCCTCAGCGGAGATGCCCGACACGGGCAGGTCACCCGCGACGACGCGGTTCTGCTGGGTCAAGAACTCCATCGCCATGTGCACACCGACCAGCTCGCGACCGGGCGCCTGCAGGTCTCGCGCCCTCTCGGCGCCGATGGCCACTACGACGGCGTCATGCTTGACCTTGAGCTCGCTCCAGGTCGTGTCCGTGCCGACGTTGACGCCGGTCGCAAACCGCACGCCCTCCTCACGCATCAGCGCAAGGCGACGATCGATGACGGACTTCTCGATCTTGAAGTCGGGGATCCCGTACCGCAAGAGCCCGCCCAGCCGGTCGGCCTTCTCGTACACCGTCACGACGTGCCCGGCGCGATTGAGCTGAATCGCGGTGGCCAACCCGGCCGGCCCCGAACCCACGACCGCGACCGTCTTCCCCGTCCGCGTCCGCGGCGGCTGCGCCACGACCCACCCCTCGGAGAACGCCCGCTCGACGATCTGCTTCTCGATCAGCTCGATGGTCACCGGGTCCTGGTTCACCGCCAGCACACACGCACCCTCGCACGGCGCGGGGCATAGGCGCCCGGTGAAGTCCGGGAAATTATTGGTGGAGTCCAGCGCGATCCACGCCTTCTTCCACTGATCCCGGTAGACCAGATCATTCCAGTCGGGGATGCGGTTGCCGAGCGGACACCCCTGCATGCAGAACGGCACCCCGCAGTCCATGCAGCGCCCGCCCTGCTCCTCGGCCACCCCGTCGTCGAACAGCGGGATGAACTCGTACCAGTCGCGCACCCGGTTCAGACGGTCGCGCTTTCTGGGCGTCTGGCGCCCCCACTCCTTGAACCCCGTCGGCTTACCCACGGCCAAGCACCCGGTAGCGGCCAGTCTCCGTCGGACGCGTGGCAGCCCGCTTCTGCTGCAACACCCGCCGATACTCCACCGGCATCACCTTCACGAAGCGCGTTACCATCATCTCCCAGTTGTCCAAGATCCGCCGCCCCTGCCGCGAATCCGTGTAGCGCACGTGGTCCTCGAGCATCGCGTACACGAGCCACAGGTCCGACTCGTCGACCATCGACTCGAGGTCCACCATCGCCCGATTGCAGAAGTCCGCGAAGCTCCGGTCCTTGTCGAACACGAACGCCGTCCCGCCCGACATCCCCGCCGCGAAGTTCCGCCCGGTCGGCCCCAGCACGACCACGACCCCGCCGGTCATGTACTCGCACCCGTGATCCCCGACGCCCTCCACGACCGCCTTGGCCCCGCTGTTGCGCACCGCGAACCGCTCGCCCGCGCGCCCCGCGATGTACGCCTCGCCGCCGGTCGCCCCGTACAGCGCCGTGTTGCCGATGACGATGTTCTCGCTCTCCTCGTAGCGGCTGTTGATGGGGTGGCGAATCGCCAGACGCCCACCCGACAGGCCCTTCCCAACGTAGTCGTTGGCGTCCCCCTCGAGCTTGAACGTCACCCCCTTGGCCAGCCACGCCCCGAAGCTCTGTCCGGCCTGACCGCGGAAGTGCACCGTGATGGCGTCGTCCACCAGCCCCCGCGCCCCGTGGCGCCGCGCGACCTCGCCGCTCAGCATCCCCCCGACCGTCCGGTCGGTGTTGCGGATCTTCATCACCAGCTCGGTCCGCGGCCCGCCCTCGAGCGTCTCCTTCACCTGCGCGATCAGCGTCCGATCCAGGTGCTCCGCGAACGGGTTCGACTGCGGCATCACGCAGTAACGCGCTACGCTGTCGGGCGCCTTCGCCCGCTCGATGATCGGCCGCACATCGACCTTCTTGGCCTTCCAATGCTCGCGCGACGGGGCGACCTCCAGCAGATCCTTGCGGCCCACCAGGTCGTCGAACCTCCGCACCCCGAGCCGCGCCATGATCGCCCGCACGTCCTCCGCGATGTTGAAGAAGAACCGCACCGCATGCTCGGGCTTGCCCGCAAAGAGCTTGCGCAGCTCCGGGTCCTGGGTCGCGATCCCGACCGAGCACGTGTTGAGGTGGCACTTGCGCAACATGATGCAGCCGAGCGCGATCAGCGGCGCGGTCGAGAACCCGAACTCCTCGGCCCCGAGCAGGGCGCCTATCGCCACGTCACGCCCGGTCCGCAGCCCGCCGTCGACCTGCACCCGCAGGCGCCCGCGCAGATCGTTCTGCACCAGGACGGCCTGCGTCTCGGACAGCCCGAGCTCCCACGGCAGCCCCGCGTGCTTGAGCGAGCTCATCGGCGACGCCCCGGTCCCGCCAGCGTCGCCGGCGATGACCACCGCGCCCGCCCCGGCCTTCGCGACCCCGGCCGCCACCGTCCCGACCCCGACCTCGCTCACCAGCTTCACGCTGACGCGCGCCTCCTGGTTGACCGCCTTCAGGTCGTAGATCAGCTGCGCCAGGTCCTCGATCGAGTAGATGTCGTGGTGCGGCGGCGGCGAGATCAGCGTCACCCCCGGCGTCGCGCACCGGACCTTCGCGATCCGCTCGTCCACCTTGTGCCCGGGCAGCTGCCCGCCCTCACCCGGCTTGGCCCCCTGCGCCATCTTGATCTGCAGCTCGGTCGCGTTCACGAGGTACTCGGCGTTGACCCCGAAGCGCCCCGACGCCACCTGGTGGATCGCCGAGCGCCGCAGATCCCCGGCCTCGTCCCGGACGTACCGCCGCGGCTCCTCGCCGCCCTCGCCGCTGTTGGACTTCCCGCCGATGCGGTTCATCGCCACGGCCAAGGTCTCGTGCGCCTCGGCCGAGATAGACCCAAAGGACATCGCCCCCGTCGCGAAGCGCTTGACGATCTCCGTCGCCGGCTCGACCTCCGCGAGGGGTACGCCGCCGTCCGGCGCCCACTTGAACTCGAGCAGCCCCCGCAGCGTCGACCGCGACGCCTCCTCGTTGACCAGCTGCGAGTACTCGTCCCACGTCGTCGCGTCCTCGGACCGCGTCGCCGCCTGCAGCTTCGCGATGGTCGCCGGGTTCCACAGGTGCAGCTCACCCCGGCGCCGCCACTGGTGATACCCACCCGCCGGCAGCTCCGACAGCTCGTTGGCCGTCATCACCGCGAACCCGCGCTGGTGACGCTCCTCCACCTCGCGCCCGAGCTCCGCGAGCCCGATGCCCTCGATGCGCGACGCCGTCCCGGTGAAGTGCCGGTCCACCAGGTCGCGATTCAGCCCGACCGCCTCGAAGATCTGTGCACCGCGGTAGGACTGCAAGGTCGAGATGCCCATCTTGGACATCACCTTCAGGAGCCCCTTCTCGACGGCCTTCACGAAGTGCTTCTCCGCCTCGTCCGCCGAGCACGTGAGGTCGCCATCGAGCGCCGCGGCGCGCACGCTGTCGAGGGCCAGGTACGGGTTCACGCACGCCGCACCGTACCCGAACAGGGTCGCAAAATGGTGCACCGCACGCGCCTCGGCGGTCTCGACCACGAGCCCGGCGAGGAAGCGAATCCCCTCGCGCACCAGGTGCGCGTGCACCGCGCTGACCGCCAGCAGCGCCGGGATGGGCCGCCGCCGCGAGTCCACGCTGCGATCGCTCAGGATGAGGATGTTGTAGCCCTCGTCGATCGCCCGGACCGCCGCGTGGCACAGCTGGTCGACCGCGACCGCCAGCCCCACCGACGCGTCGTAGACCATCTGCAGGGTCGTCGGCTCGAACACACCGACCTTCAGCGCGCGCACCTTGGCGAGGTCGACGTTGGTCAAGATCGGCGAGCTCAGCCGCACGCGGTGGCACTGCTCGGGGGTCTCCTCGAAGGTGTTGCCCTCCGGCCCGAGGGTGGTCGCGATGTTCATGACCAGCGCCTCGCGGATCGGGTCGATCGGCGGGTTGGTCACCTGCGCGAAGAGCTGCTGGAAGTAGTTGAACAGCGTCGGCGCCTGGTCGGACAACACCGCCAGCGGCGTGTCGTTCCCCATCGACCCGGTGGGCTCCTGCCCGTCCTCGCCCATCGGCTCGAGCACCAGCCGCACGTCCTCGTCGGTATAGCCGAAGGCGCGCTGCAGGCGGACGAGCTCCTCACCCACCACCGGCGGCAGCGGGGTCGAGCCCGGCACGTCGTCGAGGTTGTAGAGGTTCGAGTCGAGCCAGCGCCGGTACGGCCAGCGCGTGGACACCTCGCGCTTGGCCTCGTCGTCGCTGATGATGCGGCCCTCGGTGGTGTCGACCAGGAACATCCGCCCCGGCTGCAGCCGCCCCTTGGCGCGCACGTCCATCGGCTCGATGTCGACGACGCCGACCTCGGAGCTCAGGATGACGCGATCGTCGTTCGTCACGAGCCAGCGCGCCGGTCGGAGCCCGTTGCGGTCCAGCGTCGCGCCGATCAGGTGCCCGTCGGTGAACACGATGGCCGCCGGCCCATCCCACGGCTCCATCAGGTTCGAAGAGTACTCGTAGAACGCCGCCCGTTCGGGGTCCATGAGCTTGTCGGACTCCCACGCCTCGGGGATGAGCATCATCATCGCGTGGTCGAGGGACCGCCCGCCGAGGTGCAGCAGCTCGAGCATGTTGTCGAACTGCGCCGAGTCGCTGCCCCGCTCGACGATGATCGGGTAGAGGCGGTCGAGCGGCCCGTCGAACTTCGCCGACTGCAGGATGGCGCGCCGGGCGCGCATCTGGTTGATGTTGCCCTGGAGCGTGTTGATCTCGCCGTTGTGGGCCACGTAGCGGCACGGCTGCGCCCGATCCCAGGTCGGGAAGGTGTTGGTCGAGAAGCGCGAGTGGACGACCGCGAGCCCGCTGACCATGTCGGGGTCGGTCAGGTCGCGGAAGAAGCGCGGGACCTGTTTGGGGAGCAGCAGGCCCTTGTAGACGATGGTCTCCGCCGAGAGGCTCGCGACGTGGAAGCGCCCCTCGGGGTCGACGCCGCGCTCGCGCACCCGGTTCTCGGTGAGCTTGCGGATCACGTAGAGCTTGCGCTCGAGCGCCGAGGGGATCACCCGGCGACAGCCGATGTAGATCTGGCGGATCACCGGCAGCGTCTGCTTTGCCACGGTGCCGACCGCGCTCACGTCGACCGGCACGTCGCGCCAGCCGATCACGTACTGCCCCTGCTCGCTGACGACCTCCTCGAAGGCCTCCTCGCAGGCGCGGCGGTTGCGCGGGTCCTGCGGCAGAAACACCATGCCGATGCCGTAGCGCCTCCGCCGCGGCATGTCCCAGCCGTGGCGCAGCCCCTCGCGCTTGAAGAAGCGGTGCGGGATCTGGAGCAGGATCCCCGCGCCGTCCCCCGTCTCCGGATCGGAGCCGCTGGCGCCGCGATGGGCGAGGCGCTGGAGCACGTCGAGCGCCTGCTCGACGATGCCGCGCGACTTCACGCCCAAGATGTTCGCCACAAAGCCGACGCCGCAGGCGTCGTGCTCGGTCCGGGGGTCGTAGAGGCCCCAACGTGTAGGTAGTCCGACCATGTCCCCCGACGGGTTCGGCCCGACTGCGGGCCGCCTGGGTTGTCGCCGCGAGCGACCGCGACCCGGACGAGAGTAACCGGCCCACGCGGGATGACGCAACGTGTCATCCGATGGACAGCGGCGGACCGCCTCCGACGCCGCGGAGACGATTTATCGATTGCGGCGGCCGGATTATGAGCATATGCTCATAACCGGGTCGACGGGAACGCGCCGACCGAGGACCACGATGTCTAGACCGAAACGCGAGCGGAGCGTGCGCTGCCTCCCCGAGGTGACGCACTTCGAGCCCCGAGGGGTGTCGGCCGGCGCGGCCGACGCGGTGGAGCTGAGCCTCGACGAGCTCGAGGCGCTGCGGCTCGCGGACCTGCAGGGCCGCGCTCAGGCGGACGCCGCCGAGCGGATGGGCGTCTCGCGGGCGACCTTCGGGCGCGTCGTGGCCTCGGCTCGGTGCAAGGTCGCGAGCGCGCTCGTCCAGGGTCGGGCGATCCGCATCGCGGGCGGCCCCGTCACCGTCCACCAACACCCAAGGGGGTCCAGGATGAAATTCGCCATCGCGTCGAACCCACACGACATCGTGGCTCGCCACTTCGGCAAGAGCGCCCGCTTCGTCGTCTACACCCTCGAGGACGGCAAGGTCGTCGCCGAGGAGGCCCGCACCAACCCCCACCTCGGCCGCCCCCACCAGGGTCCGCCGCGCGGACACGCGGGCGTCGACGGGCCGGTGCTCCTCCGCGGGGACGGGCACGGGCACGGCCAGGGGGACGGGCGCGGGCACAGGCACCGCCACGGGCAGAGCGACTGCGACGACTACGGCGACGGACACAGGCCCGGCCGGGGGTTCGGGGACGGTGAGGGGCACGGCTGGATCGCGGACGTCATCGGCGACTGCGAGGCGGTGATCACCGCCGGGATCGGCTCCGGCGCCGTCACGCAGCTGAACCGCGCCGGCATCCGCCTGGTCCTCCTCGACCGCCCCACCCCCCTCGCCGACGCCGTCGCGCTGTACGCCGAGGGCCGCCTCTGAGTCAGAGGCGGCGACGAGGCGCCCGGTCGCGACTCAGCGGGGGATCATCGGCCGGTTCGACGTGCGCGGCGCCCGCGCGGCGGCGGGGACGGCGGTCAGCCGGATCGACGGGCCGCCCAGCGCGCCGCGGAGGTTCACCCGGGGGCCGTCCAGCGCTGGCGCAGGCAGCGCTGGGGCGTCGTAGGGCACGCGCCCGGCGACCCGCCAACCCGCGCCCGCCCCGCTGACGTCGAGGCCCACGAGCCGCGGCGCCGCGCCGGCGATGGTCGCTGGCCGGCGCGGCGCGGTGAAGGCGAGGGTCGCCGTGCCCGGCGCAGACCCTGCGGGGATCACGGTCGGCGGCCCGCTCGGCGGGTCGAAGGCGAGGACCAGCTCCTCGGCCAGCGGGACGTACCAGCGCACCTCGGCGAGGGTCGCGGTGGCGGTGGCCCGCCAGGTGACCTGGATCGGCAGCTCGCCGCCGAGACACAGCGGCGCGGAGCTCGGGTAGGGATAGTGCGCCCACGGTTCGGTCTGCGCGTCGACCTGCGAGGCGGTGACGAGGTCCTCGCACTGCAGCGCGTCGAGGAAGTCCGCGAGGTGCGGCGCCGACTGGTCGGTGCTCCACGCGGGCAGCGGGAAGCCGTCGCCGTCGAGCGCATCCCAGGTGCGGCGCAGGTACCCACGGAGGAAGGGCGCGACCGTCATCCGCGGTGACGCGACGGCGTCGATCAGCGCGACCACGTTGGCGTCTGTGGTGACGCCGAGGAGCATCCGCGCCACCTCGTTCTCGTCGATGAGCTGCTCGAGCCCGTACTCCGAGAGCGGGCGCAGCCAGGGCACGCCGGTGGAGTAGGCGCGGGTGTCGAGGTCGACCCAGAAGAAGAGGCCGTTCTGCTTGTCGTAGTAGAAGCTCTGCTGGCGCACGATGGAGCTGAACCAGGTGGCGAAGCCCTCGGACCACGCGATGCCCGGGTGCGTCGGCACGCCCAGGACGTGCTCGCCACCTTCGCCGGGCGCGACGCCGTAGGTCGCCATCAGCCAGTGCCCGAGCTCGTGCGCGAGGACCGCGCCGCTCCAGAACGACTCGTCGGCGTCCGCGCGGATGAACATCTGAGACCCGAAGTCGAGCCCCGCGGCGTGCGCCGGGAAGTCCAGAAAGCAGTTCCCGCAGTCCCACGAGACGCCGTAGTCGAGCCAGACCGCGAGCGAGGTCCCGGCGCGGGCGCCGAAGAGGCTCACACCGAAGTCGTGAACGGCGCTCAGGTAGTTGAAGGCGTAGGCGGCGCCCGACCCCGACGCGAGGGGCAGGTAGACGCCAGCGGCGGCCGGGATGTCGGTCGTCCTCCAAGACCACACCCAGACCTTCGGATCGGGAGCTCCGGACAGCGCGAGCGCCTCGACGCTGCGCTGGCCCAGGGAGCCGCCCGGGCTGACGATGGCGTAGTCGACGTCGGCTCCGCTGGTCGCCGCGATGGCGGCGAGGGCCACGAAGTCGTCGCCGTCCTCGAGGGCCGCCGGCACCACGTCGAGGTCGAACGCGCCGTCGTCGTCGCTGGTGGTCACGTCGAGGAGCTCACCGTTGGCGTACGAGAGGACCATGAACCGTCGCGCCGGGGCCGCGTACACGTCCGCGCCCCAGTCGGTGAAGCCGGCGTTGTACGCCCGGTACTCGTACTCGACGGTGTTCGCGTAGTGCGTCGTCGGGACGGCGGGAGGGCACAGCGCGCCGATCGGCGTGGCGTTGCAACCGCTCGGGCACGGCGTCTCCTGCCACGCGCCAGCGACGCAGCGCGCCACCGCTCCGTTGTGGCACTCCGAGGCCCCTGGGACGCAGGCGAGGTTCGGCACGCAGCTCGCGCCGGACGCGGTCGCGGTGCAGGCGTAGCCGGCGCCGCACGGCACGCTGATGGCGAAGGGCTCGCCGCTCCCGGTGCCGCTCACGCAGACCGACAGCGTGTTCCCGTCGCAGCGACCCGCGGCGGGGACGCCGCCGCACGGGTCTGGCGTCGGGCTGACGGTGTCGAGCGGGGGGCTCGTGTCCGCTGTCCCGAGCGAGTCTGGAGGCTCCAGCGAGTCGGGCGACGGCGAGGTGTCCACCGGCCGCGTGACGTCCTCCGCAGGCGCGGCGGTGTCCACCCCGACGAAGGTGTCCGGAGGGGCGGCGGTCGACGCCGGGTCGGCGCTGTCGCCGCACGCGGTGAGGGTGACGAGGACGAGCGCGGCGAGGGTGGCGATGCGCAGCATGGGGGTTCTCCTATAGGGGTCAGCGGGGGACGGCGAGCCAGGAGCGGACGAGGTGGCGGTCGCGGGAGCCGGTGATGGCGGTGCGGCCGTGCAGGATGCGGCGGTTGTCGATGACGAGGAGATCGCCCGGGGCGAGGCGCAACGCCGCGACGACGTTGGCATGCACGGCGCGCTGGAGGGCACCGAACGCGGCGGCCGCGGCCGGCGCGAGCGGGGTGCCGAACCAAAACGAGCAGTAGAAGCGCGGGCCGTCCGGGGTGTGCTCGACCAGCGGGTGGGTCTTCTCGTCGCCTGGGAAGACGCTGTGCTCGAACAGACGGACACCGTCGAGGGAGGCTCGCTCATCGGGGGTGAGGGCCGCGTAGGCGGCCGCCGCGTCGGCGAGGCGCGTCTCGCCGCCCTCGGAGGTCTGCGCGAGGCAGAGCCAGGCGATGAGGTCCGCGCGGTGGTGATCGGTGTGGAGATCGAGGGCGCGGTCCGAGGTCACGAGGGCGCGGCCGGGGCGGGCGACGACGTCGGTGCGGTGAAGCACGCTCGCGCCGAGCCCGGCGACGGCGGCGTCGAGGCCGTCCCAGCCGGCGCCGGGGAGGTGGACCCAGCCCTCGCCGGCGAGGCGGGCGCGGAGGTCGTCGAGATCGACCTCGGGGGCGGGGCGCTCGCGCCGGAGCGCGCTGGAGGCGTGGTTCATGGGGCTCCTTGGGGATCCGTGGGGGGCGGTATCCAGACCAAAGCAGGAGCCGTGCCAGCAGCGCACATCCATTTAATATCAGCATGTTGCCTGGTTTTCGCGCGCAGCCGGCGGGCCATGCGGCGAACTTTGGCCACCCCCGCGCCTCAGAGCGCGTGATTCTTTGCCGGAGGTGGACCCAGTTCCCATCGTATCGGTCGAGGACCTGCGTCCTCCGTGGCCGGGGGCAGGCGCGACGGCGTCGCCCCTACCTCCACCAGCTGCGGACTCCGGTCCTCGACCTGCCGTCGCTTGGCTCAGGGGAGGGGGCTGACCCCGGCGCGCAGGAGGCGGTACTCGAAGGTCTTGCGCGGCAGGCCGAGGTCCCGGGCCGCGCGGGACTTGTTGCCGCCGCTGGCGTCGAGCGCCGCGCGCAGCAGGCGGGCCTCCTCGGCGGCGAGGTGGGCGTCGAGGTCGAGGGGGGGCGCGAGCCGGGGCGCGGGCGCGGGCGGCGGCGCGGGCGCGGGCGG